>VXLT01000020.1 GCA_009841475.1 Gemmatimonadota bacterium
GGGGCGGGCCGGGGGGGGGGGGGGCCGGCGACGACGGCACCCGGACGGTTGTCTGGACGGCGCTCGAAGGGGCCGGGGCCGCCCGCGTCGTGGAGGCCAAAGCCGACTTCGCGGGACTGTTCGATGGATAAGCGGCCGGGGGGCGCGACGGTCGCCGGGAGCCGGTGCGCGCAGGTGTCGCGGGAGACCGCGGAGACCAGCGTGACGGTGTCGATCGATCTGGATGGCGAGATGCAACCGGCCGGGGGGGAGAATCCGATCCGGGTGACGACCGGGATAGGCTTCTTCGATCACATGCTGTACACGCTGGCCTTCCACGCCGGATGGGGCCTGGAGCTGGTCTGCCGGGGCGACATGGAGGTCGACGACCACCACACCGTCGAAGACACCGGCCTCGCGCTCGGAAGCGCGGTCGCCCGTGCGCTGGGAGAGGGGAGGGGCGGCATCGTCCGGTTCGGCCATTCCTTCGCCCCGCTGGACGAGGCGCTTGCGCGCGCCGTGGCGGACGTTTCCGGCCGTCCCTTCTTCGCCGGGGAGTTGTCGCTGCGGCGGGAGAGGGTCGGCGCGCTTTCCTGTGAAATGGTGCCGCACTTCTTCCGTTCCTTCGCCCAGGGAGCCGGGCTGACCCTTCACGTGGACGTGATTCGCGGCAGCAACGATCACCACCGCATCGAGGCGGCCTTCAAGGCGCTGGCGCTGGCGCTCAGGACCGCCCTTGCCCGCGGCGAGCCGGGACGCGTGCCCTCGACCAAGGGCGTGCTGTGAGAGGTTCGCCTGTAGTGACGGTCGTGCGCACCAGCACCGCCAACCTGGCCTCGGTGCATTCCGGATTCGAGGGACTCGGCTGCCGCGTGCGCACGACGGCAAGCCCCGAGGGCGTGTCTGCAGCCGAGCGGCTGGTGCTGCCCGGGGTCGGCGCCTTCGCGGCGGCCCGGAGAGCGATTGCCTCTCACGGCCTGGAGGACGCGCTCCGCGACCGCATCGAAGCCGGACGCCCGACGCTGGGGATCTGCCTGGGGATGCAGCTCATGGCCCGGGGGAGCGAAGAGGCCCCCGGTGTGCCGGGACTCGGCGCGATCGACGGGGTCGCGGAGAGCTACGACAGCGGCGAAGCGGGTTGGCGCGTCCCGCAGATGGGATGGAACCGGGTCGAGCCGGCGAAAGCGTGCACCATCGTGCCGGGGGGTTACGCATACTTCGCGAACTCGTACCGCCTGGCCGAGGCCCCCGCGGGCTGGCAGCCGGTCTGGTGCGAGTATGCCGGCCGGTTCCTCGCCGCGATGGAGCGCGGTGCGGTGGTGGGTTGTCAGTTCCACCCGGAGCTATCGGGAGCGTACGGCAGGGCGCTGCTGGCGCGCTGGCTGGAGGCCTGAGTGGGGGCGCGGCCGGAAGCGCCCCCGGCGGGGGGTGTCCCCGTGGCAGGGAGCGGCGCCGTGGCGGAGCGCGGGTCCGTGGATTTGGCGGCCCCCGTGGACGCGGGATTGGCACCGTTGCCGGTCCGCATTATCCCCTGTCTCGATGTTCGCGACGGACGCGTGGTCAAGGGCATCAGGTTCCGGGGACTTGCCGACCAGGGCGATCCGGCGGCGCTCGCCCGAGTGTACGAGGAACAGGGGGCGGACGAGGTCGCGGTGCTGGACGTCACGGCCACCACCGAAGCGCGGGGGACCCGGTTGGCCACCGTGCGCGCGGTTCGGGCGCGGCTGTCGGTGCCGCTCACCGTGGGGGGCGGGATCGGCGAGGTGGAAGACGCGGCGGCGCTGCTCGAGGCCGGCGCGGACAAGGTCGCGGTAAACACGGCCGCGCTGCGTCGTCCCGGGCTGCTTTCGGAGCTGGCGGCCCGGTTCGGGTCGCAGTGTGTGGTGGTCTCGATCGACGCGCTGGGGAACGGTCCCGCCGCGTACGAGGTCGTGGTGCGGTCGGGCACCGAGCGGCTCGGGATCGACGCGGTCGGCTGGGCGCGCCGGGCGGTGGAGCTGGGCGCGGGCGAGATCCTTCTCACCAGCATCGACCGCGACGGCACGCGGAGCGGCTACGAGCTGTCCCTGTTGCGCGCCGTTCGCTCGGCCGTGCGGGTGCCCATCGTCGCCTCGGGAGGAGCCGACTCGCCCGAACACATGGCGGACGCCGTGGCTGCGGGGGCCGATGCGGTCCTTGCCGCGTCCATCTTCCATCAGCGGGACTGGACCGTCGACCGGGTGAAGCGGGCCCTGGCGCGGCTGGGGGTGCGGGTCCGGCCGGCCTATGAGGAAGCCGTCCGGTGATCGTCCCATCCATCGACCTCATGGACGGCCAGGCGGTGCAGTTGGTGCAGGGCCGGCGCAAGGTCCTGGAGGCCGGCGACCCACGCTCCATTGCCGAGCGGTTCGGGCGGGTCGGGGAGGTCGCGGTCGTCGATCTTGATGCCGCGCTGGGACGCGGATCCAACGCCGGGGTCATCGAGGAGCTGTGCCGCCTGGCGCCCTGCCGGGTGGGCGGCGGGATACGTGACCGGGATGCGGCGCTGCGTTGGCTGGACCGGGGGGCGGCGAAGGTGGTTCTGGGGACGGCCGCGGTCCCGGAAGTGCTGGAGGCGCTGCCGCGCGAACGGGTCGTGGCCGCGCTGGACGCCTGGAATGGCGAGGTCGTGGTGAAGGGGTGGACCCGGCGCACGGGGCGCACCGTCCTCGAGGGGATGCGCGAGCTGCGCGGCCTCGCCTGCGGATTCCTCGTGACGTTCGTCGAAGGCGAGGGGAAGGAGGGCGGGTTCCCCAGGGACCGGGTCGGCGCGCTAGTCGCGGAGGCAGGCTCGTCGCGGCTCACCATCGCCGGTGGAATCACCACCCCCGAGGAGATCGCGTGGCTCGACGGGGCCGGCGCCGACGGCCAGGTCGGGATGGCGCTCTACCGGGGCACCCTCGGGCTCGCGGAAGCGTTCACGGCGCCGCTCCGCAGCGAGCGGCCGGATGGACTCTGGCCCACAGTGGTCACGGACGACCGGGGCGCGGCTCTCGGACTGGTCTGGTCCAGCCTGGAGAGTGTGCGCACCGCGATCGACGAAGGACGAGGGGTCTACCACTCCCGCTCACGGGGGTTGTGGCGGAAGGGGGCTTCGTCCGGCGCGACGCAGAATCTGTTGAGGGTTGAGCCCGACTGCGACCGGGACGCGCTCAGGTTCACGGTGTCCCAGCGCGGGGCGGGGTTCTGCCACACGGGTGAATGGACGTGCTTCGGTCCGGGCGAGGGGCTGCGAAGGTTGGAACGGACGGTCGAGTCCCGGCGGGCGCGCGCGGTGCCGGGGTCGCTGACCAACCGGCTGATCGCGGACCCTGCTTTCCTGAGGGGGAAGCTGGTGGAGGAGGCGGGGGAGCTGGGGGACGCGGTGGTGCAACTGGGCGAAGCGATGGGTGAACGGGCTGGGGCAGGCACGGGAATGGGCGAGCAGGACGTAGCGTCGGTGCGGCCGGACGACGGGATGGCTGAACGGGACGCCGGGCCGGGCCGGCAGCGGGTAGTCGAGGAAGCCGCCGACGTGATGTACTTCCTGACGGTGGCGTTGGAGCATGCCGGCGTGAGCCTTGCCGATGTCGAGCGTGAACTGGATCGCCGGAGCATGAAGGTCCGCAGGAGGCAGGCGTCGGCGCCGAAGGGGGCGGCGGGTGAGTAGCGAGCCGCACGGCGACGGTGGACATGGGCGGGAGCGTTTTCGGCTCAGACGGGTGGCGGCGGCCGATGCCGCGCGGGCGCGCCAGCCCGCGTTACCGCCCGGGATGATCGGGCCGGTGCTGGAAATCATCGAGTCGGTGCGCGAGGGCGGCGAGGCGCGGCTGCGCGAGTTCGCGGAGCGGTGGGACGGTCTCGAAGCGGGCGGGGCGCTGGTCAGGACGCCGCGCGAGATGCACGCCGCCCTGGAGTCGTTGCCGCGGGGAGACCGGGAGGTGCTGGAGCGCACCGCCGGCCGGATCGAGCACTTTGCCCGTGCCCAGCTGGAGTCGGGCGCCCCGGTGGACGTAGAGGTGGAGGGAGGAAGGGCCGGCGACCGGCTCGTGCCGGTCCGGGTGGCCGGGTGCTACGCGCCGGGAGGGCGGTTCCCGCTGCCGTCGTCGGTGCTCATGACGGCCGTGACGGCGAGGGTGGCCGGGGTGCGCGAGGTCTGGCTGGCTTCGCCGAACCCTTCCCGCGTGGTGATGGCGG
>VXLT01000343.1 GCA_009841475.1 Gemmatimonadota bacterium
GGGGTGGCCAGGGCGGCTCGGCGGACGGCGGCGCGGGAGCCGTGAACGCGGGTCCCGGTTCGCCCGCGGAACGGGGCGACACCGACACCCTCACCGACGAGCTCTACGACCACGACTCCGACTGGGACGTGGTCGACGCCGCGTTGCGGGTGGCGCGGCGGCGGGGGGTGGAGCCGGTGCAGGTGGCGCTGGCGTGGCTGCTCTCGCGGCCGGCGGTGGTCGCCCCGGTTGTGGGCTTCACGAAGGTCGGGCAGATGGACGCGGCCGCCGCGTCGGTGGACCTCGTCCTCGGCGACGACGAGTGCGCGGAGCTGGAGGCCCCGTACCGGCCCCACGCGGTGCGGGGGTGGCTGGGGGGTGCGGTGCGGCTGCCGGGGATCAGCTCGTGAGCGGCCTCACCCTCACGCGGGCCGAATTCGAAGCGGCGTACCGCAACATCGCCCCGCACGTCTACCGCACGCCGATGCTGACCAGCCGCTCCCTGAGCGACGCGTCCGGCCTGGATGTGCGCCTCAAGGCCGAGCTCTTCCAGCGTGGCGGCTCGTACAAGGTGCGCGGCCCGCTCAACAAGATCGCCAGGCTGACAGAGGCCGAGCGCGCCCGCGGGGTGATCTGCTCGTCGGCGGGCAATCACGCGCAGGGCGTGGCGATCGCGGCGCGGCACTACGGGGTGCGCGCCGTGGTGGTGATGGCGGAGAATGCGACCCGCGCCAAGGTCGCCGCCACCGAGGGCTATGGAGCCCGGGTGGTCCTGCACGGCCGCATCTGGGACGAAGCCAACGAGAAGGCGCTCCAACTCGTGGAGAGGGACGGCTTCACCTATATCCACCCGTTCGACGATCCGGACCTGATCGCGGGGCAGGGGAGCGTCGGGCTCGAGATCATGGAGCAGTTCCCCGAGGTGGAGATGGTGGTCGTGCCGATCGGCGGCGGCGGGCTCATATCGGGGATCTCGATGGCGGTGAAATCGATCAATCCGAACGTCCGCGTCGTCGGCGTCGAGTCCTCCGGCGCGCCGGCCATGAAGCGCAGCGTCGAGGCGGGCGAGTGCATCGTCCTCGAAGAGATGGGCTGCATCATCGACGGGCTCAGGGTTCTGCGCGTGGGGGACAACACCTGCTCGGTTGTCTCGCGCTTCGTCGACGAGATCGTCACCCTGCCGGACGAGCAGATCTTCGACGCGATGCTGTGGCTGATGACCCGGACCAAGCTGGTCACCGAGGGTGCCGCCGCGTCGCCGGTCGGAGCGCTGCTGCAGGGGCTGATCGATGCGCCGCGCGGCACGAAGACGGTGTGCGTGCTGAGCGGCGGCAACCTCGACGTGGAGCAGCTGCGCGGGCTGTCCTGGAACTAGTCCTGGTGGTCACCACATGAACGCATCCACCACACCTGCCGCCGACCGCTACATCGTGCGCGTCGCTGCCGAGGTGGCCAGCAAGTCGAATCGGACCCGGCGCCGCTTTCAGCAGCAGCTGGCGCGCAATCTGAACGACGCGCTCGCCTGCGAGGGTGCCCGGGCCCGGGTCCGTGACAGATGGAGCCGGTTATTTGTCACTCTGCCTGTCGCGGACGCCCCGCGGGGCCACGGCCGGACGCTGGACGCCGCAGGCCCCACCACGGATTCCGGGCTGACAAGCCGTGCCAGTGATGCCAGGGCGACGGGCAGTGCCGCGGATACCCAGCCGGCGAGCCGTGCCGACGACGCCATGCGGGCCGCCACCCGCGTCTTCGGCATCAGTTCCTTCTCCCGCGTGGACGCCGAGATCGACGCCGACCTGAACGAAATCGTCCGCGTGGGCCACGACCTCTACAGGGACGCGGTTCGCGGCCGCCGCTACGCGGTCGCCGCGCGCCGGATCGGGCGGCACCCTTTCTCGTCGAGGGACATCTGCGTGGACCTGGGCGCCGCCCTCAACGCCTACGGCACCGTCGACCTCACCACTCCGGAGGTCACCGTTTCCGTCGAGGTGCGCGACCAGAGCGCCGTTCTCTTCAGCGGCAGGTCCGAGGGGCCGGGCGGCCTGCCGCTCGGCGTGCAGGGCAGGGCGGTCTGCCTGATCTCGGGCGGTTTCGACTCGGCGGTCGCGGCCTGGCTGCTGCTGAAGCGCGGCGTCGCCCTCGACTACGTCTTCTGCAACCTGGCCGGCCCGGCGTTCGAGCGCTCCGTGATCGAGGTGGCCCGGGTGCTGGCCGATCGCTGGAGCTACGGGGACCGGCCGCGCATGCACATCGTCGACTTCGGCGAGGCGGTGCAGGAGCTGCAGGACCGAGTGACGCCGCGCTACTGGCAGGTCGTGCTCAAGCGTCTGATGTACCGTGCCGCGGAAGGCGTCGCCGCCGGGATCGGGGCTGACGCGGTGGTCACCGGCGAGTCGCTCGGCCAGGTGTCCTCCCAGACGCTGCGCAACCTGCGCGCGATCGAATCTGTCGCGAACCGCCCGGTGCTGCGCCCACTCGTCGGCTTCGACAAGGAGGAGATCATCCGCATCGCCCAGCAGATCGGGACCTCGGCCCTCTCCGCGCGGGTCAGGGAGTATTGCGCGATACTGGAGGGCAAACCGGTCACGGCCGCGAAAGTCCTGGCGGTGGACCGCGAGGAAGCGCCCCTCGACCCCGCGCTGGTCGGCCGCGCCGTGGACGCCCGCAGGGTGCTGGACCTGCGCGGCCTGGCCGACGACGACCTGCGCCGCGACTACCTCTGGGTCGATGCGCTCCCCGACGGGGCCCGGCTGATCGACTGCCGGCCCCCGCAGCAGGACGACGGCTGGCGGCACCCCCGCGCCCGGCGCGTACTTCCCCGCGACTTCCCCGACCTCGCCGCCACCCTCGACCGGGACGCCCGCTACGTGCTCTTCTGCGACAACGGAGTGCAGTCGGGACAGTTCGCGAATCTGCTGCAGGCGGTGGGGTACGAGGCGTACGCGCTGAAGGAGGGCACGAAAGCGGCGCGATCCGGCGGGAACCCTGACTCGGAGGGCGGGACTGCTTGACTGTAATGAAATCGCTCCGCCAAGTGTATCATAACTCAGACACTCCGTCGATTCGCGCTCGACACCATTGATGCAGCTGTACTGTAACGGGCAACCCCCGCTTTGTAGGGACAAGGAGCCAAAGATGAGCCGACGACCGTTCGCTTTCCTGACACTGATCGCACTCTCCGGTCTGGCCTGGGCCACTGCCTGCGGCGACGACACGACGGAGCCCCCGCCCGAGCCGCCCCGGGCGGCGGCGATCACGGTGAACCCGGATGCCACCGGGTTCGCGGCCCTCGGCGCGACCGCGCAACTGAGCGCGGAGGTCCGCGACCAGCACGGCCAGCTGTTGTCCGGCGCCACGGTGACCTGGGCCAGCAGCAGCGCCGGAGTGGCAACGGTCAGCGCGGCCGGGCTGGTGACCGCCGTGGGCAACGGGTCGGCCTCGATCACCGCGAGCGTCGGCGCCGTGTCCGGGAGCGCCGCGGTGACTGTGGCTCAGGAGGCGAGTTCGGTCGCGGTGTCGCCACTGGCCGACACGGTGCCGGTCGGCGACACGGTGCGCCTGGCGGCAGAGGTCCTGGACGCGAACGGCTACACGTTGGGCGGCGACGCTTCGATGACCTGGTCCTCCAGCGACCCCTCGGTGGCGAACGTCAACGAGTCGGGTCTGGTGTCGGGAGTCGCACCGGGCATGACCACGATCACCGCGGCCTCTTCCGACCTGCAGGCAACGGCCGAGATCACGGTAGCCGACGTGGACAGGGGCGTGCTGGTGGCCTTCTACGAAGCCACGGCCGGCCCGGGCTGGATCGAAAACGAAGGCTGGCTGTCGGATCGGCCGGTGGGCGAGTGGCACGGGGTGACGACGGGGGCGAATGGTCGTGTCACGGGACTCGAGCTCCCCGCGAGCAACCTGATCGGGTCGATTCCTCCGGAGCTGGCCCGCCTGACCCGCCTGGAGACCCTGGTGCTGGAGCGCAATACGCTGGCCGGACCGATCCCGCCCGAGCTGGGCGAGCTGCAAGGCCTCAAGACCCTGGTCCTCGGCGTCAACGATCTGACGGGCTCCATTCCCGCGGCACTCGGCGACCTTTCCATCCTGGAGGACTTGCGACTCCGCAGAAACGAACTGACCGGACCGATCCCGCCCGAACTGGGCA
>VXLT01000105.1 GCA_009841475.1 Gemmatimonadota bacterium
CCCCCCGCCCACCCCTCCCCATTCTGTCCGTCCAAACCTGGGCGGCGTACCCGGCCCCCACACCAGGAGCGGGCACCCGATCATATGACGCGAGGCGTCGGCGGCCGCGGTGCGCCCCCAGGTACACATCTCAGCACATTCCACACCCCAGGAGACGCCCATGCCAACCGTCACAATGACCGTGAACGGGATGGAGCGGTCGGGAACGGTCGAGGGCCGAACGCTCCTCGTCGATTTCCTGCGCGAACATCTCGGTCTCACCGGAACCCACGTCGGGTGCGACACCAGCCAGTGCGGCGCGTGTGTCGTCCACGTCAATGGCAGTTCCGTCAAGAGTTGCACCTGTCTGGCGGTCCAGGCGGACGGCGCGGACGTCACGACGATCGAGGGGCTCGCCAACGGCGCCGACCTGCACCCCATGCAGGAGGCTTTCCGCGAGCATCACGGGCTGCAGTGCGGGTTCTGCACGCCCGGGATGGTGTTGAGCGCGGTGGATCTGGCGAACCGGAATTCCGACCCCTCCGAGCACGAGGTCCGCGAGTGGCTGGAGGGGAACCTCTGCCGCTGCACCGGCTACCACAACATCGTCAAGGCCGTCCAGGCGGGCGCGCAGGCAATGGGAGGTGGGTCATGAGCGGGAATGGCACGGGAATCGGAGCCTCCGTCAAGCGCAAGGAAGACACGCGCTTCCTCACGGGACGCGGCCGCTACACCGACGACATCAATCTGCCCGGGCAGCTGTATGGCTACATCCTGCGGTCCGGCATGGCGCATGCGAAGATCGGCGCGGTCGACACGAGCGCGGCGAAGGCGGCGCCCGGAGTCCACGCGGTCTTCACGGGCAAGGACATGGAGGGCGTGGGCGGCATCCCCACGGGGTGGCTGATCCACAGCAAGGACGGCTCGCCGATGGTCGAACCGGGGCACCCGGCGCTGGCAATCGACAAGGTGCGCTATGTGGGCGACTGCGTCGCGATCGTGGTGGCGGAGACCGCCGGACAGGCCAAATCTGCCGCCAACCTGATCGACGTGGAGCGGGAGGAGCTTCCCGCGGTGGCTTCCATCGAGGCGGCGGAGGCCGACGGGGCCCCGCTGGTCTTCGACGAGGCCCCCGGCAACGTCTGCTACGACTGGGAGGTGGGCGATCGCGCGGCCACCGACGCCGCCTTCGATGCCGCCGACCACGTCGTCTCGATCGATGTCGTCAACAACCGGCTCATCCCCAACGCGATCGAGCCGCGGGCGGCGATCGCCAACTACGACCCCGCCACCGGCGAATACACCCTCTACACCACCAGCCAGAACCCCCACCTGGTCCGGCTGCTGCTGGGCGCCTTCGTCCTCGGACTGCCCGAGCACAAGCTGCGGATCGTGGCGCCGGACGTGGGCGGCGGGTTCGGCTCCAAGATCCCGCACTACGCGGAAGAGGCGATCCTGACGTGGACCGCCGGGCAGCTCGGACGGCCGGTCAAGTGGACCTGCGAGCGCATCGACGCCTTCAAGTCGGACACGCACGGCCGCGACCACATCAGCACGGCGAAGCTCGCGCTGGACGCGGACGGCCACTTCCTGGGGCTGCACGTTTCCACCAAGGCCAATCTGGGCGCGTACCTCTCCACCTTCGCCACCTGCGTCCCGACCTACCTGTACGGCATCCTCTTCGCGGGGCCGTACACGACGCCGGCGGTCTACTGCGAGGTCAAGTCTTTCTTCACCAACACGGTGCCGGTCGATGCGCTGCGCGGGGCGGGACGGCCCGAAGCGACCTACCTGCTGGAGCGGCTGGTCGACAAGGCGGCGAGCGAGCTCAGGATGGACCGGGTCGAGATCCGCCGCAAGAACTTCATCCGCGAGTTCCCGTACCAGACGCCGGTCGCGCTCCAGTACGACCAGGGCGACTACGACGCCACGCTGGACCTGGCGCTGAAGGCCGCCGACTGGGACGGCTTCGAGGCGCGGCGGGCGGAGGCGGCGGCGCGCGGGAAGCACCGCGGGATCGGGATTTCGACCTTCATCGAGGCGTGCGGGATCGCGCCGTCGGCGGTGGTGGGGTCGCTGGGCGCGCGCGCCGGGCTCTACGAGTCGGGTAGCGTGCGGGTGCATCCGACGGGTTCGGTGTCGGTCTTCACCGGGACGCACAGCCACGGTCAGGGCCACGAGACCACCTTCGCGCAGATCGTCTCCGACATGCTCGGGGTCGACTTCGACGCGGTCGACGTGGTGCACGGGGACTCGGCGAAGATCCCATTCGGGATGGGGACCTACGGTTCGCGCTCGCTGGCGGTGGGCGGGACCGCGATCTACCTGGCCGTCGAGAAGGTCATCGAGAAAGGCAAGAAGATCGCCGCGCACCTGCTGGAGGCATCCGCGGAGGACATCGAGTTCGAGAACGGGTCCTTCACGGTGGCCGGGACGGACCGCTCCAAGTCGCTCGGCGAGGTGGCGCTGACGGCCTACGTGCCGCACAACTACCCCGAGGGGCTGGAGCCGGGGCTGGAGGAGACCGCGTTCTACGATCCGCTCAACTTCACCTTCCCGGCGGGGACGCACATCGCCGAGGTGGAGGTCGACCCGGAGACGGGCGAGGTGGACCTGGTCGCGGTGACCGGCGCGGACGATGTCGGGCGCATCATCAACCCGATGATCGTGGACGGACAGCTGCACGGAGGGCTCGCGCACGGGATCGGGCAGGCGCTGCTGGAGGAGTGCGTCTACCAGGACGACGGGCAGATCGAGACGGGGTCGTACATGAACTACACGATGCCCCGCGCGGCCGACCTTCCGTCCTTCAACATCAACCACAACACGACGCTCTGCACCCACAACCCGCTCGGCGCCAAGGGAGTCGGCGAGGTCGGGTCGATCGGCGTGCCCCCGGCGGTGATCAACGCGGTGATCGACGCGCTGCGCCCGCTCGGGGTGGATGACATGTCGATGCCGGCCACCTCGCAGCGGGTGTGGCAGGCGATCCAGCAGGCCAACGGCTAGAACGGGAGACGAGAGACTCGTGAACGATTTCACATACCACGCACCGACATCGTTGGACGACGCCGTCGCGGCGCTCCGGGGTGCCGAGGGCGGGACGCTGATCGCGGGCGGGCAGAGCCTGTTGCCGATCATGAAGCTGAACCTTGCCGCGCCGACCGACGTGGTCTCGCTGGCCGGCGTGCCGGGGCTGGGCGACATCAGCGACGGCGGGGATTCGGTCACGGTGGGGGCGATGTGCACCCACACTCAGGTGGCCGGGTCGGCTGTCGTGCAGGGGCGCATTCCCGCGCTGGCGGCGATGGCGGACGGGATCGGCGACGCGCAGGTCAGGAACGCAGGCACGATCGGGGGGTCGGTGGCGCACAACGACCCCGCCGCGGACTACCCGGCGGCGTGTGTGGCGCTTGGCGCGACCATCGTAACCGACCGGCGCGAGATCGCGGCCGACGACTACTTCCAGGGCATGTTCATGACCGCGCTGGAGGACGACGAGGTGATCACGGCGGTGCGGTTCCCGGTGCCGGCGCGCGCGGGATGGGCCAAGTTCGCGAATCCCGCGTCGAAGTATGCGGTCGCGGGCGTGATGGTGGCGGACGGGCCGGCCGGGGTGCGGGTCGCCGTGACGGGCGCGTCGGGTGACGGCGTGTTCAGGGCGGCGGAGATGGAGGCCGCGCTGGGGGACTCGTTCAGCGCTGAGGCGGTGGCGGGGATCGGGGTGTCGAGCCACGGGCTGCTGTCGGATACCGCGGCCGGGGCCGAGTACCGGGCGCACCTGGTGACGGTGATGGCGAAGAGGGCCGTGGAGGCTTGCGGATAGGGGGCGCCCCGCAGGAGCGCCCCAGGGCCGTCCAGGACGCGGTCGCGATGCTGGGCGACCAGGGGTACGTGGCCGATGTGGGTCTGGGTACTGCGCTCTTCTTGGCGCTCGAACTCGGCCGGCCGCTTCTGCTGGAGGGCGAGGCCGGGGTCGGCAAGACCGAGGTCGGCAAGGCGCTGGCCGCCGGGTTGGGGCGGCCTCTGATCCGGCTCCAGTGCTATGAGGGGCTGGACCTGGCGTCCGCCGCGTACGAATGGAACTACGCGAAGCAGATGATCCATATTCGGGCGGCGGAGGGGGGACGG
>VXLT01000244.1 GCA_009841475.1 Gemmatimonadota bacterium
CCGCAGGGCCCAGGCGGCCGCCACCTCGGAGGGGATCTCGCCGGGCGGGGGGGTCACAGCAAAGGGCTGAACAACCCGGCCGCGTTCTCGATCAGCCGGCGGGGCCAGCGCCGGGCCGACCACCGGGCCGCATCCACCATCTGGCAGTCCTCCAGATACCGCATCTGCAGTAGCCGCAGCTGGGACGCGAAGTCGCTGTCGTAGACCAGGGTGGTCACCTCGAAGTTGATCTCGAAGCTGCGCCGGTCGAGGTTGGCGGTGCTCACCAGGGCAAAGTCGCGGTCCACCGTGATCGTCTTGGCGTGCAGAAGACCCCGGGTGTACTCGTGAACCTCCGCCCCCGCATCCAGGAGCGGCTGGTAGAAGCTGCGGCTGGCCAGCGACACGATCGGCGAGTCGTTCCGGGCGGGAACCACGACGACGGTGCGGACGCCGCGGACGGCAGCGGTCGTGATCGCGGCCAGGGTGCCCTCGTCCGGCACGAAATAGGGCGTGGTCAGGATGAGCTCCTCGTGGGCCATGTGCACGGCGGACTGGACCACGCGCACAAGCGCCTCATTCTGCGAATTCACCCCCGTGCCGACCACCTGGACGATGCGTCCGTCGGGGAACCCCTGCGGCGCGATGGCAATGAGTCCGTCCAGATTCTCGGCCGTGTCCATGAACCAGTCCTCGATGAAGAGCGCCTGCAGGTCCCGGACCGTGGGTCCCTCGATGCGCAGCGTCGCGTCGACCCAGGGGGCGAAGCGGGGCTTGGGGTGGAAGGCCTCCTCGGCCACGTTGTGGCTTCCGGTGTAACCGATGCGGCCGTCGATGACCGCGAGCTTCCGGTGGTTGCGCATGTCCAGCCGGATCGCGGCGATCTGCGTGATTCGCGTGGGCAGCGCCGCGACCACCTGGACACCCCCGCGCACCAGTTCGCGTCGCAGCTCGGACTTCAGGAAGTCGCTGGAACCCACGTTGTCGACCAGAAGGCGGCACTCCACACCTCTGGCTTCGGCTCGTATCAGCGCATCCGCGACCGCGCGGCCGGCACCGTCGTCGAGGTAGATGTAGAAGAGGAGGTGGACGTGCCGGCGGGCCTGGTCGATGTCTTCCGTCAGCGTCTCCACGAAGTCGGTGGCTCCCGCCAGGAGCGTCAGGCGGTTCCCCTGGTGCGGCTGCGTGTCGCTTCCGAGGCGGGCGAGCCGGGCCACCGCCTCAGTGCTCCATGGGATCATCGCCCCGTCGGGTTCGTCCCGCCATGCCCGCCGCAGCGCCGCTCGGATGCTGCCCTGAATCATCCTGTGACGCCGCTTGCGGCTGCTGCCGGTGCGGACTTCGCCGACGATCAGGTAGAGGATGATCCCGGCCACCGGCAACGCCACGATCACCAGGATCCACGCCATGGACGATGACTGCCGGGTGCGCGGGCGTAGCAGCACCGCGACCACGAAAACGAGCTGAAGCCCAAGCGCCGCGGCGGCGAGTGTGAACCCTGACAGCGTGCCAAACATGCGGGACTACCTTCGCACTGGCGGTGGCCGGACTATCCGCCGCGCGGGGGCGTGATCATGATGTGGGCGCCCGGCGTGCCCGGGAACATGATCCACGGTCCCCCCTCTTGGGGGCGCTCCGAGAGCCCTGTCGACTCCCCCGTGGCGTTCGGGACGTAGATTACCCAGCGCACCGTCGCCGTGGCCGTGCGGGTCTCGGAGTCCCACGTGCCGTCTAGGATGTACTGCGTGGCGGACATGACCGGCATGGGCAGCGTGCCCGCCTCCATCTCTTCGTAGCGGATCCGGTAGCGGTCATTCCGGTCTGCGCCCTCGGCATCGAGTTCACGGCCTCTCGCGAAGTAGGGCTCCAGCGACGCGTGATAGCAGGAACTGGAGAAGCGTTCGTTCGCCGGGTTCGAAGCCAGGCAGACGAAGTCGTTCGAGCCCGGCCTCAGCTCCACCACGCTGCCGTCCCTCGCGTACCCCAGGACGCGTGCGCCCTCGGACTTGTCTTCGGGCGCAGCCGCCAATGCCTGCGCGATCTGCTCTTCGGGATTCGCGACCTGGGAGGAGGCACAGCTCCACGAGGCCGAGATCGCCAGGGCGGCAAGACAGGTGGAAGCACGTTCGATAAGCATTCATCACCTCTGGTTGAAGGGAACGGAGCCCGTGGACCGATTCCGGGGGTCTCCGGCCAACGGCGCGGGATCACGGGGTCCAAGATATGAACCGTACGCGGATTTCGCCCGCTGGGTGCCGATATTCGCTTCGCGGCGGCGGTGTTCGCCCGATTGGCGCGCGCAGCGGTCGGCGTTCAGATTCCAGCTGTGGACGAGAACGACCAACCTGTAGCAGAGCCCGAATCGGTGCCTTCCCTCAAGGG
Source organism: Gemmatimonadota bacterium (assembly GCA_009841475.1). Classification (GTDB taxonomy): domain Bacteria; phylum Gemmatimonadota; class Gemmatimonadetes; order Longimicrobiales; family Gaopeijiaceae; genus Bin94. Next base: position 2,362 of record VXLT01000244.1, read on the forward strand.
TCACACCAAGTTGCCGCGACGCGGTTCCGGGTCCCTCTTCGTCGCGGCGGCCGCGTGTGTTGCGCTGGCAGCCTGCGCGGACGGGACCGTGACTCCCGGGCCCGACGAGCTGGTCGAGGTCGATCTCGCGCGGCCCTGGACCACCGCCACTGTTGCAGAGGTCGGCGGCTCGCCCGCGATGGTGGAAAGGGGAATCGACCGCGCCCGCACCAACCATCGCATGCGCAGCCTGCTGGTCGCCAGAAACGGGCGGCTCGTCGTCGAGGAGTACTTCGGCGGCGCTCGCGCGAACACGCTGCACGACGCGCGCTCGGTCACGAAGAGTGTCGTTTCGGCGCTGACCGGAATCGCCCTCGAGCGCGGGGACATCAAGACCCTGGACGACCCGGTGGCCGACTACCTGGGCTCGCTCGTGCCGGATCTCGACCCGGACAAGGGCGCGATCACGATCCGGCAACTCCTCACGATGACCAGCGGCCTGGAGTGGGACGAGACCGGCGGGTTCGGATCGTACATCGAGTGGATTCGCTCGGACGACCCCCTCGGCTACGTCCTCGCGAGGCCGTTCGCGGCGCCGCCGGGGGAAGAGTTCAACTACAATTCGGCGGCGGTCCATCTGCTCGGTGTCGTCGTCCAGCAGGCCACCGGATCCGAGCTGCCCACGCTGGCCCGGTCCACGCTCTTCGATCCCATGGGGATTTCGCGCAGCCCCTGGGAGCCGCTCGGCAACGGATTCTGGAATGGTGGCGCTGGACTGGACCTGCGCCCGCGGGACATGTTGCGGTTCGGGCAGCTCTTCCTGCAGCGCGGCTCGAGCGGCGGCCGCCAACTCATTCCCGCCGACTGGGTCGGAGTGTCCACCGCGGCGCGGTTCGACTGGCGGTTCGACCTGGGGGCTCTCCGGGGGATTTCCTACGGCTATCTCTGGTGGGTCGTTTCCGAGCCGGGCGACCCGCTCTACTTCGCATGGGGGCATGCCGGACAGTACGTGATCGTCGTGCCGGACCTTTTCCTCGTGGTCGTGGCCACCAACGATTGGGTGGGGGTCGGGGAGGACGGCGGGGCCCGCCGCTACGAGCGTCTGACGATGGACATCCTGGTCCAGGACATCATCCCGGCATTTCGTTAGTCCGCCGTTCGAATGGCGCGGGGGTCAGCAGTGCGTGGATGGTCCCCGTGTGGTACCGAGGGCGGCGAGGCGCCGGCCGGTTCATGTCCCCGCGACTGGCCCGGCCGCCGGAAAGCGCAGGATCTTCGGCGGGTGTCCTTCCGCTTCGAGAAAGCGCAGAAGGCCCTCCCGGGAGACCGACGTGGTCTTCGAGTTGTCGAGCGGATGGAAGTTGAGCGGCTCGCCGGCGAGGAGTTCCGCGTCGATAGCCACGCGGACCACGCCACGGGTGTCGTTGAGGATGGCGAACGGAGAAACGGCTCCCGCGCGGATGCCCAGGAAGCCGGCCAGGCGGCGCGGGGTGCAGAAGGTCAGGCGCTTGGTTCCGAGTTCCAGGGCGAGCCACTTCAGGTCGACCTTCCGTTCGCTGAGACACGACACCAGCCAGTGCCGCTCCTTCTTGTCTCGCACGAACAGGTTCTTGGAGTGCGCCCCGTCGATTCGCCCGCGGAGGCGGCGAGCCTCCTCGACGGTGAACACGGGCACATGGTCGAAGGTATTATGGGCGATGCCCAGTTCGTCGAGCCGGGCGAAGAGGTCCCCGGCTCCTCGGGGTCTGCCGCCGTCAATGAGGAGCGGTCCATTGTCCTTCATGATGAGATGCCGTGGCTTTCGTGCTCGTGTGGATTGGTCTGGTCAGGCGTGCAGTGCCGTCTTACGTTGTCATTCTGACCGCTGGTTCACCAAGGGGACAACTCGGGCCCGGGGCAGCACCGCATGTGGCGATTCGCCGGGCGCAAGGAGATCATCGCAATGAACCGCCGTTCGACAGTGCTTTCCGCCCTCGTCGCCGGGGCCGTCGTGGCTGCGGGCTGCGGCGGAGACGATCCGACGGATCCGCCGGAGCAGGACCTGGCGCCAAACCTTGCCGGAACCTATGACCTGTCGGCATTCTCGTCGGCTCTGGTCACCGGGGGACAGACGCTTCAGCCGCCGGATGTGTCCGGGATATTCGTGCTCCGGCAAGATCCGCCGACGGGGAACGAGTCGATGGGGACCTTCGAGATGAGCATCTCGGTACCCGATGGCCTGGGCGGGACCACCGCCTTCGACGACGAAGGGACCTACACGGTCCGCAGCGATGGGACCTGGGAGCAGTTTGGCAACCTCAATCAGGCCAGGGGGACGTACACTCTGGAAAGCGGCACCTTCACAGTGACGGTTACGGAGCCACCCCTGGCGGTCTCGTTGTCGGTCTGGCAACGAAGGTAGGAGATGGGGCGGCGGTCTGTGCCCGGGGCTCGCCGGGAGCGGCGGGACAATGCAGGGGTGTTCGCGTTGTCCGCGGCCCTTGGAGCGTGGTCGCTCCGTGCCGCGCTCCGTGTTTCCCTCGCGGTGGCGCTGGTCGCCCCGCCGGGATTGCTGGAGGCACAGGAGGTCACGATTCGGGGGAGGGTGGTCGACGCCGAGTCCGGTACGGGTATCGAGGGGGCCCAGGTGCTGGTCCGTGCCATGCAGCTGCGTACCCTCACGGACGCCGAGGGCCGATTCGAGCTCACGCTTCCAGACCCGGACGGGCAGGTCCGCCTGGTCGTTGCGGCCGGCTTCTACAGGATGGTGGAACGGGAGATCGATCCCGGTGCAGCGGTCAGAGAGCCGCCGACGATTGCCCTGGAGAAGATGCTCTTCGAGCTTCCCGGGGTCACGGTGACGGCCAGCCGGGGCAACGCGCGCCCAGGCGAGGCGCCGGTGAGTGTTTCTGTCATCGGGCGCGACGAACTGCGCAGCCGGGACGTCACCAGCCTCGACGAGGCGCTCCCATTCGCCCAGGGCGTCACCTTCAACGCCGGCCAGATGGACATCCGGGGCTCCAGCGGCATCGCGCGGGGCGTGGGCAGCCGGGTGCTCATGCTGCTCGATGGCCATCGAGCGCTGGCGAACGTCGGATCGTCGATCGACTTCGGTCTCCTGCCGCTCCTGGACATCGAGCGGATCGAAATCGTCAAGGGCCCTCACTCGACGCTCTTCGGCACGAACGCCATGGGCGGCGTGGTCAACGTGATCACCAGGCCCCCGGTCGACGGTACGCGAACCATCGTGCGCGGGTACTACGGGATCTTCGATACCCCCGGTGAGCGCGACTTCACGGAGGAACTTCTCAGCATGCGGGGGCTCCAGATCCAGCATTCGCGCCAGATCGGGCGCGCCGGCACAACCGTGTTCGTCGGGCGCGAGGGTTCCGACGGCTTCAGGCAGAACGGTGGCGTCGAGCGGTGGAGGTTCCGGGCGAAGAGCGTGTTCGGCGCGGAGACGACCTCACCCTGGGAAGTCTTTCTCAACTGGAAGCACGAGGAAGCGGAGGAGTTCTTCACCTGGCTCTCGCCGGAGCGCCCGCTGGAGGTGGAACCCTCGCAGCTCGGCGACTGGAAACGGGACATCGCGCTCGTCCTGGGAATGACAGCCACCCCGGTCGTGACCCCCGCGCTGAAGCTTCAGATTCGGCCGCAGGTGCAGCACGTGCGCTCGCAGAACTACTTCCACGACAACGACGACTTCCACCGCTCCACCCGTTGGGGCACCGACGTGCAGCTTTCGCGCTTCACCGGCGGACGACACTCCTTCACGACCGGCGCGGAGGCGTCGTACACCGAGATCTCGTCGAACTTCCTCGAACCGACTCCGACCACCACCGACCTCGCCCTCTTCCTGCAGGACGAGATTGAAATCTCGGACCGGGTACGGGGAACCACCGGAGTGCGGCTGGACATGCACCGAGCCTCCTCGGCGGAGGATGACTTTTCGATCAACCCCAAGATCGGCCTCGTCTATGAGCCGTCCGACCGCCTCAGCCTGCGGACCTCGTTGAGCCGCGGCTACCGTGCCCCGAGTGTCTCCGAGCAGTACAGCTCGACGGTCGTGTTCGGGTTTCGAGTGATCCCCAATCTGGAGCTTCGTGGGGAGTCGGCCTGGGCCAGCGAGCTGGGGGCCACGATGAGCCCCAGAAACTGGCTGTGGTTCGACGTGGGTCTCTTCTGGAGCGAATACGAGGAATTGATTGAGGTGTCCGGGGCGCCGGGCCGGGTGCTGACCTTCCAGTTCCGCAATGTCGCGGAGGCGCGCGTCCGCGGGATCGATGCCGGCGCCAAGGTCGCAATCATTCCCGAAAAGCTCACTCTGCAAACGACGTACCTGTATCTCGATACGGAAGACAAGCGCACCGGCCGCCCCCTGGTGTACCGCTCGGACCACAACCTGACGACGACGCTCTCCGCGTGGGCGGAACGGCTCGCGCTCGACCTCCGCTACCGGAGCCGGGCGGATCAAGTCCTGGCCTTCCCGCTGGACGAACGGGGGGACATCACCCTGGTGGATCTGCGCATGGGCACGACGCTGATGGACGTGGATGTGCAGGCCAAGGTCGAGAATCTCCTTCAGGCCGAATACGTGGACGTTCAGGAGCGCAACCCGGGAGCCACGCGGAGCTTCCGCATCACCCTCACGTCAAGGTTCTGAGGCGGGGCGATGCGTTCCGGCGGAGGGGTGCGTTTTGGCATCGTGGCGGTCCTCTTCGTGCTCCTTCGGCCCTCGCCCATCGCGGCACAGGAACCAGCCGGAGCTGGCGACGGGCTGGCGCCCTCGTTCGGGCCTCCCGGTCTACAGACGACACCTGTCCAGCCGCTCGTCGACGCCGAATGGCTGATGCGCAACATCGGTGCGCAGGATGTGGTCGTGGTACAGCTCGAGCGCCGTCCCGGGGAGTACGCGGAGGAGCACATCCCGGGGGCGCGCCTCCTCCGCTTCGGCGCGGTCACGTGGGATGGGGAGCAGGGGTGGCGGTCCGAGTTCCGGACCCTGGAGGAGACCGTCGAGGCGCTGCGTGCTGCCGGGATCGGGCGCGAATCGAAAGTCGTGATCTACGGGACCAGCATGACGGCGACGGCGCGCGCCTGGGTGACGTTCGACCTCCTCGGACTCGGTGACCGGGCCTTCCTGCTGAACGGGGGAATCACCGCCTGGAAGGCCGCCGGAGGAGCTGTCGAGAGCGGTGAGGCACCCCCGGTGGAGCCCGGCGGCCTGGTGCCGGACAATCCCGTTGACTTCCGCGTTTCGGCGGACTGGATCCACGCGCGGCTGGACGATCCTTCGCTGGTCCTCCTCGACGCGCGTCCGGACCACGAGTACACCGGCGCCGATGGCGGGCTGGGTGGTGCGGGACGCCCGGGGCACATCCCCGGGGCGGCTCAGCTCTACTGGGAAGAACTGATGGACCCCGCGAACAACACCCTATTCCGGCCCGCGGACGAGATCGCCAGGATCCTGGAGCGCCACGGTGCCGGCGAAGGCAAGACCCACGTCGTCTACTGCATGATCGGCATGCGCGCGAGCGTCGACTACATCGCGGCCCGCATGATGGGACTGGACGTGCGCTTCTACGACGCCAGCTGGCGCGACTGGGGAGACCGGGCGGACCTGCCGGCCGAGCTGGGGCCGGATCCTCGGGATGGGCGCCGGGAGGACAGGACGCGTCCCTGACAACGGGTTCGCAAACGCGATCGGTGCACGCGGATCGATCGATTCGCAACGGTGGCATGTCCGGGACGGTATTCGTCGGAACGGATTGATTCGCGACTGTGCTGTGACGAGGTTGTGGCGGATGTGCGACCGTTCCTGAGGGTGCCGACGACCCGTGGCCCTCGTGCGACGCGGGCATTACCCGCCGGCCCCGGGAACCTGGCATCCCGCCCGGCGTATCACCTGGCAACGGTACATCATCCCTTGACGAGCCCCTGCGCAAGGTAGGCCGCCAATGACGATGAAATGGATCTTGCCCGTGGCTCTGCCGCTGGCCTTCGCCAACTGTTACGGTCCGAATTCCGCGGCCCCGGTTGTCGAGGATGAGGATCGGGGCATGCACGTGTGGGAGGGGACTCCGTGGAGAGCGCTATTCGTCGAGGCAAGCGATCTGGGGGGCCGCGCAGAAGTCCGCGGGCTGGTTGGCGGCGGGCGTTTGGAGGTCCAGCCGGCTGCCCCGCACAGCTGGTCTGTCTTCACGAACCCCACATGCAGCGTTCCGGCCGCACCGTCAGCCGGAGAAGCTCTCGGCTACCTGAAGTGCGTGGACCGGGAACGGGAAGACCGGTCCGACCGGCATCCGCTCGATGAGTACTTCCTCTATGAAGCGTGGTCCGAGCGACCTCGCCATCTGCTGACATTCGAGGCGGATGCCGGCATGTGGCATCTGTGGACGATCTTCTGGAACGGGTGCGGAAACTGCCACGCCGACGCGAGGGAGAGGGGAGTCATCCAGCGGCGGTAGGGGCCTGGTAGGCGGCCACGGGCGCCCGCCGCCGGACCCGAATCCCCTCCACCACCCGGTGGTGCACCATCGCCAGCGCGGGCACGATCATCATCAGCACGCCGGTCGCGAACAGGATCCCGAACCCCAGCGATGCCGCCATCGGGATCAGGAACTGCGCCTGGATGCTGGTCTCGAACACCAGGGGCGCGACGCCCAGGAAGGTCGTCACCGAGGTCAGGAAGATCGGACGGAAGCGCGCCTTCGCCCCTTCGATGATCGCTTCCCGTCCGGACATGCCCCCGCGCATGCGCTCGTCGATGAAGTCGATCATGACCAGCGAATCGTTCACGACGACGCCGCTCAGGCCGATGACCCCGAACAGCGACATGATGGCCATCTGGAGGCCGAGGATGACGTGGCCGAGGACGGCGCCGATGATCCCGAAGGGGATGGCCGCCATGATGATCAGGGGTTTGGAGTAGGAGCCGAACGGAATTGCCAGCAGCGCGTAGATCGCCAGCATCGCGAGGGCGAAGCCGCCGAAGAGGGCGCCGAAGGACTCGACCTGTTCCTGCTGCTCGCCTCCGAAGGCATAGCTCAGACCCGGACTTGCGGCCGCGAGCGCGGGGAGGACCGAGCTCTCAAGCTGGCTTGTGACCTCGTCCCCGGTGACGATCGCGGTGTTCACGTCGGCGGTGACGGTGAGGACCCGTTGGCCGTCCTTCCGCCGAATGGTCGTGGGCGAGTTGCCGAAGCGCACGGACGCTACGCGGCCGAGCGGGACCTCGCCTCCGGCAGGTGTCCGGACCTGGTAGGTCTCCACGTCGGCAATGGCGTTCCGTTCCTCTTCGGGCAGCCGCACATAGACGCGCATCTCCTCGCGGCCGCGCTGAACGCGCAGGGCTTCGTTCCCGAAGAATGCGGAGCGGACCTGCCGGGCCAGGTTGTCGAGGGTCAGCCCCAGCGTACGGGCCTCAGGCAACAGGTCGAGCTGGATCTCGCGGAGTCCCTGGTCCTGGTCGGCCTGGATGTCGAAGACGCCGCCGAATTCCTGGAGCCGCGCCATGAGCGTGTCGCCGATCAGGGCCAGGCGGCCGGGGTCCGGATGCGAGAGCTCGACATGAACCGGGGCTCCGAAGCTGATGAGTTCCGCCGTGATGCCGAGCGACTTGGCCTCGGGCAGCACGCCCACCTCTTCACGCCATGCCTGCTGGAAGTCGATCGCGGACACGGCCCGATCCTCGGGGCTGACGAGCTTGAATTCGACGGCCGCGATGTTGGATTGCGGGCTGGCCGCATCGGCCGCCGCGCCGCCGGGCCCGGACTGCCTTGCCGGCAGGCCGATAGTGACGTTGACGCCGGTGAGGAGGGCATCGATTTCCTCGCCCGTGCCGGACGCGAGCCGTTCGAGCGCCCGGTAACCGGTCGTCTCCAGGGTTCGGGCGACATCGGTGGTGCGCTGGACCGGCGTTCCCTCCGGCATCTCCAGGCTGGCGGTGATGAGGTCGCCCTCCACCGACGGCATGAAGTCCACCTTGATGATCCCCGCCGGAATCATGGCGACGCAGACGATGATCATCGCGACGCCCGAGGCGATCACGACTCCGGGCCGGCCGGTGGCGAAGCGGAGGCTCCGGTCGAGCGGGCCCGCGATGAAACGCTGGAGTCCCGATTCCACGCCGGACTGAATGCGGCCGATCAGGTGCGGCTTGTGCCGCGTGGGGCGGCCGTTGCGGGCGGGCAGGTGCGAGAGGTGGTTCGGGAGGACCAGCAGGGACTCGAGCAGCGAGAAGAGCAGGACCGACATCACGATGATGGGGATTTCCCCGATGATCCTGCCGATCGAACTGGGGATGAAGAAGAGGGGACAGAAGGCCACCACCGTGGTCAGGACCGCGAAGATCACGGGCCGGGTGATCCGGCGGGTGCCGCGGATCGAGGCCACCACCCCCCTGGCCCCCCTTTCCCGCTCGGCGTAGATGTTCTCGCCCACCACGATCGCGTCGTCCACCACGATCCCGATCGCGAGGATGAAGGCGAAGAGGGACATCAGGTTGATGGACACGCCCAGAACGGACATCACCGCGAAGGTGCCCACGAAGGAAACCGCGATTCCCACCGCGACCCAGAAGGCCAGCCGGATCTCGAGGAAGATCGCCAGCGCGAGGAGCACCAGGGCCAGGCCCAGGAAGCCGTTCTTGACCAGGAGTCCCAGGCGCGACTGCAGGATGTCGGCGTCGTTGTTCCAGATCTCGAGCGCCACGCCTGCCGGCAGCGAGGGGACCACCTCCTCCTCGAGGTGCGCCTCCACGGCGGCGACGATCTCCAGGACCTTCTCGTCGGCGGTGCGGAAGACCTCGACGTAGGCCGCGGGCTGGCCCCGGTAGCGGCCGATCAGGTCCACGTCGCGGAACCCGTCCCGAACCTCGGCGATGTCCCCGAGCCTCACTACGGTTCCGTCCGCGCGGCTCAGGACGATGATCTCTTCGAAATCCTGCTGGGTGTAGTTCTGCCCCGTCGTGCGGATCCGCACCTCTTCGTCACGGGTGGCGATGCTACCGGCCGACAGGTCCAGCGAGCCGCCCCGCACGGCATTCGCGATGTCCCCCAGCGTCAGGCCCAGCGCCCGCAGCCGGCGAAGCGGAACCTCGATCGAGATCTCGTAGTCGCGCACGCCGGTCGTCTCCACGTAGGAGACCACGGGGAGCGCGGCGAGCGCGTCCTCGGTGCGGTAGGCGAGCTCCTTGAGGGTGCGCTCGGAGACATCGCCGTAGAGGACGAGGCGGATCACGCTCTGCTGGTTGGTGACCTCGGAGACCTCGGGGCGCTCGGAACCGCCGGGGAAGGTCTGGATCCGGTCGACCTGCGCCTTGATGTCGTCCAGCGCCCGGTTCAGGTCCTCTCCCATGTTGAGTTCCGCCACGACGGAACCGCGCCCCTCCGATACGGTAGACCGAACGTGCTTCAGGCCCTCGACGCCCTCGATCTGCTCCTCGATCTTGAGGATGATCGATTCCTCGATCTCGTCGGGCGTGGCGCCGGGGTACACCACCGAGACGAGCACCCGGTCCAACGAGATCTCCGGGAAGACCTCCTGGACCAGGCCCCGCAGCGCGAAGAGCCCCGCGATCAGGATGAACAGCATCAGGAGGTTGGCCGCAACCCCGTTGCGCGCCATGTAGGCGATGGGGCCCCTGGCGCCGCCCCCGTCTTGATTCACGCCCGGCTACCCCTGCTACTGCGTCCGAACCTGCATGCCCTCGGTGGCGATCTGGATGCCGCTCACCACCACCCTCTGGCCGTCCTCCAAGCCGCCGGTCACGTAGACCACGTCGTCGATGCGTTGCAGAACGCGCACCGAAACGATCGTGATCGTGGTGCCGCCGCGCACTGCCCACACCTCGTTCCCGGTCCGGAGCGCGGCGCGCGGCACGGCGAAGTAGCGTTCCGGCGCGACCCCGTCGATCCGCACGTCCACGAACTGGCCCACCAGGAGCGGCGGCCCGGACGAACCCGCTCCGGTCGCGCCGCCGCCGTCCTCATCCGCCGGCGTCCCGCCCCGGAAAGGATTGGGGACGCGGACGATCACGTCGATGGTGCGGGTCTGCTCGTCGAGCGCGGCCTCGGCGCGGTCCACGTAGCCGCTCCAGGTGTAGCGCCCGTCGCCGTACGTTGCCGCTACGGTCGCGCGCACGCTCCGGTTGCCGTCGCCGGCGACCAGGTTCCAGAGCCGCGGGATCAACGCGGCATCCGCGTCCGAGAGCGGCACGACCACCTCGACCGCGTCCGCCGCGTAGAGCCGTCCCACGCTCTGTCCGGGCCCAACGAACTGGCCCACATCCACCGACTCGGACCGCACGGCGCCGCTGAAGGGCGCCTTGACCTCGGTGCGGCTCAGCGCAAGCTCGGCGTCGGCCAGCGCCGCACTGTCCCGCGCCAGCGCCGCCCGCGCGGCCTCGAGCTGCGGTTGGCGCAGCGTCAGGGCGCTCGCCGCGCCGCTGGCTCCTCCTCCGCTTCGCCGCTGCATCCTCTCGTACTCCTCGCGGGCGATCCGCGCCCGTTCCTCCTCCTGCAGGAGCGCCACCTGCTGCGCGGCGACGTTCGCCTGCGCCTGCTGGACGCGGTTCACGTAGTCCGCGTCCTCGATGCGGAAGAGCACCTCGTCCGCCCGAACGCGTCCCCCGCCCTGGAAGGAGGGGGCCACCCACGTCACCGTCCCGCCCACCTGGGCCGCCACATCGATCTCCGCCCGGGGGCGGACCGTCCCGGCCCCGTGCACCGGGATTGCGCCCTCTTCCGCCGTGGCCACGCCCGTCGTCACGAAGGGCGAGGTGGAGGGAGGTTCGCGCACCGGCGGCTCGGGCCTGAGACGGATCATGACCACCGCCACCACGATCGCTCCCCCGAGGATTCCAACGGCGATAAGGGCGCTCCGGAATCGGCTCATCTATCTGTTCCTTCCGTTTTCGGGGTTTCCATTGTTGGCGGGCACCATCCGCATCGCTTCGAGCACCTCCGGCGGCGCGGTCCAGTCGCCACCAAGCGCCCGGTGTACCGCCAGGCGGGCCAGCGCAAGATCCCGCCGCGACCCCGCCAGGGTGGACTCGACGTTCAGGCGGGACCGGAGGGCGTCCAGATAGTCGGTGTAGCCGGCCACTCCGGATGAATAGCGCTCGAGCTGGAGCGCGACGGAGGCGTTGGCCTCCTCGAGTTGCGATGTCAGGTAGTCGTATCGCCGCCCCTCGTTCTGCAACGCGGCGAGCGCCGCCTCCACCTCGTGCACGGCGGTCACCACGGTCCGCCCGTACGCCGCCGCCGCCTGCTGAAAGGCCGCCTCGGCGGCGGCGACGTTGTTCCTCAGACGGCCGCCCTGGAAGATCGGCGCCGTGAGATTGCCGAGGAGGTTGCGGAACCACTGGTCGACGTTGAAGAGACCGTCGGCCTCGGCGGCCTGGACACCGATTGTGCCGGAGAGCGACAGCGAGGGAAGCAGTTCCGCCTTCCGCACCCCGATCGAGTGGCGCGCGGCCTCGAGCCGCAGGGCTGACGCCCGCACGTCCGGCCGCTGCAAAAGCAGGTCCGCCGGGACTCCTGCTGCCACCGGGTCCGCGGACGGAACGGGAGCCAAAGACCCGGGCAGCACGCGGTCCAGCTTGTCCCTGAAACCGCCCATCAGCACCGCCAGCCGCCCCTCCGCGTTCACCAGCTGGCTCTCCAGCTGCGGCAGCACCGCCTGCGTGTTGAGCAGCTCCTGCCTGACCTGATAGAGCTCTTGCGAGGTGATCAGTCCGCTCTCGTAGCGGGTGTCCGCGAGCTCCTCGCGCTCGAGCAGGACATCGGCGGTCTCGCTGGTGAGCGCGATGCGAGTGCGCAGGTCGGCGATCTCGAAGTAGGTGGTGATCGTCTCGGCCAGCACACCGATGCGCGCGGCGTCGTAGTCGGATTCGGACGCGAGGTAGCTCAGCCCGGCGGCCCTGGCGTCGTTGCGGGCCCGGCCCCAGAAGTCGAGCTCGTAGGCGAACTCCGCGCCGAGCGACCAGGTCGTGACCCCCAGCCGTTCCGGGAACTGGAAGCCGCCGATGGCGTCGCCCTCCTCGGTGCCCGTAAGCTCGCGGAACTGCTGCCCGAAACCCGCGTTCGCAGGGGTGTCCTGGTCGGTGGCCGTCGCCGTCCCCTGGACGACGGGGAAGAGCCCGGCCCGCGCGATCCCGGCCTGGGCCCGGGCCTGCTGCACGCGCGCGACCGCTTCGGCAAGGTCGAAGTTCGAGGCCAGCACCGAATCCACCACGGCGTTCAGCGCGGGATCCTCGAATCCCCTCCACCATTCAAGCGCCTCGGGGCTGCCCGCGGCGGCCGGTTCGGCGAAAGCGTCCGGTAGCTCCGCCACCGGCTCCGGAACCGATGGCGCTGGCGCAAAGGAACAGGCTCCCAGCAGGACTGCCGAAGCCGGCCCAACGACAAAGAGCACGCTGGCGGCGGGAGCCCGGCGGGGCGCAGGTCGAAGTGTTGGCGACATGGTCCTTTTGAACCCCTTGGGGGACGCGGTTCCACTCAATGGCTTGGGAAACTTTGGTCGTGCGGGGAGTCGGCGCAACCGGGCACGCAAACCGGCCCGGGCGGCTAGGCTCAACTGGAGCCCGGCGCGACCGGTTGCGGCGCGACGCGGTCCAGCGCCTCGGAAAGGGTGCTCACCGTCCGGCCCACATTGTCCAGCTTGTCGAGCCCGAAGAGTCCGAGCCGGAAGGTGCGGAAGGGGGAAGGCTCGCCGCATCGCAGCGGTACCCCGGCCGCGATCTGCAGTCCGGCTGCTGCAAATGCGCTACCGTTCTGGATCGCCGCGTCGGAGGTGTAGCTGACCACGACGCCCGGCGCCCCGAAGCCGGGTGCCGCGACGCTTCTGAATCCTCTCTCTGCCAGCAGTGCCCTGACGCCGTCGCCCAGCCCCAGCTGGCGCGTCCTCGCACGTTCGAAGCCGAACGCGCGCGTCTCGGTCATGGAATCGTGGAACATCCTGAGCGCGTCGGTCGGCATGGTCGTGTGGTAGGTGTGGCCGCCGGCCTCATAGCTCCGAATCACATCGAGCCAGCGGAGAAGGTCGCAGCTGAAGCTCGTGTTGGCGGCGGGATCCATGCGCCCGAGAGCCCGGTCGCCGAGCATGACGAGACCCGCGCACGGCGAACCGCTCCACCCCTTCTGCGGGGCGCTCAGGAGCACGTCGACCCCCGACTCCCGCATGTCGACCCAAATCGCGCCCGAAGCGATGGCGTCGAGCACGAAGAGCGCGCCGACCCCGCGGGCCGCATCCGCGACCGCGCGCACATAGTCGTCCGGCAGGATGATTCCCGACGAGGTCTCCACATGGGGAGCGAAGATCGCGTCGGGCCGGCCGGATTCGATCGCCGCCACCACCTCGTCGATCGGTGCGGGAGCGAAGGCCGACCCGTCGCTGCCACCCGCGGGCCCGGCGGCGGGGCGAGCCTTCAGCACCGTCGATTCGGCGGGAATCCCACCGGCCTCGAAGATCTGCGTCCAGCGGTAGCTGAACCATCCGTTGCGCAGGACGAGGCACCGCTTGCCGGTTCCGAACTGGCGCGCGACCGCCTCCATCGCGTAGGTGCCTCCGCCCGGGACCACCGCGACCGAGTCCGACGCGTAGACCTCCTTCAGCGTAGCTGAGATGTCCTTCATGACGTCCCTGAAGCGAGCCGACATGTGGTTCAGTGATCGATCGGTGAAGACCACCGAGTATTCCAGAAGCCCGTCGGGGTCGATATTGGGGAGCAGCCCGGGCATGTCCTCCTCCTTGAGCAGCACGCGATGATGCGGAAAATCGAAAGAGTGATACGTTAGCCAGACGGCCACGAGGTGAGAATACGCTGGGAGAAAACCTGAAATGAAAAGAACGAGCAGATTTCGATGCGGGCTGATCGCCACTTGGGCCCTGATTCCGGCGACCGCCGGGTGCGGCGACGCGGGCGTTGCAGAACTCGCCTTCGAGGTGCGGCGAACCGTGCCGCACGACCCGGGAGCGTACACCCAGGGACTCCTGATCCACGAGGGAGCCTTCCTGGAGAGCACCGGGCAGTACGGCAGTTCGGATCTTCGCAGGGTGGACATTGCCACCGGAGAGGTCCTGCAAATCCACGCGCTCTCGGAGGACTACTTCGGCGAGGGGATCGCGGTAGTGGACGACCGCGTGATCCAGCTGACCTGGAAGGCGGGGCTGGCCTTCGTGTACGATGCCGAGACCTTCGATTCGTTGGCGACCTTCGAGTATGACGGAGAAGGATGGGGGCTCTGCTACGACGGCGCCTCGCTCTTCATGAGCGACGGGAGCAGCACCCTCTTCCGCCGGGATCCGGCGACCTTCGAGGTGCTGGAGGAGATCCGCGTCACCCGCGACGGCTTTTCGAAGCGCGACATCAACGAACTCGAATGCGTGGGCGAGCACCTGTACGCCAACGTGTACATGACGAACGAGATCGTGCGCATCGACAAGATCACCGGTGAGATCATCGGGGAGCTGGACGCGCTCTCGCTGGCGCTGTCGAGCAACCGCCCCTCCGACTCCGGTGCCGTCTTCAACGGCATCGCGTGGGACGAGGCGTCGGGCACCTTCTATGTGACCGGCAAGCTGTGGCCGCAGATGTTCGAGATCGCGATCAGCGGGGGGTAGCGGGCGCGAAGAGTCCCTCGTCGCCCCTGGCAGCTTCTTCGGCGATGAATCCCGCGAACCCTGCGGCGTCCTCCGCCGCTTCCCCGATGCGTGCCACCCCGCGCCGGATGTCGTCCATGCTGTTCGCGATCGACAGGCGCAGGAAGTCCTGCCCCTCGGCCCCGATCCGGCCGAACGAGGCCCGGTCCATCGTCGCCACTCCATACCGGTATAGCAGGAACATCTGAAGCATCCCCGCCGGGGTCGTTCGGCTGCGCGCGTCGGCGGGCAGTTCGGCGTGGACCCGATGGACGCCCAGCCGCTCGCACATCCCCGACACATCCGGGAAGACGTAGAACGCGCCCTTCGGCGTCCGGCACCTCACCCCAGGGACCGCGTTCAGCGCCGGAACGATCCAGTCGCGGCGCTCCTCGAACGCGTCGACCATGCGCCGCACCTCCACCGCCGAGGCCGGATCCTCGTACGCCGCCACACCCGCCTCCTGCAGGAACGGCGGCACGCATGACATGATGTTGATGTTGATCCGCTTGAAGATCGCGGCCTCTTCCGCGGTCGGCAGAACGGCCCACCCGAGCCGCCAGCCGGTCATGGCGAATCCCTTTGAGTGGCCGCTGGCGATGACCGTCCGCTCCTCCATGGCGGGATGGGAGACGATGCTCTCGTGCTCCAGCCCCTCAAAGAGGATCTGCTCGTAGATCTCGTCCGAATAGATGCGCACGCGGGGGCGGCAGCGTTCCCGGATCAGCTCGGCGATCCCCGCCAGCTCCGCGCGCGATAGCACGCCACCGGTCGGGTTCGAGGGAGAGCAGAGGATGATGAGCTTGGTGCGCTCCGTGATGAGCGCCGCCAGGTCGTCGGCGTTGAAGGCGAAATCGCGGTCGTCAGAGAGGTGCAGGGGAACCGGAACCGCGCCGACGAATTGCACCCAGGATTCGTAGATGGGGAAGCCGGGAGAGGGGTAGATCACCTCGTCGCCTTCGTCGACGTAGGTCTGCAGGGTGTAGCCGATCGGCGGTTTGGCACCGGGGGTGACGACGACCCGTTCGGGGCCGACTTCGACGCCGCGCGTACGCGTGACGTGCGCCGCGATTGCCTCGCGGAACGGCAGGATGCCGGCGGGGTCGCAGTAGCCGGACCGGCCGGCGTCCAGGGCTTCGCTGGCGACCCGGTTGAGATGCGGGGCGCTGCGAAAGTCCGGAGCGCCGAGGTTGAACCGGATCACATCCATGCCCAGGTCCACGCATCGCTGGATGTCGTCGCCGAGCTTGAAGGCGTTCTCGGTCCCCAGATGGCTAATGCGGCGGGCGATCAGGGCCACGGCGGGAGTCTCCAGGGTTGGGGGGTCGATGCTCCGGCGATTGCATGTCGACCGGTCGCCGGAACGCGCAGCCGGTGGGCAAGCCTTCGGACTGCTGGCGAAGGAAGCTGGAGCGGAACGGCGGGCGATGCAATGGCTGAATGGGCGCGGGCGCTCGCGGGTGGAAGAGACAGAGGTTACGGCCAGACAGGCTCCAGGGGGCGATGCAATGGCCGCGCGGGCACCCGCCCCGTATCATGGAGTTGAAGCGGTCCATTCCCGGCCGACCGACAACCGCCCGCAAGAAGGAGCACGCCGCATGAAGCGCGATCCCACCCGACGCTCGTTCCTCAGCGGGATGGCGGCAGGCGCCGCCCTGATGCCGCGCACGCTCTCGGGACTGGCGGCGGAGCCGAGCTTTTCGACGACGCTTCCACCCCGGCCCCCCGCAGCCCCCGACGAGACCTACTGGGAGCAGGTCCGCGCCCAGTTCTCCTTCCGCGAGGAGCGGGTGCCGATGAACTCGGCCAACCTGTGCCCGTCTCCGCGCGCTGTCGCGGACCGGGTGGAGGAGCTCACCCGCGACATCGACCGCGACTGTTCCTTCAACAACCGCGCCAAGTTCCGCGGCCTCACCGAGGAGTCGCGCGGGGCGGTGGCGGCACAGCTCGGCGTGAGCGCCGACGAGATCGCGCTCGTGCGCAACACCAGCGAGGCGAACAACACCATCAACAACGGCGTGCCGCTCCGCCCCGGCGACGAGGTCGTGATCTGGGACCAGAACCACCCCACCAACAACGTCGCGTGGGACGTCCGGGCGGCCCGCTTCGGGATCACGGTGCGGCGCGTGTCCGTCCCCCGCCGCCCGGCCTCCCCCCAGGCGCTCATCGACCCCTTCGCTGCGGCCCTCACCGACCGCACCCGCGTCCTCGCGCTCACCCACGTCTCCAACGTGAGCGGCATCCGTCTCCCGGTGCCCGAGCTCGCCGAAATCGCCCACCGGCGCGGCATCCACGTCCACGTCGACGGCGCGCAGAGCTGGGGCGCGCTCGATGTCGACCTGCGCCGGCTCGGCTGCGACTCCTACTCCGCCTCCGCGCACAAGTGGTTCATGGGCCCGAAGGAGGCAGGCGTCCTCTATGTGAAGGAAGACCGGATCGGGGAGATCTGGCCCAACATCGTGGCGCCGGGGTGGGGGAACGATGCCGATCCGGACGTGGCGGGCGCGCGCAAGTTCGAGTCGCTCGGGCAGCGGGACGACGCCTGCCTCGCCGCGATCGCCACGGGAGCCGACTTCCACGCGGCCATCGGCGCGGCCGCAGTCGATTCACGCGTCACCGAACTCGCGACCGCGCTCAAGGAGGGGCTTGCCGGGCTGGGGATGACCCTGGTCACGCCGCAGGACCCCTCACTCTCCGGCGGCGTGTGCATCATCGAGGTGCCGGGCGACCGCGGCACCGCGCTCCGCCGTCTGTACGAGGAACACGGCATCGCGGGGGCGGGGACGGGGGGGTTGCGACTCTGTCCCCACGTCTACAACACGATGGATCACATCGCCCGCGCCATTGACGCCGTGAAGGCGCTCCGCGAGGTGATCCTGGGCTGACCGGGCTGTCTGCGCAGGCGGCCCGCGCAGGGAGCCGGCCAGGCGCCGTCACCACGGCCTTCGCCACCCGAAAACAGCGGGGGCTTGGTCCACGGATTACCGGTCCAGCGGACGGGACGTAATGTATACCTTACAAAATGTAGTGTAATCTTTACATTTCGGGGTGGTCAGCACCACCCTCGCCCGCCCCCTCGCGCCGAACCGCGATCCCCATCACCTCGAACCGCGCCCCGAAGAGCAGGTCCCCCGACCCGAGGAACGCCCTGGCCGGATACTCGCTCGTGAAGTAGGTGCGGTAGACATCGTTGAAGGCACCGTAGTCCCCCACGTCCGAAGCGTACACCTGGACGCTGACGAGGTCGTCCATCGTCAGCCCCGCCTCTTCCAGCGTGGCCTTGATGTTGTCCAGGACGTTGGTCGCCTCCTGCTCCGCGGTTTCGGGTGACCCCTGCACCCCGAGCTGGCCGGAGAGGTGGAGCGTGTTGCCGACCCACACGGCAGCGCTGAAGGGGGCCACGTTGCCGTCGGCGGGGGAGCGGGGGTTCACGTACTCGACGGCGTGGTGCATGGCGTGCATCTCGTCGTGCGACGCGTCCATCTCTGCGGCGTCGTCCTGGCACGCTGCAGCGAAAAGGAGGACCGGGAGGATGAGCAGGGCTGATCGGGTCATGGTTGCAACTCCATCGGCGGTTGGGTGTATCGGGGCATTGTGGTGGTGACTGCGACCGATGCGTGTGGCTCCGGTGCCCGGGGGGCAGCCGGGATTGCAGCTTCGGTTGCGATTCTACGGTACCCCGGCTCGGGCGGGCAAGGCCATCCCCCGGGAGTGATTGACCGTTCCCACCTTGACCGTTCCCACCCCCTTGACCCCCCAAGCCGCTCCCGCTACCATCCTCGCGACATCACCAATCGGCCGGAGGGGCCAACGGAAGCCGGTGCAAGTCCGGCGCGGCCCCGCCACTGTGAGAGGTCCGGGAACACCCGGAACGCTTGCCCGGCACGCCACTGGGATCCACCCACGATCCCGGGAAGGCGGGTCAGGCGGCCTCGAGCCAGGAGACGTGCCCGTCCGGCGCCCACACGCGGTCCGCGGTTAGACATCCGTGGATCGCCAAGCACCTCCGCGGGGAGGTGAGGGTGGGGCAGCCGGTGACAAGGCCCCTGACCGCGGGGACCGCCAAAAGCTGCCCGATGCCGCGGCATCTCCCTCTTTCTCCGCGCGGGGAGGGAGAGCCAGAATGACACATCGCATCATCCCGCCGGTCCCCTTCGCGGTTGCCACCTTCACCCTGGTGGCCGCGCTCCTGCCAACTCACCTCGAAGCCCAGGGCCCCATCGAGCTCGAGGGCCTCGTTATTTCCGCGAACCGCTGGGCCGAGCCCGCCTGGACGGTGGCCGCTCACGCCACGGTCATCGAGGGCGTTGAGCTACGGCGCGCCGGGATCGAGTATGTGGCCGATGCGCTGCGGCACGCGCCCGGTGTGGCGGTGGTGCGGGGCGGGTCCTTCGGCGCCGTCACGTCGGTGTTCCTGCGCGGCGGCGAATCCGACTACGTGCAGGTGCTCATCGACGGCGTCCCCGTGAACGAGCCCGGTGGCGCCTTCGACTTCGGGTCGCTGTCCACCGACAACATCGAGCGCATCGAGATCATCCGGGGACCCGCGTCGGCGCTTTACGGATCGGACGCGGTCGGCGGCATCATCCAGATCTTGACACGCCGTGGCGCGGGCCCGGTCACGGGTACCCTGTCGTTACAGGCGGGCAGCTACGCCACACGTCGTTGGCAGGGCACGCTTTCAGGCGGCACCGAAGATCTCTCCTACGCCTTTTCCCTGGGCAGCAACCACACCGACGGCATTCTCGAGTACAACAATCACCACCGTCGATCCACATTCACCGGCAGGGTCCAGGGACGGCTGGGCCCCGGCTCCGACGCCGCCCTGACCATCCGCTATGACGACCACCGCTTTCACTTCCCCACCGACGGCTCCGGGGCCCTCGTCGACCGTAACGCGTATACCTACGGCGACGCCCTGACCCTGAACCTTGAAGTCGGTCGCCGTTCGACCGACGCTTTCGAGACCCGTCTCAGCTTCGAGGTCAACGAAAGCGACCGCGGCAGCGACGACTCTCCCGACGGTCCGGCCGACACTCTGGGATTCTTCGGGTACACCAACCTCAACGACATTCGCCGCGTAGGCGGCGGCGCGCGCGCCATCTGGCGCCCTGCCGACGGAACCGTCCTGGCTGCCGGATACGAACTGGAACTGCAGTCCATCCGCGCGTTCAGCCGGTCCTTTTCCCAGTACGGTCCCGGTTCGTCCAGCTCCAAAAACGACCGTAGAAACCACGCCGCGTACACCCAGCTGTCGTGGCAGAGGGGCGGGTTGGCGCTGAACGGCGGCCTGCGGGCCGAGAGAAACGAGCGCTACGGTACCGCAGCCACCTGGAAAGCCGGGGCGGCGTGGCAGCCTCCCTCCGGGCGAACGCGCCTGCGGGCGGCGGCTGGGACCGGCATCAAGGAACCCACCTTCTTCGAGACCTACGCCAGCGGCTTCACCAGGGGCAACCCGGATCTGGAACCGGAGCTTTCCACCAGCGTCGAGGCCGGAGTAGACCAGGAAATCGGGGGCGGAGCCACCCTGTCGCTCACCGGCTTCAGCCAGAGCTACCGCGGCCTCATCCAGTACACCTCTTCGCCGCCGACGCAGGGAGGGCCCAACTTTCACAACGTGGCGAAGGCGCGGAGCCGGGGGCTGGAGGCCGAGGGCGTGGTGGACGCCGGGCCGGGCCGGCTAACAGTGACGTACACGTGGCTCGACACGGAGGTCGTTGACGCAGGGTTCCACGAGGGACCGGGGGCGGCCTTCGTGGCGGGCGAACCGCTCCTCAGGCGGC
This sequence comes from Gemmatimonadota bacterium, assembly GCA_009841475.1. Classification (GTDB taxonomy): domain Bacteria; phylum Gemmatimonadota; class Gemmatimonadetes; order Longimicrobiales; family Gaopeijiaceae; genus Bin94. The sequence continues at coordinate 22,746 of VXLT01000244.1, forward strand.
CGAGGCACACGGCGGGCGCGTCCGCGTCTGTGCAGGTGGCGCGAGCGGTGCGGTTCGAGGCGGGTGTGCGCCACACGGGCGAGCGTGGGGATCGCGACTTCTCCACCTACCCCGCAACGCCGGTAACGCTGCCAGCCTACACTTTGGTGGATCTGTCGGCGGAGATCGAAGTGCTGCGCGCGGGTGCCGGGAGGCCAGGCGTCGTGCTGACCGTGCGTGCCGAAAACTTGATGGGCGCCGAGTACGAGGAGGTGTGGGGATTCGCCGCGCCGGGGCGAGGGGTGTACGTGGGAGGAAGGCTGGCGCTCGGAGGAGGTGCGCCGAATCCCTGATTTATCCACGGACTGCCGAAGCGTGTGAAGGCGCGGGCACTTACCTTCCGGTATCTGCCCCATCCAGAAAACCGGGGCACTGTGCCCCCCGCAATACGGATTTCGATGATACGCACGGCGGTTGTCGTCTCGTTGCTGGCCCCCCTCGCCTGCGTCGACTCCGGCGCGCCGCCCCAACCCGCCGCCACCGTCACCGACTCCGCCGGGATCCGGATCGTCACCACTCCTCCCGGCGACCTCGTCTATGCGGAGCTTGCGGCAGAACCCGTGCTGTCGATCGGCGAGTTCAGCGGCCCGGACGAGCTCCTTTTCGGCAGGATCCAGTCAGTCCGGCGCGATGCGGCCGGCAACCTGGTCGTCGCCGACGGGCAGGCGCATCAGATCCGCATCTTCGACCCTCAGGGCCGCCATCTTCAATCGGTTGGCAGGGAGGGGGAGGGTCCGGGGGAGTTCGAATCGCTTCAGGGTGCCTGGCCGGTCTCGGATGGAGGCATCGTGGCGGCGGACATCCTGCTGGACCGGATCACGCAGTTCGATGCGGAGGGTACCCCGGACGCAACGGCGACGCTGGCGGGGAGCGAGGACATCTCCTTTTCGACAATCGGACTCGCGGGCCCCGGCATGTTGCTGAGCAGGGCCGCGGCTCCCTATGTCTTTTCTCCGGAGTCGCTGTCCGGATCCACCAAGGACGTGATGGACGCCATGGTCGGGGGCGAAGAGAACCGCCGGCTCCTTTTTGTGCGCCACCGCTTCGATGGAACCCTGGTCGATACCGTGGCGACCGGCAGGGACGCATTGCGGGCCAGTGTGTCCCGGGGGAGTGGCATCGAGATGGAGGTGACGAGCTTCACGGTCCCGTTCTCGCCCAGGTCCGTCGCGGCGGGATCCGCTCACGGCGTTGTGGTTACGGACGGCGCCGCATACGGGGTCCGCGTCTTCGGCGAAGACGGATCTCTGCGCCTGATCGCTCGCATCGACGACCCCCGTGCAATCAGAACCGATGCACACTTGGAGAAATACGTCCGGGGTTATCGCTCCGATAGCGATGAACGTGAAATCCAGGAGGACATCGAACGCTACCGCCAATCCCCTCTGCCGGACTCGCTGCCCGGGTACACCGATCTCCTGTTCGCCGAGGGAGGGGAGGTCTGGGCGAGGCGCTACCGGTTCGAGGACGCGTCAGTGGCCCGCTGGGATGTCTTCGCCGCCGACGGCTTCTACCTCGGCCGGGTGGACGTCCCCGCCTCGTTCCGCATCGAGGAAGTGGGCCGCGGCCAGGCCCTCGGCGTCGCGACCGACGAACTCGGGGTCGAGCGCGTGCAACTGTACGGTCTTGCGGGGCTTGGATCGTGACTCCGTCGCTCGCTCAGCCTGTTGTCGGCGGCACAGGCGGCCACGACAGTGGAGGCACCGGATGAGACACCTGATTCTCATGGGTCTGGTTGCAACGAGCGCCTGTGACGGTTCAGGGGCTGATTCGGGAACACCCTCACCCACTGGCCTGGAGGTCACCGACTCCGCCGGGGTCCGGGTCGTCACCAACCCGCCTGGCGACCTCGTCTACGCTGAACTCGCCGAGGAGCCGTTGCTGTCCATCGGCCAGCTCACCGGCCCGGACGAGCTTCTCTTCGGCAGGATCGCCACCGCCCGGCGCGACGGGGCGGGCAACGTGATCGTGGCCGACCGGCAAGCGCATCAGATCCGCGTCTTCGACGCCGGGGGCCGTCATCTTCAAACGCTGGGCCGGGAGGGGGAGGGTCCGGGAGAGTTCGAGACGCTCAGCGGCGCGTGGGTGGTGAGGTACCGGGACGGAACGAGCGGGGACTCCCGTCAGATCATCGCGGCGGACTCCGAACTGGACCGCATCACCCTCTTCAGCGGAGAGGGGACGCCGATGGGAACGGCCACGCTGGCGGGGAGAGAGGACATGTCCATCCGGCCGATTGGGCTCGCCGGCCCCGACGCGGTGCTGAGCCGTGCCTCCCCCTTCAACCTGCCTGACTTCGGGAACCTGGGCGGGTCCATTACAGGATTGATGGGAGCATTGTTGGGAGGGGAGGAAAATAGCCGGGTCCTCTTTGTGCTCCACCGATTGGACGGAGCGCTGGCCGATACACTGGCGGAAGGAAGGGACCCGGTAATTGGAACCGTGGCGATGGGGGACGGAGCGTTTTCCTTCGCAATTCCCTTCTCGCCCGAGTCCGGGGCCGCGGGGTCTCCGCACGGCGTCGTGGTCACGGGAGGTACCCACTATGCCATCAGTATCTTCGAAGACGGCTCGCTGCGCCTGATCGCGCGGCTCGACGAGTCTCCTCCGGTCCGCACGGACGAGCACCTGGAGAGGTACGTAAGGGGTTCCGAAGGCTCCGATGCCGATGAGGCCGAGGTCCGGGAGCGGATCGAACGCTACCACCAGGTCCCCCTGCGGGACTCGCTGCCGGCGTACACGGACATCCTCTTCGCCGAGGAAGGGGAAGTCTGGGCGCGGCGCTACCGATTTGCGGACGCGCCAGTGGCCCGCTGGGACGTTTTCGCCCCCGACGGCGTCTATCTCGGCCGGGTGGCCGTCCCCACCTCCTTCCGCATCGAGGAAGTCAGCCGCGGCCAGGCGCTCGGCGTCGCGACCGACGAACTGGGAGTCGAGCGCGTGCAGATTCGCGAGCTTACCTTGAGCGGATCGTAACCCTGCCGGTCGGGTCGCGGAAGCCGTTTCGGAAGGAGCCATGGCGGCGCGTAGTAATTGGCAGCGCGGACAACCCCAACACCGGAGCAACCGGATGAGGCACCTGCTGTTCCCGGGCCTGATCGTTGTATTGGCCGCCTGCGGTGACCCTGGAGCGACGTCATCCCCGGCCGCGGAAGTCACCGACTCCGCCGGAATCCGTGTCGTCACCACCCCGCCCGGCGACGCTGTCTACGCAGAGCTGGCCGAAGAACCGGCTTTGTCGATCGGCGACTTCGCCGGGCCGGAGGAAATCCTCTTCGGCGACATCGAGTCCGTGGCGCGGGACGTGGCCGGAAACCTGGTCGTGGCCGACGACCAGGCTCTGCAGATTCGCGTGTTCGACCCGGAGGGCAATCATCTGCGGTCTCTTGGGAGAGAAGGCGAAGGACCAGGGGAGTTCGAATCGCTGCAGGGGGCCTGGCCGGTCGAAGATGGGGGTATCCTGGCGGTCGACTTTCGTGACATCACGCTGTTCGGGGCGGACGGGACGCCGGTGCGCACCGGAAGGTTGCTGGGACCGGACCGTGCCGCGGTGCTTCCGATCGGGCTCAGTGGCCCCGGTGTGCTGCTGAGTAGCGCGAGCCCCTACCGTTTCCCGACTGCGGCCGCCCTGTCCGCCGAGGACGTCCTGAGGGCGTTGTTGGACGACCTGAATCCTCCGACCTTTTTCATTCGCCACCGCCTCGCCGATGGCATCCTCATCGATACCGTGGCCGAGTGGAGCAACCATCGGATGGCGCCGGTCTCGTCGGGCGAGCGCCGCGACCTGGGCGGTGGCCGCTTTTCGCAGACGGTATCGATGCAGATCCCTTTCGCACCACGAAGCGCCGCGGCGGGATCTCCGCACGGCGTCGCGTTCACGGGAGGCGTGGACTTCGAGATCGATGTCTTCGACGGGGCGGGCTCGCTGCGCATCATCGCACGCCTCGACGAAGCCCCGCCGGTCCTCACCGACGCCCACCTGGAGGCGTACGCGACGAGTTCCGGGACCCGCGAGCGCACCGCGGCGTCGATCCGCAGATCGATCGAGAGTTACCGCGAGCTTCCCCTGCCGGGGGCGCTGCCGGGATATATGAGTCTCCTGATCGCCGACACCGGCGAGATCTGGGCGCTGCGCTACGCGATCCGGGGCGCGCGAGTGCGCCGCTGGGACATCTTCGCCGCCGACGGCGTCTATCTCGGCCGCGTGGCCGTCCCCGCCTCCTTCCGCGTCGAGGAAGTCAGCCGCGGCCAGGCCCTCGGCGTCGCAACCGACGAACTCGGCGTCGAGCGCGTGCAGATTCGCGAGCTTACCTTGAAGTAGCGCGCCGAATCCCCAACGCGCGCAACGCCCCCATCCATCCCCTGAAGGACGTGACTTTCAATGACCCCGAGCCTAGACTGGCGGTACCACCGCCCCGGCTGAACCGGTTGCAAACGTACGCAAGAGTTTCTTGCGCAGAACGGAATCGAGCCCGCGGAGATGCGCAGCGCGTCCAAGGAGCCCGTGCGAGCCGACGAAGCGCTCACACTGCTCGACGGGATGACAGAGCTCCGCGTCGCCAAGGGCAAAAAAGTCGTGCAGGTGGACCTCTCGGCTCCGGATCGTCCGCCGGATGACGAGTTGGTCAAGCTGATGGTCAGCCGCTGGGGCAAGCTCCGCGCGCCGACGCTGAAGGTCGGCACCACCCTCGTGGTCGGCCACAACCAGGAGATGCTCGCGGCGGTCTTTGGCACCGACGCCGGCTGAGGGATCGCCTGGGCTGCACGCCCTCCCCCACTGGCGCAAGCCCGCTTTCCTTCGCAATCTGACTCCTGAAGATGGACCGCCGTACCCCAACCCGGAGATCCCCAAGATGACGCTCCCCCGCATCCGCCCCCTCGCCCGCGCGCTCGCCCTCGTCGCCCTGGCCGTCGCCGCCACGGCCGCCCCCGCGACCGCGCAGCAGCCGGCCCTCGACCATGAAGACGTGCTGCAGTGGAAGAACATCGGCAGCCCCTCCCTGTCCGCAGACGGCACCTGGCTGGTCTACGTGCTGACCGCCATGGAGGGCGACCCAGTCCTCAACATCCGCGAGGCCCGCGAAGGCGGCCGGGAGTTCTCCTTCCGCGGCAACCGGCCGACCATCACCTCCGATTCGCGCTTCGTGATCTTCCAGATCCCGCCGCCGGAGGCGTTGGTGGACTCACTCAGGCTCGCGGGCGAGCGGGGCGATGCGCTGCCGTCGGACACCCTGGCGATCGCCGAACTCGCAGCTCTGGGGGATGACGGTTATATGCCGCGCCGCATCGGCGTGGTGACCAATTTCAGGGTCGCAGCGGAGGGAAGCTGGATCGCCTACAAGCCGGATGAGGAGGAGGAGGAAGAGGAAGAGGAGGAGGGGGAGGAGGCTGGTGCGGAGCCCGAGCCGGAGCCGCAACCGCGGGCGCGTCCGGGAAGGGGAGGGCGGCCGGGTGGCGGACGCGGAGGGCCAGGTGCGGGAGGAGAGGACGACGACGAGCGGGAGAAGGACGATGGAGATCCCGTCGTGCTGCTGAATCTCTCCACCGGCGCGGAGATGCGGTACGAGAAGGTGACCAGCTACCTCTTCGCCGCCGAGGCGGAGGTCATGACATACGCTACCTCTGCCGAGGACGGCGAGGGCGACGGCGTCTTCGTGGTGAACCTGGACAACATGTCGCAGCATGCCGTCATCGAGGGCCTGGGCAACTACGAGCGGCTGGTCATCACCGAGGACGGCGACCAGGTCGCCTTCCTGACCGACCGCGATGACTACGAGGCCGACCAGCCCGAGTTCACCGTTTACCATGGCGCCGGCCCCGGTTGGCAGGGCTCGGCGATCGCGAACTCGCAGACCGAGGGCATCCCGGAGGGCTGGTGGGTCAGCGACAACGGCGGCGTGAGCTTCTCCGACGGCGGCGGCCGCCTTACGTTCGGGACCGCGCCGAGACCGGAGCCGGAGCCGGAGGACGAAGAGGAGATGCTGGACTCCGACCGGGTCACCCTCGACATCTGGAACTGGAAGGATCCGTACCTGCAGCCGATGCAGCTGGTCCGGGCCAACCAGGAGCGCAACCGCACCTACACGGCGGTGGCCCACCTCGACAAGGGCACGGTGGTCCAGCTTGCCACCGAGGACCTGCCCAGCGTGCGCTTCGCCCCCGAGGGCGACCAGCCGTACGCCGTCGGGACCACCCCTCTGCCCTATCGCCAGCTCGTCTCCTGGGACGGGACCTACAACGACTTCTACGTCGTGGACATCGCCACCGGCGAGCGCCGCGTGGTCGCGGAGATGACCAGGGGCGCCCCCGCCATCTCCCCGCAAGGCACCTACATCTCCTGGTGGGACGGCGCTGCGCGGCACTGGATGGTGGCCCCGATGGCCGGCGGCGACCCGGTGGCCGCGAGCGGGGACGTTCCCCACCCGGTCTGGAACGAGCTGGACGACCGTCCCGACCTGCCGGGTTCCTACGGCATCGCCGGTTGGACGGAGGACGACGAGGCTTTCCTCTTCTACGACCGCTACGACGTGTGGCGCTTCGAGCCCGCCACCGGCGAGACCACCAACCTGACCGGCGGGCTGGGGCGAGATTCCGGCATGCGCCTGCGCTACGCGCGCACCGGCTTCAGATTCGGACCGGGCGGCGGCGCCGGCATCGAGGACGGCGAAGCGCTCTGGCAGGCCTTCCACTACAAGACCAAGCAGTCCGGATTCTACCGGGGCCGCACCGACCGGACGGCCATGCCGGAACAGGTCATCATGGCCGACAAGAGCTTCCAGATGCGCGGCAAGGCCGAAGACGCCGAGCGCTGGCTGATCGCCCGGCAGGACTTCCGCGAGTACCCGGACCTGTGGGTCACCGACGGCGAGTTCACCGACATGGTGAAGCTCACCGACGCCAATCCCCAGCAGGCCGACTACCGGTGGGCCACCGCGGAGATCGCCGAATGGACATCCAGCGACCGCACCCCTCTCCAGGGCATCCTCGTCAAGCCCGACGGATTCGATCCCACGCAGAAGTACCCGATGATGGTGTACTTCTACGAGCGCAGCTCCGACGGACTGCACTCCTACCGGTCGCCCGTGCCCGGCGGCTCGTCGGTCTCGCTGTCGTTCTACGCCAGCCGGGGGTACGTCGTGTTCGTCCCCGACATCCCGTACGAGATCGGCTACCCCGGCGAGAGCGCGCTGGACGCCGTCGTGCCGGGGGTGCTCAGCATCGTCGAGCAGGGCTTCATCGACCCGGACAAGATCGGCGTGCAGGGCCACTCATGGGGCGGCTACCAGATCGCCTACATGATCACCAAGACGAACCTGTTCGCGGCGGCCGAAGCCGGTGCGCCCGTCAGCAACATGACCAGCGCCTACGGCGGCATCCGGTGGGCGTCGGGGATGAGCCGCATGTTCCAGTACGAGCGGACCCAAAGCCGCATCGGCGGGACCCTGTGGGAGTCCACGGCCGAGTACCTGCACAACTCCCCGGTCTTCTTCGCCGACAAGATCGAGACGCCGCTGCTGATGCTGCACAACGACGAGGACGGCGCGGTGCCGTGGTACCAGGGCATCGAGCTCTTCGTCGCCATGCGTCGCCTGGGCAAACCGGTGTGGATGCTCAACTACAACGGCCAGGGCCACGGACTCAGCCGCGAGGCCGACCGCAAGGACTGGGGCATCCGCATGCAGCAGTTCTTCGACCACTACCTCATGGACGCCCCCGCCCCGATCTGGATGGAGGAAGGCGTGCCGGCGATCCTGAAGGGGAAGGAGCTCGGACTGGGATTCAGGGCGAGGAGGATTTCGTAGCCATCGATGGACCAGCCCGCGTGAGCCGAATCGCCACGGACGCCTGGGGAGTGTCCGTCCGGGATTCCTAGCTGATGCCCCGGCGAAACGGATTCTGATACCTCCGGTCGTCGATCACCCGGAAGTCCGTCAGGGTCATGAGAAACCTCACCAGCGCGACCTTTTCCTCGTCGGTGAAGTTGAACTGGAAAGGCTCGCCGTGCTCGTCCCGGAGCAGGTGGTGCAGGTTCGGGTGGTCCTGGATGCCGCTGCTGTAGTGTTCCACGACCTGCAAAAGCGTCCCAAAGCGCCCGTCGTGCATGTAGGGGGGCCAGATGGCGATGTTGCGCAGCGACGGAGCCTTGAACTTCCCCTCGTCCTCCGGGTTGCCCGTCACCTCGGCGACTCCGGCATCCGGGCGCAGTCCGGGGCCGAGCCCGTTGTTCGCAGGCGCGCGAGTAACGAACGCCTCGGTTATGTGGCAATTCGCGCAAGCGACGGGACGGGTGCCGGGATCCATGAACAGCGATTTCCCGAGGTTCTCTTCGTCGCTGAAGTTCGGAAACGGATCCAGGGGACTGTCGACGTGCGCGCGTCCGCGATCGTAGTTGGCGCCCGCGGTCACGATACTGCGCTGGAACTGCGCGAGCGCCCTGGCGATCCGCTCCGGGGTGACCGTGTCGTCTCCGAAGGCGTCTTCGAAGAGCTGCGGGTAGTAGTTCTTCGACTCGACAATGGACACCAGCCGGTCGAGCGTCAGCCCCATCTCCAACGGGTCCTGGATCGGCATGAGCGCCTGTTCTTCGAGCGAAGGCGCACGCTCGTCGCGGAAGAATCTGTCCTGCCGGTAGAAGCGGATGTTAAGCAGGCTCATGGCGGTGCGGCGGGTCGAACCTCCGACCCCGACGCTGAAGCGCATTCCGTCCGTAAAGCTCAGGTCGACAACGTGACACGTTGCGCAGGCGACGTCCCCGTTCGAACTCAGCGACGTGTCGTAGAAGAGAACCCGGCCCAGCCTTGCTCCGTAGTTGGTTACCGGATTATCGGCGGGCGTGTTGTCGAGGTCTATCGCGGCGCGCTGGTGGCTGAACTCGGGGGGAAAAGCGTTGACCCGATAGTGCCTGGGGATCGCGACGCCTGCGTAGTCGTAGGGCTCTTCCGGCAGAACGAGCGACACCGGGATTTCGGGGAACTCCGGCTCCATGGACTCGGCCGGCGTGTGGCAGGAGATCCCTGCGATAGCCAGCGTCATCGCAACCATGACAAGCCCGGTGCGTGCGCCAACCTGACGGCGTTTCCTGCGAGTGTCCATCTTGCTCGATCCGCTTCTGGCCGATTCCCAGCCTATTATATAGGGGCGGACCTCGCCATAGTCAATGTATTTTTCCGATCCCCACCGAGAGCGCGACCCCGCTCGTCACATACCTGTAGTCGAGTCTCAGGCCGGGCTGGGTCACCACCCAGTCCGTGGTCGAACGGGTGTAGGTGACGCGCAGATCCGTGGGCCAGCGACCGCCCAGCGTGAGTCCCGCGCCCACGGACATCGGCCACCGGGCCAGCCGGGTCCGGTCCTCGCCTGCGATGCCGGTTTCCGGGTTGGTGCCACCGGTGGCGAACTCCGACCACATTCTCCGCGCTCCAATGAGCCCATAGACCCTCCGGCTGCCGTCGCCGACGTGCCGTCCGACACGGAAGGTGGCGCCCAACCCGATCCCGTCCCTGAAGTCCCAGCGACCGGGCCAGACATCGTGGGGGTTGCCGCTGTTGGTCGGGCTGATCGTGCCCTCGACCACACGCCGCGCCGGGACGATGACCTCGATCCCGCCGCTCAGTTGGAGCGAACCGTCCGAGAGATCCATGTGGCCTGCACCGAACATCCTGGCCGCCAGCGCGAGTCCGGAAGCGGCCGACGTGCTGGTGCTCGATCCACCTCCGATCGTCACCGTCTTGGTGTGCTCGACGGTGCGCCATGTGATCTCCGGACCGAGCCCGAGGGAATACGAGACCTGGGCCCGAGACGGGCTGTCGGGGAGCAGCGCGGCGCTGGACGCGCAAACAAGTGCGAGCAACCGTATCCGTGTCATGATGAGCGAGGTTGGGGCGGCCCCCGCTTCGTGTCAACCGGTTGCGGATTGGTCGTGGCCTGCCTTCCCGCTTACCTTCAGGCAGTCCGCCGCCCGAATTCAGCGGAGACCTGTTCCACGGACTGCCAACCATGCCCATCTACGAATACACCTGCGGGGACTGCGGATTGGACTTCGAGCGCCTTGTCCTCGGGCGCAGGACGCCCACCTGCCCGGGCTGCGAGAGCGAAAACCTGGAACGGAAGCTGTCGCTGCCCCGCGTGAAGTCCTCCACGACGCGCGGAATGGCCATGCGCGCCGCGAAGAAGCGGGACGCGTCCCAGGCTCGCGACCGGATGCACGAGCGGATCCGGTACGAAGAGAGCCACGACCGGCACGGGTGAGCTTGCCGCCTTCCCCCGGCCTCCGCCGCCAGCTCGGCCTCCTCGGCCTCACCGCGACCGGCATCTGCGCGATGCTGGGCGCCGCGATCAACGTCATCCCGATCATGCTGCAGCGGAATGTGCCGGGGATCGGTCCGCATGTGATGTCGGCGTACGTCTTCGCGGCGCTCCCCGCGCTCCTGGCAGCACTCGCCTACGCCAGCCTGGCCTCCGCCATGCCTCGCGCGGGCGGCAGCTACGTCTACGTGAGCCGGTCGCTCAGCCCGTACTGGGGGTTCGTGGCCAGCTTTTCGCAGTGGTTCGGGCTGTCGATCGCGATCGGGGTGGTGTCCTACGTGCTGATCCCGTTCATCCGGGACATTGCGGACGCCGTCGGGTGGGCGGGGACCGCGGCAGCGCTCGACACGGGGCCGGTGCGCGTCGGCCTTGCGCTGGCCTTCCTGTGGGCCTTCGTCGGCGTCAACCTGCGTGGCCTCGGCACCTACCAGGCCACCCTGATCCCGATGATGTTCCTGATGTTCGTGCTGGGCAGCGTGGTGATCGTGGCCGGCTTCATGTTCGACCACGCCGATTTCGCGGCTGCCCTGGCGGCCACGGAAGGCCGCGCGGTCCCCCCCGCACCCGACGCCCCCTTCCGTCTCGGCCCCTTCCTCGCGGCCTCCGCCCTCCTCTTCTCCTCCTTCATCGGCTTCGATTCCATCGCACAGGCGGGGGGCGAGGCGCGGCAGCCCGGCCGCAACCTCCCCCTCGCGACCGGCCTCGCGGTCGTCACGGTGGGCACCTTCTACCTCCTCTTCACGGCCGCCATCTACCACGCGATCCCGTGGCCCTTCGTCGCGGAGGAGGCGCAGCTCCGCGACCTCACCGCGCCCGGCCTCCTCGGCTACCTCCTCCCCGCGGGCTGGACGGTGGCGATCGTCGCCGGCGCGGCCATCGCGCTCATCAACGACCTCCCCGCGATGCTGCTGGCCGTCTCGCGCCTCATCTTCGCGTGGGGCGAGGACGGCGTCTTCCCGCGCAGGATGGCCGCCATCAACGCCCGCTGGCGCACTCCCCACGCGGCGCTCCTCGCCAGCGGCGCCATGGCGTCCGTCGGCATCCTCGGCAGCCACTTCGCCGGCGACTTCTTCCTCGGCATCGACATTCTCGTGACGTCGATGCTGGTCAACTTCCTCCTCATGTCGCTGTCGCTGCTGACGCTTACGCGGCGAAACCCCGAGCAGGCAGAGCGCATGAAGGTGCTGCGGGGAGGCACCGGGAGGCTGGTCGCGGGGGCATCGGGCGTCACGCTGCTCACCGTCTTCCTCGTGGTCCACATCCACAAGGACCTCACGGCCGATGTCGGGGCCTGGTACTTCCACTCGACGTGGGTCTGGCTGGCGGTGATGGCGGTCGCCTCGGGGATTTTCCTGCGAGGGGTCGCGCGCTTGCGCAAGGCCGGGACGGACATTCGCGAGCTATTCAGGGAACTGCCGCGCGGGTAGCGGGTGCCCGGCGGAGCGTTTCCTGCAGTCGGCCAAGCCATTCCCGACGCCCTTCGGCAGTCGACGGGCCAAAAGCATCCTCCCGCCCGCCGACGTGCATCCAACCCCTGAAGGGGCGCCTCACCGCACACGAAACTGGCGGCGACGCCCCGCGTAGGTATTCTACAAGGCACCATCGAGTGGCCCGTTGACCGAGGAGTGAGAGATGTCCGATCCGTACACAGAAGCCACCCGCGACGAACGCAAGGGCATGTCCACGCTCGCCAGGGTCTTCCTGATCGGGGGCGGACTGGTCGTGGCGGCGCTGGTTGCGCTCTTCATCTGGTTCTCCGTCTCGGTGGACAGGATGTTCAGCTCCATCCCTGCTGCTCCCCCGCCTCCCCCGCCCGCCGAGGTGACCAGGGGCGAAGCCGTCCAGGGGGCGGCGGAACTGGAGGAGTCGCTGCGAAGGAGGCAGGTCGAGTTGGAGGAATCGCTCAAGCGGTCGGCTGAACAGGCGCAGGTGGAGGCCGCGCTGCAGGAATCCCGCCAGGAACTCGTGGCCGCGCGAACCCGCCTTGAGGCAGCCGAGCGCGACCGTGTCCGCCAGGAACTTGTCGAGTCCGTGCGGAGGAACCAGGAGGTGATGGCCGCCCGCCTCGCGCAACAGGCCGAAGCCCTGGCGGAGGCACGCCGGGAGGAAGCACGGGCGATGGAAGAGGCTGCTGCTGCGGCGAACCTCCAGCAACGGGAGTCGCCGCGCGCGCCCGCACAGGAATCGATAGCCGAAGAGTTGAACCTGGCGGTCAATTCGGTCCTGAAGTCGGTGTTCGAGGACGCGGGGTTCAGCGTCGAGCCGGTTGAGGAAGGCGTTGGCCTGTCCTTTGACATTCGTTCCAAAACGGTGTCGACGCGGTTCGACTATGACCTGGTCTCCGATCCGGAGATGCTGAACCGGGTGTCACGGGGGGAAGGACGGCTTGCCGACCTGTGGCCGGACGACGCAGCCGAACGCGCCGGTGCGGCAACGAAGCCCCTGCCGGAATGGGTGCCGGTGTTTCCGGGAGCGGACCGGAAGAGCAGTCTTTCGATGGAGGCCGGTGACCTGGCCCTTGGAGTCGACGTTTTCCTGGCCGATGCCCCCGGTCATGAAGTCATCCTCTGGTATTTTCGCGCCGCCGACCGGAAGGAACGCGCCGGTACGGAACTCTCATTGAGACAGCGGCGGTCAGAGGCTCAAGCGGACCCGGTGGGCGAGCTCGGTCGCTTCGCGATGCATTGGGAAGACCGCCAGGTGAGCGTCTTCGTCACCGAGGACGACCACGGCGATAGCATGTTCGTGCTGGTCTACAAGGGGTCCACCAAAGGAGATGGAAATGACTGATCCGTACCAGGAAGCCACCCGCCACGAGCGCACGGGCCTGTCCACAGCCGCCAAGGTGTTTCTGATCGGGGGCGGACTGCTGGCGGCAGTCGCGATCGCCGTCGTGATATGGGTTTCCGTCGCCGTGGACAGAATGGTGGAGGACATCGCCAAGGCCGTCGAGGAGATCAGCCTGGAGGTGTCGCCCGAAATGAAGACCGCGGGCACCGTCGCCGCGCATGCCGTGGCGACCGAATTGCAGGTTTTCGAGCTTGCCGGGGGTGCCGACCGGACCGGCCGGAGCGTCACGCCCAAGCTCGCGAGTGCCATGGCCAACGCCCTGGATGCCATGCTGGACGAGGATGGGTTTTCCGCATCGCACAGCGAGGGTTCCGGTCTTGCCTTCAACCTTGAGGCACCGGACGGAAACCCGGTCCGCATGAGTTTCCCCCGGGCGACCGAGGTTTTGGACAGGGTCGCGCTCGGCGAGATGCGGTTTGCCGATGTGAACGGCGCAGGCGCTGCTGAAAACGGAAGGTTGCCGGATTGGGTCCCCGTCCACCCGGGCGCACGTCAGAGCGGCGGCGGCTTCTATATCCGCAACGGTGTTTCCCTCGGCGTGACGGTGCTCGTCGCGGACGCGGGCGCTCACGCCGTTCTGGACTGGTACCGGGAAGCGGCGGATCGCGCGGGACTGAACCGCGTCTCCATGGTCATCACTTCGGCGAGCGAAACGGCGGACGGGGAACAGGTGGCCAGCCGCCTCGACGTCCATCGCTTCGCCGCAATGTCGAAGGACCGGTCGCTGACGGTGCTGGTCACAGAAGACGATCACGGCGGCAGCCTGTTCGTCGTCGTGTACAAGGGATGACGGGGGCCGGATGACTGACTCGCGCGAAGAGGCCCGGCGCCACGAACGAAGGGGGATATTCACCGTCGCCAGGGTTTGGCTTATCGGAGGCGGCTTGATCGCAGGGTTGGCTCCGGCCCCGCCGTCGGTCGCGGCGGCCCAGGAGCCTGTACTCAGGGAACTCAGCGTCGCGGTTGCGACGGTCATGAACGGCCTGTTCGAGGACGCGAAGTTCGAACTGGAACCCACGGAGTCTGGATTCGGCCTCCGTTACAGGCCTGGCGAGGGCGCGGTGGCCTCGTGGAGCCTCGACTTTTCGACCGTGAACGAAATCATGGACAAGGTCGCACGGGGCGAATCGGTCCTTGCCAGCGTGAAGCGACTTGATGGGAATGACCCGATCCCCGACTGGGTACCGGTCTACCCCGGCGCGCACCGCTACTACAGTTTTCTGGTGTCGAGGGCGGACTTCACCTTCGGGGTGGCCGGGTACGTGGTGGAGGGTGGCGGTCACAGGATGCTCGACTGGTATGACCGCACCACGAAGCGGATGGCCCGGATCGGGACGACGCTTAAGCACAGGGTGATCCTCGACGAAAGGGTCAGAGGTCTGGACCTCCGTCGCGATCTGGGGCGTTACAGCGTAGGTTGGGACGATCGCCTGGTAACGGTGTTCGTCCTTGAGGATGACCACGGCGACAGCGTCCTGGTGGTGCTCTACAAAAGAGACCCGGAGGGGACAGGGTAATCCGGGTCACCCCACGAAGCCCCGGAGGAACTCATGTCGGACCTGTACAATGAAGCCACGCGGCACGAGTACATCAAGGTGCCCAGATACCTGGTCTTCCTCGGGGGTGGACTCGTGGCGGTTCTCTTTGTGGCCATGGGCCTGTGGATGACCGTGACCACCGAGGAGCCGGTGGTCGACCCGCCCGAAACGGTTGAGGAAGCGGACTTCAGGCGCATGGCTGCGCGGATTGCGGCGGCCAGGGCGGTCGCGCCGGAGCCCGGGCTGTCGGAACGGCGCCCGATCCGGGCCAGGCTGACGCGGGAGATTGCCAGTGGCCGGGAGCTCGCCGAGGCCACCGCCGCGGTGCTGACTCCCTTGCTGGAGGAAGATGAGATCAGCGTGCGCCCTCAGGAGGGAGAGGCGGGCTTTGCGCTTGACGTCACGCCACCGAACAGGGACCGGCCGACCCGCATGATACTCGGCTTCGCGAATCGACTGGAGTTGGTCGCACGCGGAGAGGAACGTTTCGCGGAAATGGGGGGGCGGGTGCTTGATTGGGTCCCCGTTTATCCAGGCGCTCGCAATTTCAGTTCGACGGTGCCTTACCGCGGCAGCGTGCTTTCTCTTGCAGCGTTCCTGGCCGACGCCTCCGGCGCAGAGATCATCGATTGGTATCAGGATGTCGCGGACTTGATGAACGAGCCGGAAGCGGACCCCTCTCTTGGGGAGCGGGGCCTTGTGGAGACGGTCCTGATGGGGTCGGATGGGGGGATTAGGGAGCGCTTCTCGATGGCATGGGGAGACCGCCAGGTGACGGTTGTCGTCACCGAGGACGAATTCGGCGGCAGTCTCTTCGTCATCGCGTACAGGGAGTGACGTCGGAAGAAGGGTCGACCCACCGGACCGACAACCAAAGCACCCTCCTCGCTCCCGGCCTCTGGATCTCCCCTATCGTCACCGGGCTCTGGCAGGTCGCCGACCAGGAGCGGGGCGGGGAGGCGCTCGATCCGGTGGCGGCCGCCGACGCGATGGCCACCTACGCCGACGCCGGGCTCACCACCTTCGACATGGCCGACCACTACGGCTCGGCCGAGGTGGTCGCGGGCACCCTGGCCGCCCGCCGCGATGATCTGCAGTTCCTCACCAAGTGGGTGCCGGAGCCGGGGCCGACCAGCCAGGCGGCCGTGGACGAGGCGGTCGCGCGCGCCCTTGCCCGGCTGAACACCGATTGCGTCGACCTGCTGCAGTTCCACGCCTGGAATTACGCCGACCCGAGTTGGCTGGACTGTCTCTTCATGCTTGCCGAGCACCAGGCGGCCGGGCGCATCCGGCATCTGGGGCTGACCAACTGCGACGCCGTCCACCTCGACATGGCCGTGCGCAGCGGCGTGCCGATCGTCACCAACCAGGTCTGCTTCTCCCTGCTGGACCGGCGCGCGGCCGGGGCGATGACGGAGGTGTGCCGCACCCACGGCGTCCGGATGCTTGCGTACGGGACTCTGGCCGGCGGCTTCCTCAGCGAGCGCTGGCTGGGGCGGGACGAACCGCCGATCGGCGAGTCGCTGACCTGGTCGCAGATGAAATACCGCCGCTTCATCGACCAGGCCGGAGGGTGGGACCGCTTCCAGGGGCTGCTGGGGGCGGTGGACCGGGTGGCTCGGCGGTTGAGCGGGGCCGCCGAGCGGAGGGAACCCGCAGGGGGGACCAACCCTAACGTTACGTCAGGGTCCAGGGCGGCAGCCGTGGACGTGTCTATCGCCAACTTGGCCTGCCGCTACGTGATGGAGCACCCGGCGGTGGCCGGAATCATCGTCGGCGCGCGCCTCGGCGAGACCAGCCACATCGAGAACAACCTCAACCTCTTTCGATTCTCCCTGGACGACGAGGCGCGCCACGACCTGGACGCCGCCTGCTGCGAACTCGACCCGATCGGCGGCGACTGCGGCGATGAATACCGCCGCCCCCCGTACCTGACCGCCTCCGGCGACCTGAGCCACCACGTCACCTCGTTCCCCGCGCCCTACCCGGTCCGGCGATCCGGCGCTGCCGAGTACGTTTCCACCGGCACGCCCTGGGAGAAGCTCGCCGGCTACAGCCGCGCGGTGCGCAAGGGCAACCGTATCCATGTCGCGGGAACCACCGCCTCGCACGGAGACCGCCTCATCGGAGGACGCGACCCCGCCGCGCAGACCCACTTCATCATCGACAAGATCGAAGGGGCGCTGCAATCGCTCGGCGCGACCCTTGAGGACGTCGTGCGCACCCGCGTCTACATTCGTGATGGGGTAGACTGGGAGCCGGTGGCCCGCGCCCACGGTGCGCGCTTCGCGAAGATCCGGCCCGCCAACACCACCGTGTACGCCAACACCGTCGGTGACGACCTGCTGGTCGAGATCGAAGTCGACGCGGAGGTGTCGTGAGGGACGTGGGGTGATGGGTGCCGTTGCCGCGAGGCCGGCCGCCGGGCGTGGACCGGCTGGCGTCGCGAAAGCCGTTCTCTTCGACCTTCTCTCGGCGCTGCTTGACTCGTGGTCGCTCTGGGACGACATCGCGGGGGGCGAGGGGCCGGGGCGGAAGTGGCGCTTCGAGTACCTGCGGCGCACGTACGCGACCGGAGCCTACGTGCCCTATCTGGATCTCGTGGGCGATTCGGCCGCGGCCGTGGGGCTTCCCCGCGAGCTTTCCCGAACGCTCGAGGCCCGATGGGACGAGCTCGCGCCCTGGCCGGGAGTGGGGCGGGTGCTGCGCGAGATCGCGCGCGACAGGCCGGTCGGCGTGGCGACCAACTGTTCGGAGGTGCTGGGCCAACGGGCGGCGGAGCTGGTCGGTGCTCCGTTCAGCGCAGTGGTCACGGCCGAAACCGCCGGCTGCTACAAGCCGGATCCGCGCATCTATCTGGCCGGGGTGGAGGCGCTGGGCGCTCGCGTCGACGATGTGCTCTTCGTCGCGGGGTCGCCGCTCGACGTCGAGGGAGCGACTGAAGCAGGCATGCGCGTGGTGTGGCACAATCCGGCGGGGCTGGCGGGGCGCGCCGCGGAGCGGGTTGCCGTGGGAGTGCTAAGAGACCTCGCATCGCTGCCGGCCTGGCTAGCAGCCCGTGGACAGAATCCCCCCGGCATTCGAGCGGCGATGCATCCGGGCTGAGCTTGGTGCCCACGTGTTCGCGATGTCAAGACAACCTTACAAGACGTCATGTCTTCTTTACTTTTCGAGCTCCCCAGCACCGCTCTGCGTTGCTCCTCGGGCGAATAGCTCCGCTATTCACCCTTCGTCGCGCCTTGCCAGCCCGACAGTCGGTCGTGGATTCGCATCTGCTCAT
>VXLT01000180.1 GCA_009841475.1 Gemmatimonadota bacterium
GTCGCCGGACGGGCGGAGCAACTGAGGTCAGAATCCCGGCAGGAAATCGTCTAACTACTTACAGGGCTGTACGATCTGCGTTTCCTGCCGTTGGTCTGGACCCTGCCGGACAGTGCCGCGAAAGCGGGAAAACCGGAGTCAATCGGCGGGAGTCCCGCGTCTCATCGTGGGCACCTGTTCCGCTCCAGATCGCCGTGACCGGAGGTCATGCAAGACCAAGCTGCCGCTCCACCTACCTAAAAGCGTCGGAGCCAATCAGACGCTTGTCGGCAAGTCCGCACCCTAAGCTCCCGACTGTGTGCTCAGCCAGTCGCACTCCTCGTCTGAGATCAAATACATGCGAATCCAAGTCTGGAGCTTCTCATTGTGGTCGATTCGCCGGTCCAAGACGAACAGGGTATCGCCACGGAAGGTCTCCATGGGCCGGATCTCGAAGTCACGGGGAACGGGCGCGTCCACGCACGCACTCGATAGATCTGACGACAGGATCCCGACCCAAACCTTGGCGGTGAGTACGGGCATCGGTTCCATCTTCAGGGCCGTCTGATCGTGGTGGGTGAACAGGAAGCCGCCATCGCCACGCGCAAACAGCTGACGAAGTCGAGAACTGTTCTCTAGCACCTCGCGGAACGGGATGAGTTCGATGTCAATGCGTTCACGGAGGTCAGCCGGTACGCCCTTACGGCGCACCACGGGGACATCAGCGGTGTCCACCACCTCACCCCGCATGTTCAGGACGAACATTTCGTCCATCCCCGACCAGCCTTGGACGAACCGTCGGCCCGAGTAGGCGAGAGAACTGAGCCGGAAGGTCGCCGCGTAGGACCAATTGTCGCTCTCCGACGACGCCAAGTACTCGGCCGGGAGGATTCCAAAGCTCTCGAATTGGTCTGTCGCTGGTCGCCAGCGGGTCAGTGACGTCTTGCGGCTGAGTTCGAAATCGGTCATCCAGACGTCCCCGCCGACCACTACCGCGGGCGTGATTCCGGCCAGTGCCGGGAAGGGCACGACCCGTCTGGTCTCGCCAGTATTCCGGT
Source organism: Gemmatimonadota bacterium (assembly GCA_009841475.1). Lineage (GTDB taxonomy): Bacteria > Gemmatimonadota > Gemmatimonadetes > Longimicrobiales > Gaopeijiaceae > Bin94. The sequence goes on from VXLT01000180.1 coordinate 1,038, forward strand.
CGAAGATATTCGCCCGCCGGGACTGGGTCGATTGCACTGATATCGTCGAGTCGTCCAGAATGACCGGAACCCCCAGTCCCCCACGAAACTCCCCCGGCCCCTCACCCGGTCGCCCGTACACCAGCATAAGGCGACCGTCCCTGCCGAACCTGAGCACGCGTCCGGAAAAATGGTCGGGGATGTAGAAGGACCCATCGAATGGGTCGATGACCGGCGTGTACGGATTGCCGATGTACAGTGTGTCGGCTTCCGGTAGAAGGATGCTATCGAGGGGAACCAGGGCCGGTCCCGCCGCGTCTGCCAAGGCGCGTTCGCCGGGTTCGGTGTTGCAGCCTGAGATCAGGATCATCCCGGCGAACAACGCGACGCGGCCACGGCAGGACCGGCCCATATGCTGGCCCGTCTTCGGTCAGCCGTTGACGATGATCGGAGGGAGGATGGCGCAGCAGACGGGTGCGCCGATCGAGCACTCGTCGGGGCACACGAAGTCGTTGAAGTTGAGAAGCCCTGAGGGACTGTCCTGCGCCCCCACCCCGAAAGGCAGGAAGCCCCACGTCGCTGCGGTGAGCGCCGCGACAGCGAACGCCCCCATGATCACTTTACGAATCTTCATCGTGACTCCTTTGTGGTGTGAAATGGGTTTACGGCCTGGTGGGCCATCTTCCAACGTGCCAAGAACGGTCGGAAGATTCCTCTGGAACGTCAAGAGCCAGTGTGAGACAGCGCGTCAACAGCTTCTCTCAATGACCTTCCATCCTTGAGGGCGTCGAGGAGAGGGCTCGAAGGCCCATAGACCCGCTCGGTGCGAAGGATGATTCCCCCGGTGTCCAGCACCAGTTCAATGGGCGTGCGCTGCGCTTCGATCCGCACGCCGGTGAGGTGTCCGTCCGTCCTGATGCCCGTCGCCCTAAGAATTCGCTTTTCGTCGTCTGCCGGTTGACGGCTGAGCAGCAACTGCACGTTGGTTCCCGACATCCGCTCCCACTCCAGCCATTCGGCCAACACGGAAAAGCAGCGGAGACACTGGCTCGGATCAACTGCGATCACGACGATTGGGTCCCCGAGGGTCAGTTCCGCGATGCGGGTGCCGTCCGAGAGCGTCCAATCCATGGCGTCCGAGGCATGGTCCATGTTGCAACCGGCCCCCACGACGAGCGCGGCGAACAGACAGGCTGCCACTGCGCTGCGTGCACGTCCCGAAATGGTCACCAATTGGGTCAGTGTCATTCGTAAGCCGAGGTTGTTCACCGTCCGCACCGCAGGAGTCGGTCCCCTGCGAACCGTCTTGCCGGGAACGGAATCAGGCCCGGCGGATCACAGGATGTGACCCAAGCCGCTGTTCCGCAAGGTCCCACACCTGAGCCCTGCGTGGCGGCGGTCGTTCGAGCATGGGAGGAGGACATCCGGGTCAAGGGTTTTGGACAACTGGGGGCAGCATTGCCGAGCGTCCGAAATCGACGATCCGCACCGCTTGACGAAAGCAGGGTCGGAACGGGTGGGTTTCTACCGCTCCAGCCTCCAAACCTGCACCGACTCCACTCCCACATCATCCGTCACACGCCCCAGCAGGTAGTCGGCACCGATCTCGAAAACGGTCAGCCCGTCGGGTGTTTCGATGAATCCCAGTGCCCTCCCCTCCGGGTCGAAGACCGTCCAGAGTGGCGCTGGCCGGTCGACTCCGGGAAGGGTGGCCTCCCGCACCCAGAGGTGATCCAACGGATCGGTTAGCAGCATCCGAAAGGCCGGGAATTGTTCCACGAGGGGCATGTCTCCGTATCCCTGACGGGCCATCTCCAACCGCTGGCCGGTCAATCCGGCCCGCTCCAGCGCTGCATCCAGCGCCTCGTCGACTTCCTCGCGGGTTGGTGGGCGGTTTTCGTATTCGCGACGGACGATGCGCGCAAGTGAGCCGGTGGCCCGCTCATAGGCTCGGATCTCGTATTCGTCATCGGGGGTGATGATGACCAGTTCGCCCCATTCCGACTCCCAGAGCGAACGTCCAAAGGGCAAAATGCCCAACACTGGCATGCCGTTCCTCATGGCGAGGTACGACTCCTGCCCGGGGTGGGCGCCGAACTCGACCGCCGAGGCGGCGTCGGCTCGCCGCAACTGGTAGGTCTCCCGCGAACGCCGGTATCCTTCGCCAGTCACCTCTCCGGCCCGTCCGAGGATGCTTCCATCGCCGAGCACCGACCGGGGTTCAAGCGGACGGTCCCGTCCCGATTCGAGCACGAAGGAGCGTCCGAACATTCCTCTGGAGTCGAAGACCGAGATCGCGCGGCTCCGGGACTCCCACGCGACGAGTGAATCGCCGGGCCATGTGTCAACCCCGGTTAGGTCCACAAACTCCCCGGGACCTTCGCCTTCTCGTCCCCATGTCGCCAAGTGGACACCCGAGCCATTGAAGACCCGTAGCTCGTTCGTTCCCGCGTTTGCTACAACTATCGTGCCGTCGGGAAGGACGACAGCGTCGCTAACCTGATGGAGGAGGTATGCCTCGTCGCCGACTACCGCGCCAATCGACACGGATGGCTTCTGTCCGACCCGCCACGGCAGCCGCGAATCGTCGGCGGGACGAACGTTCTCGACAATACGGATCCCGGCGCTGTCACGGCTCTGCCCGGCGAAGCTGTCTTGGGCGATGCCTTTCTGAAAACTGCTCGCGACCGCAGCCATCGCCAGCGACAGTGTGGCCGCCTTTACCGGATCGAACATTCTGTAGCGGTGGACCATGCCTCTCTCTTTCGAGTCGGTATTCCCAAGGTAGCGCCTGCAACCCAGTTCCTTTGGGATACGGTAGGGAGTGAACGGCTCCGTGTCCATCCCAGCTGAGGGCTGTAGCTCCCGCTTTCGGGGGGCGGATTTGCTTGATATGACGCCGGGCGTGCTGGCGTGTGGTTGGGCGGGGCTCAGGGGATGCGCTGCCACCGCATCGGTGGCCGCCGCAGGCTCTCGGACTCGCCGGCGAAGGCCTTTTCGAACGCCGGTAATGGAGACAAGCCAGCCTACCCCCCGTGGCCACACTCCGTGTGTCTCCCGGTGGGGCTGGCGAGGGGTGCTCCGCTCC
>VXLT01000117.1 GCA_009841475.1 Gemmatimonadota bacterium
GGGGGTGTAGGAGCGCCTCACCGACCGCCCTCGGGTTGACGGCGATGCAGCTGAAGTGAGACCATCACAAATGGCCAATCTCATTGCAATTGCGGCGGTGTGCTTTTCGGGCGCGGCGTTCCCGTCGGCTGCCCCCGCCCTCACTTCGGCCCAGGATCCCGCCGCTCCGCCCACCAATCTCGTCTTCGCGCCCGAGACCCCAGCCCCCGGGTCCACGGTCACCGTCACCTACCACCCGGTCGACGACCTCGCGGGGGAGCCCCGGCTCGTCCTTCGCGGCCACTTCCGGATCGCCGGCGCCATTGTTTGGGGCCGGCCTCCCCCGAACCGGCAGGTCGCGACGCTGATGCCTGGCGACGGGGGATCCTTCACCGGCTCGTTCAGGGTGCCGGAGGCGGCGGCGTACGCAGCCTTCGTCGTTGAGGACCTCGCGGGCGAGCGGCTCGACACGAACGGCGGCAGGCAGTTCGAGCTGCTTGTCCACGGCGGGGACGCGGCATCGCTCTCGGACGTGCTGATTGAGCGCGCACGCGATCACGAGGATCGGGATCCGGCCGTGGCGGCCGAGTCGATGCAGCGTGCGATGGCGCTCTTGCCCGAGGCGATGGCGGAGCGACATCCGGGGGCTGCGATCGTGGTGCGTTCGAGTGAGTCAATCGACCTCGGCGGCGCGGCTGCGGCCAGACTGATGCTGCCCCCGGAAATGCAGTGGACCGCGGCATGGTTCAGGTGGGAGGAGGACGGGGATTCGCGGGTGGCGCTGGAAGAGCTGGAGGAGCATTGGCCGGCGGCCGAGGGCAGAGGCACCGGGATTGCCGCCAGTGGATTGATGATTGCGGTCCGGGCGCGGGACGCGGCCGCCGTGGAACGGTGGTCCTCCCGGACGCTGGCCGAGGGGACGAACCAGGACCCGTGGACGGTCAAACTGCACGTCGCCGGCCAGATCGCGAACTTCCCGGGAAGCCACGAGCACGCCCGGGAACTCGCGCACGAGGCCCTGGCGGACTTCGATGCGGTTGATCCCGTCACATACCCCGGACGTCCGCTCGGCCAGACGGCCACCGAGTACGAGGGCGCGCTCATCCGCGCCAGGAATGACGCTCTCGTCCAGTACGGCCGCCTGCTCGTGTCTTTCGGCTTCGAGGACGAGGTGGTGCGCGCGCTTGAAGCGGCCACGGCCGAGTCTCCGGATCCCGGACTCTTCGAGCAGCTTGGCCAGCTCCAATTGAGGCGGGGCGATGCGGGGCGGGCAGCGCGCAGCTTCGCGGTGGTGGCTTCCGACCTCGCGACACCCCCGCGGCGGGCCGGCGGACTGGCGCAAAGGCTGGGGTACTCGGGGGACAGCCCGGAGTGGCGCCGGCTACAAGACTCGGTCACCACAGCGCTGCTGGCCCGGACCGCGGCCAGCGCACGCCGGCAGTCGTTGCCGCCGCTGCAGGTGGCGGACCTGGAAGGCGGTCAGATCACCCTGAAGCAGATTCTGGATGGCCAGCCGGCCGTCATCGTCTTCTGGAACCGGTCCTGCGGGCCCTGCATCGGGAGTATCCCCGAGATCGTGCGCCTTGCGGGGCTCCTGGAACCCCGGGGCGTGCGGGTCGTGTCCATCATCGGCAAGGAAACGCCGGACCCCGGGATCGAGGATTGGCTGATGCAGCACGGCGTGACCTATCCCGTCTACTACGATCTGGGTGGAGGAGCCTGGGACGCCTTCGGGGTCAGGGCGATCCCGGCCGAGTTCGTGCTCGACGGGGACGGTGAGCTGCGGTTTGCGGCCACCAGTCTGGGGGAGGTGCCGCGTCAACTGGAGGCGCTGGGGTTGTTGGTGCGGTAGTCAGGTCAGCGCCGCGAACCCCGTTGCCGCTACTCCGGCAGCCGCTCCCGCCGTTGCCGCTCGTCCTCCAGCTGGTACTCCAGGAGCTCCACCTTGTCCTTGAGGTCTTCCAGCCGTTCGGTGTTCCTGGAACCACTAAGCAGCCGTCTGCCCACGAACAGGGCGACCATGGTCCCAAAGCCAAGGGAGAGCAGCAGCAGGATGAGTTCCATGGGTCCGAGGTTGAACGGCATGATTCTGTCCCCCTGGTAACGTGTCTCAATTGACGATCCGCGCGTCACATAGGTAGCGTGAACCCGGGTTCGCCGCAATCCTTGCCGGAGGGAGGGGCCGTCGGCAGGTGGCCCCAGCATTCAGGCCCGCGGCAGGCGGGCGCCTGGAGCGGCGGAAGGGCCGGGGAAAAGGCTCCAGCAGAAAGGTTGTTCCATGATGTCTTCGCGTTCCGCGCCGTCCGCGCTCCTCCGCGCCGTCGTGTTCGGTCCAGCCGTCCCACTCGGCCTCGCCGTCCTCCCCGCCCATACCGCCGCCCGGCAGGAGCCGCCCTCCACGCCGCCCGCGGGCTGGGAGGCGACGGCGATCGACTATTCCAACGTCCCGTATCCGCATCGCGTCAGCTACCTGAACGTGCGGCTGATGGGGCAGGACCACCGCATGGCGTACATGGACGTCGCGCCGGAGGGGGAGGCGAACGGCCGCACGGTGGTCCTCTTCCACGGGATGAACTTCTTCGCGGCGGCGTTCGGGCCGACGATCGAGGCGCTTACCGGAGCCGGTTTCCGGGTGATCGCGGTCGACCGCCTGGGCTATGGCCGGTCGTCCAAGCCGCTGATCCACTACAACCTGCACATCCCGGCGCGCAACACGAAGGCGCTCCTCGACGAGCTGGGGATCGAGCAGGTGGCCGTGGTCGGGCATTCGATGGGGGGCATGGTCGCGACTCGGTTCACGTCGACCTATCCGGAGGTCGTCGCGCACGTGGTCATGGTCAACCAGATCGGCCTCAGCGATACGCGGCCGGGACGGCCCTGGTCGGATCCGGAGGCCGCGTACCGGTCCGTGCTCGAGCGGACCACCTACCGGTCCGTCCTGGCGGGACACCGGCGCTACTACCCCAACGGGTGGCGCGACGAGTACATGCCGTGGGTGATGTACCAGTACGGGCTCACGCTGGGGGGCGACTGGCCGCGGATGGCCCGCGTGCGGGCGTCCCAGCAGCGGATTCTGTACGAGGACCCGGTCGTGCACGAATGGCAGAACATCGAGGTCAAGGCGCTGGTGATCGGTGGGGCGGACGACCCGCTGACGCGCGACTACGCGGGCCGGGCGCGCAACGTGGCCGAGACGTTGCGCAACGCGGAGCTGGTGCTGTTTCCGGGGGTTGGCCACAACCCGCATTTCGAGATACCGGAGGAGTATCACGCCGAGCTGGTGCGGTTTCTGAGGTCGAATCCGGAGGAGCCGGCGGATCAGGGGTGGCGCTGACGTCCGTTCAGCAACCGCCCTCGTATGCCGTCATGAGCACCCGGCTCCCCTCCCCGTCGATCTGGATGACGGTGTAGTCGGCGCCTTCGTAGTACTGGCCCCAGAGCACGCCCAGCGTCGCGTCCGGCGGCCCGCCGTCCGCACCCTCCGGCCCGATGCTATCGAAGCGGAACAGGCCCAGCCAGTAGAAGCTGCGGTCCCCTTTTCTGCCTTCCGCGATGTCGGCGAAGCCCAGGTTCCGCCGGATCTCCTCGAGCCCCGGGATGTCGTTTTCCGAAAGCACCGCGGCCGGCGCGCGGTTGAGCGCGATCCCCGGGGGACCGTAGCCGCCCAAGGCGTCCCGTTCGGGAGGCGCTTCCAGGTCCGTCCGGATGGCCCACCGATGCGAACAGTGGGCGGGCGTAACGGCCAGCCCGGTCGTCGAGAGCGGCAAACCCTGCTCGCTCGGGGAATAGAGGAACCACGAGCGGGGAACGCCGGTCGCGATCACCTCCGGGGCCCGGCCCAGGGTATCGGCGGCTCTGCCGGGGTGGTCCCAGTACTGACTCGCGTCCGGCCAGCTCCAGACTCCGTCCCCCGTCTTTACGGCCTCGATTCCGGGTCCGGGTCCGCTCAGGTCGAAGATCCCGGCCCATGGAACGTTGTCCCAGGAGCCGTCGAGGTGGCGCGCGATCGGGACCAGCATTCCGTGGTAGTCGCTGCCGGACATGGCGCGGTTGGTCACGGCGATCCACAGGGCGCCAGGGTCGGCAGGGGGTGGGGCTTCCGGGGG
>VXLT01000081.1 GCA_009841475.1 Gemmatimonadota bacterium
CGCCTCCGTCCCCCTCAATGTCCCCCCGCATGCCCGTCCTTCCGGGGCTCCGACGCAGCGGCCCACCCCCTCGCCAGCTTCAGGATCACCTGCGCGCCTCCAAAGTCCGTTCTCGTCCAGTCCGCAATCTCATGCCCCCGCGCCTCCAGTTCCGCCGCGACCTCATCGCTCACCGCCTCGATCGCCACCCGCCGCCCCGACAGGTGCCGGAACCGCGCAGCGTCCACCGCCTCCTGCGGGTCCATCCCGAAGATGAGCATGTTCAGGAGGAGCTGGGTGTGGCCCTGCGGCTGCATCGAGCCCCCCATGACGCCGAAGGCCATGACGGGCTCGCCATCCTGAGTGACGAAGCCGGGGATGATCGTGTGGAAGGGGCGCTTGCGCGGGGCGACCTGGTTCGGATGGCCGTCTTCCAGCGTGAAGCCGGCGCCGCGGTTCTGCAGCGCGAATCCCAGTCCCGGGATCACGATGCCGGACCCGAACGACGAGTACACCGAGTTGATGAACGAGACCATGTTGCCGTCGGCGTCGGCGACGCTCAGGTAGATCGTCTCGGAGTCGGTGATCGCGCGTCCGGGACCCACGCGGTCGGCCGCGACGGCAGGGTCCAGCAGGGCGCGCCGCGCGTCCACGTAGCCGGGGCTCAGCAGCGACATTGGGTCGATCTCCATCGTCTCGGCGTCGGACACGTACCGGTGCAGATCCGCGAACGCCAGCTTCTTCGCCTCGATGAGGTGGTGGAGGTAGTCGGCGGAGTTGTGCCCCATGGCGGCGAGGTCGAAGGGCTCGAGGATCTCCAGCATCTCCAGCGCCGCGATCCCCTGGCCGGCCGGGGGCAGCTCCCACACCGTGTAGCCTCGGAAGTCGGTGCTGAGCGGTTCGACCCAGCGGACCTCGTGAGCGGCGAGGTCGTCGAGCGTCAGAAACCCGCCCAGCGCGGCCAGCCCGTCCACCAGTTCGCGCCCCAGCGACCCGCCGTAGAGCACGGCCGGCCCCTCGTCCGCGATCCGCTGGAAGGTGCGCGCCAGGTCCGGGTTCGCCATCCACTCTCCCGCCCGGGGAGCCCTCTCCCCGTCGACCAGGTAGGTCGCGCGGGCCCCCTCGTCACGGGCCAGCCTCTCCGCGGCGCCCCCCCACTGCCGCGCGATCACGGGCGTCACGGGGAACCCCTCGCGCGCAATCCGGATCGCCGGCGCCAGCACCTCGGCCAGCGTCAGATTCCCGAACCGCTCGACCAGCGCGCTCCACCCCGACACCGCACCCGGCACGGTCACCGCCTCCGGCCCGCTTCCCGGCATCCGCTCGTGCCCGCGCGCCCGGAGCGCATCCACCGTCATGCCGCTCCCGCTTCTCCCGCTCGCGTCGATTCCGAAGAGCTCGCCGGTCTCCTCCCACCACACGATCGAAAAGGCATCGCCCCCCATCCCGGTCATGTGGGGCTCCACCACGTTCAGCACCGCGGCCGCGGCAACGGCTCCGTCGATGGCGTTGCCGCCCTGCTGCATCACTTCGAGGGCGGCGGCGGTCGCCAGAGGCTGGCTGGTCGCGGCGGCCGCGCGCGGCGCGTACACGGTGGAGCGGCGCCCCATGTCGGAGAGCTGCGACTGTGCGCTCACGGGCAGGACCGCCAGAGCGGCGAGGGCGAAGGGGAGGGATCGGGTCGACATCGCATGCGTCCTTGTTTCCTGGATTGGGCTCGCTGGAAGGTTCGGGATGGTGAAGTGGCTTCACCGTAAGCTATTCGGGACGCCCCCTGTCCTGCCAGAATGGCAGGGCCACGGGGACGCGAATCGCGGCAGGAAGTCGTCTAAGTCTAACCTGGACTGCACGATCTGCGCTTCTTGCTGTTGGACCATACGTGATACCGCCGTGCCGGATTAGCGAGAATATCCTGCCAGATGGCGGGAGTCATGATTCTCCGCTCCAAAGCGCCACGGCCGATTCCCGAACAAGCGGCTCGATAGCGAGGACGTAGTCGCTAGTACTGATCGCGAGAGTGCCGGGACCGACAGGGTAGTGGTGGTTCGCCAGAAAACCAACAGGCTGATGGGTGACCTCAGGCTCCGGCCCTCGAGTCGGTCAGTTGCGACCCGGGGGCTCAAACCGGTACCAGTCGACCCCCCGCCCAGGGATCCCGGCCGGATCATCCGGGAGCCGCTCCACCAGTACGGCCAGCGTGGAACCCAACAGGTCGTAGCCCTCAACGCGATCACGTACCCGTACACTCCCTACATAGGTGGTGTCGGAGAAGATGCTGAAGTACGAAAACGCGTGCCTGTCGCGCTGGATCGCCACCCATAGCCGGCCCCAGTCGTCGTAGATGAGCGAGCGGCCCGGTATCGTAACCCACTTGAGGGTTTCGGCGTACGCCAGCATCTGGGACTCCGAGGGAGCTACCCCGAAGGCGAGACGCCACCTCTCCCGGTGCGTCTCCACGTCCGTCTCTGAGGGCAATTCGGACGCATAGGTCGGATCCCTGAACGTGACGACATCGTCGCTGTCCCACAAAACCAGGTCACTCTGGCAGGTGCCGAACGCCATTTGGCCATCGGGGCCCAGAGCACCCGTAGTGTATCCCCGTTCGCACCCCATGGGCACCCCCAACTCGGTCGGATGGGGCAGCAAGCGTTGCCGAACGAAGTCACCAGATCCCAGGTCGACCTCTGCGACGGGCATCCTGTAGGTTGGGCTACCGGACATTTCGTAGGCCCCAACGACAGTCTGCCCGAAGGGTGCCATGGGCCGGAACAGAAACGGAACCCGGGCACTGGACAGTACCGTCCCACTCGGCTCGAAGACGGTCACCCGGTCTCCGTCAGACACTCCCAACGTTCCGCCAGAGCCGCGGATCACTCGTAGGGCCCCGTCGAACTCCCCAGGTCCTTCTCCCTCCCTCCCAAACGCCCCGACGGTGGATCCATCTCTGCGCACGCAGACGACTCGGACCTCGTACGAGTCGACCACACAGACAGTGGAGCTGTCGACCAAGGCCACGGAGACACTCTCGCTGAGGGGAACCTCGACTGAGGTAATAAGTTCGGCCGCGAGGAGGGTGATGCTGCCCGGCTCGGCCTCGGTGGTCGAGCAAGCCGCGCCGCCGAACGCCAGGACGACGGGCAGGGCGACCACTGCATTCTTGACAGTTCCTCGGTTCGGGGACCGCACTCCGAGCCGGAAACCGCGATACGAGGCCGAGCCGGACAGTTGACGCGATCCCGTCAGCAGGTGGAAGTCCCTTCTTCCTCTTCCTCGCATTCCTCGAGGCAGTCGTGAAAGTACTTCCTGGCCTCTTCCTCCGTCTCCCCGTGCTCGTACATCCACAGACTGGCCTCGAGTCCGCAGTTGTTCCAGCAGTTGTCCAGCGGGTCGTCGGGATCCTGCGCAGCGAGACCGATTGGAGCCCACGGCGACAGTCCGATGGCAACCATCAGGGCGACCAGCCCACGGGTCCACTTCCTGGTCCAGCGCGTCGGGGTGTTCTTCACAGCTTCCTCCTTCAAGTGGTAGGGCGATGGTGAGGGGATCATGGTGTTGCGCCAGCACATTCTAGGTCGAACGCTGCACATACTCCCATGCCCCTAGGTCCAGCGGCATCGGTGGCGGCTCTCGCCACTCGAAATACCGGTTAATGGACACGTCTGCAGTCGAAAACGTGCAACTCCCCGCAGCTACCACTCGCATTTCGTAGTGGGGCACTACTAGCCCCAGATCCTGCAAAGCGGCCTGATTCCGGTGCTCTCAATAGCGTTGTTGCGGTGCTCCGGGGCCGGAAGCTGCGTCCGGGAGCCGGGGGAGAGGTCTTGCGGGGCGGCCTGGAGAACAACCATGAAGGAGCAGCAGCTCAATCTCTTCTCCGGATCGGACCTCGGCTTCGCGCTTGGCCGCCAACCAGTGCCGAGTCAATCTCCCCAGTATCGGCACCCACGTCACCGTCTCGGTGCGCAGAGCCAGGGTCGCCATGGACTCCGCGGACCGCCTCCTGCCAAAACGGCAGATTGCCCCGCGCCTTCCCTGCCAAAACGGCAGTCCCCGTCGCCCGCGGCCTTGAAACCTGCCAAAATGGCAG
>VXLT01000049.1 GCA_009841475.1 Gemmatimonadota bacterium
CCCCACTCCCGGCCCCCCGCATGCGGCTGCCTCCACCGAGCACCCCAGCGCGTCCGCGATTCCGCGCGCGGCCGACACCACCTCCCTCGACACGCTCATCAGCGCCCCGGCCCTGACCTCCGCGACTGCGAGCACGTCCGCCATCAGAGAACCTTCGCCTCCTCGCGCAGGAGCCTCACGAGTTCGGGGACCGCATTCGGACCCTCGCCGACGATCCGGCCCCCGGGGCGTGCGGGCGGCAGGTCCAGCCGCTCCACCACAAGCCCGGCCTCGATCGATGGCGCCTCCTTCTCCACGAGCGGTTTGCGCTTCGCCATCATGATTCCGCGCAGCGACGCGTACCTGGGCTCGTAGCGTCCCTTGGTGATGGTCAAGACGGCAGGGAGGTCCAGCTCGACCACCTCGTGCCCTCCCTCCACCGCGCGGCGACAGGTCGCGACCCCTCCGTCCACATCGATCGCAGCAACCGAGGTCGCGCAGGGCCGCCCCAGCAGCTCGGCCACCATGGGGCCTACCTGCTGCTGATCGTCGTCGACCGCCTTGACGCCGAAGAGTACGAGATCCGCGGCGTCACCTTCCAGCTCGGCGGCGAGCACGCGGGCCGTCGCCCAACCGTCCATGCCGGGTTCCCCCTTCAGGAGCACGGCCCGATGCGCGCCCAGCGCGAGTCCCGCCCGCAAAGACTCCTTCGCGGCCTCCGGTCCGAAGCTGAGGAGCGTCACCTGGCCCGTTCCGGTGCCCGCGCCCGCACCGCCCGCAAGCGATCCCGCGCCTGCCGGGGACTGGCCCCCAGCGGCTTCAACCAGCTGCAGCGCCGCCTCCACGGCGAATTCGTCGTAGGGGCTCGGCACGTACTTCACCCCGTCGCGCTCGATGTCGGCGCCACCCGGCGAGATCCGGATCCGCGTCTCCGTGTCGGGTACGCGCTTAACGCACACGGTGATGTTCAAGGGGCGCCTCGTGTCAATAGGACATTACGAAATGTCATGTTTTCTTTACATGAAGTTAACCGTTGCAGGACCGACCGCTATCCACATAGGGACTGCTACAGGAACGCGCCCACCGCGGCGAAGCAGACGGTGGCCACGCCCCCGGCCGCGAGCGCATAGGGCAGCTGGGTCCGGACGTGGTCCACGTGGTCGGTGGCGGCCGCCATCGAGGAGATGATGGTGGTGTCGCTGATCGGGGAGCAGTGGTCACCGAAGATGCCGCCGGCCAGCGCCGCGGCCAGGAAGGGCGACAGGTCGAGGCCGAGCGCGGCGGCGGCCGGCACCACGATCGGGATCATGATGGCGAAGGTCCCCCAGCTTGACCCGATCGAAAAGGCGATTGCCGACGAGACCACAAACACCAGTGGGAGGAAGACGGCAGGCGAAAGGACGTCGTGGGCGATCGCGGCCACGTAGTCCCCCGTGCCCAGTTCCCGGGTCACGCCTCCCAGCGCCAGCGCCAGGATCAGGATCACCGCAAGCGGCACGAGACCGCCGGCCCCTCGGAGCGCGATTCGTACCAGGTCGTCGATCTTGTACGCTTTCTGGACGAGCATCATGATCCAGGCGGCCGCCAGTCCGGCGAGCGACGAGCAGAGCACCGCCATCGAGCCGTTGCCGAACGGGCGAGTATCCGTGCGGGTCAGGTAGAGCACAACAGGCATCATCACGACCAGCACCACGATCGGGACGATCATGTTGACGGCGCGGGCCGGGATCGGCGCCTCTTCCTTCTGCTCCAGCACGCCCTCGTCCATCATCGGCGTGGCATCGGGCCAGAGCACCTCCCCCTTGGCGGCACGTGCCTCGGCCTTCTTCATCGGTCCCCAGTCGAGCTTGAAGAGGATGACGGCCAGGGCCAGCAGGACCGCCGCAAAGGCGTAGAAGTTGAAGACGATCGAGCGGGCGAAGATGCCTAGGGTGTCACCCTCGGGCACGCCCGATTCGGCGAGCAGCCGCAGATTGTATGCACCCCAGGCGTTGAGCGGAATAAGGATGCAGATCGGCGCACTGGTAGAGTCGATCAGGTATGCCAGCTTTTCCCGCGACCTCCGGTAGCGGTCGAAGAGAGGCCGCGATACCGACCCGGCGACCAGCACCGTCAGGTTCGACTCGATGAAGATGACGATTCCGATCACCCAGGCCAGCAGTTGGGCGCCGCGCCCGCCGGTCACCCACCGCTTGCGCTCCAGTGCCGTCACGAAGCCCGTTACGCCTCCCGAAGCGCTGACGGTGGCAATGAGCGCTCCCATGACCAGCGTGAACATGATGACCATCGCGTTGCCGGTGTCGCCCAGCACCTCGGCGGTGGACTCCACCGTCCTCATGAGCCCGCTGCCGAAGTTCCAGTCGTGCAGGATGGTCCAGCCCAGCCACAGCCCCGCGGCAAGGGACAGGTAGACCTGACGCGAGGCGATGGCGAGGAAGATCGCGAGGATCGGCGGGAGAACGGAGATCCAGGTGGGTTCGTTCATGACCAACTAACCTACCACCTTGGCGGCTTCACCGCCGGATGTCCCCTGATGAAGAACCTGAGCGGCCAGTCCCCGGCCCGGGAAACGCCGATCCGCCCCGAGGTCCCCGTCCGCGACTCCTCCACCGGGGCGCCGGGGAGCAGCCGCACCGGGGGCTGCGCGAGGTCGTGGTAGTTGTGCCGCATGGTGATCCCCAGCGCCTGGGCCAGCCGTCCCGGGCCGCTGCAGAGGTCGGTGGTTCGGCCTCTGCGCCGTGCCATGGTTTCCTCCCCGGAAACAGGGTCGAGGGCCCGCACGAGCACCGCGGCGGGGTCGCCCTCCTCCCCCGTCACCACGTTGACGCAATGGTGGATGCCGTAGGAGACGTAGACGTACAGCGTACCGCGCGCGGCGAACATGGCGTCGTTGCGCGGCGTGCGACCCTTAGAGGCGTGGGCGTGGCTGGCGGGGTCGCCGAGTCCCAGGTATGCCTCCGTCTCGACGATGACACCGCTCGTCTCGAGGCCATCCACGGTGGAGACCAGTGACGATCCCAGCAGGCGGCGCGCCACCTCCGCCGTGTCCCCGGAAAGGAAGTCCCAGTCGTGCTGCAACGCCCGTGGAACTCGCCGGCGCTAGCGGCCGCCGTCGCCGGAATCCCGCTTTCGGCGCCCCCACGGGAGCAGGCCGAGGAGTCCCGCGCGCCCCGCACCCTGATCGGCCCCCACGGGCTCGGGGTCGTTCCCCCCCGGCGCCGGGCGGGCGTCGGGTGCGGCGCTTCGCTCGTCGAGGCCGAGACGGGACTGCGCGGGGCGCCGGTCTTCGCGGCCCCGGGGCCCTCCGGCCCGGCCACCTGCTCCGCGCGGGCCCCGCCGCGCCCCCCGGCTCCCCGCCGGACGTGACCCGGTGGACGCTTCCCCACCGGCCGGCTCGGATACGCTTGACGAAACCTGCTTCGGCGCTTTCGCGGCAGCCTTGATCCGACGCTTGTAGTCCTTCTCCCACTCGGCCAGAACCGTGTTCGCCCGAGCCCGCGAAAGCGTCTTCCTCACACGCTCCGGTGCCTGCTGCAGCACCTTGAAGACATCGGCTCCGAAGCTCTCCACGAGGCGTTCAGCGGTCTTGATCCCCACGCCCTTGTACCGGTTTGCCAGATAGCTCTTGATCGCCTTCTCGGAAACGGGCAGCTCCAGCGCCCTGGCGTCGAACGCATCCGCCGGCGCCACCGGTGCCTGCCGGGCGAGCCGCACCTTGAAGCTCCCGCTTCTGCCGCGACCCAGGACGACGGCCCCCTCGCTCTCCGCGAACTGCAGGAACCTGCTGAACTTGGGGAAGCCGAACACGCTCTCGTCGAAGGCCTTGTCGATTGCGAGCATCTTGCGCTTCACGTCGGAATCGCGAACCTGAGCGCCGTCCTGCCCGGCCAGCTCCCGGAGCGCCCGGGCCAGCAACTCCACCGCGGGGCCCGGATCCCGGCGCGGCTCAGGCTCCCGGCCGGCCGGCGGCCCGCCCCCCCGGCCCCGGGGGGGGGGGGGAAGAGGGCGGGGGGGGGGGGGCAGGAGGGCGGGGGGGGGGGGGGGGGGGGGGGGGGGTATAAAT
>VXLT01000106.1 GCA_009841475.1 Gemmatimonadota bacterium
CCCCGGCCGAGGCCGCGTTCGCCTCCTCCACCACCCCCGCCACCCTCTCCGGTGCCGCGAAGACGGCTGCCATCGCGCCCGGCTCCATCTCCGCCATCAGCGCGCCCCGCGCACACGCGAACCGCATCCCGTCTTCCAGACTGAACACGCCCGCCGCGTGCGCCGCGGCCAGCTCCCCGACGCTGTGCCCCACCACCGCGACGGGCCGCACGCCCACGCTCTCCCACAGCGCCGCCAGCGCGCATTCCAGCGCGTAGAGCGCGGGCTGCTCCCAGGCGGTGTCGCCCAGGTCGCCGTCCGCGCCCGCCCGCCCGAACATCACGTCGAGGAGCGACGTCCCCCGCACCTCCGTGAACACCGCCTCGCACCGGTCCAGGACCGCGCGGGCGACGGACTCACTCCGGTAGAGCGCCTCCCCCATCCCGGCCCACTGGCTGCCCTGCCCGGTATACGCGAAGGCCACGCTGGCCGGCGAACCGCCCGCCCGAACCCCCGGCGAACCCGCCAGCTCCCGCAGCCGCTCCCGCAGGGACGCGGTATCGTCGAACACAACCCCCGTGCGATAACCGAAGTGGCTCCGCCCCACCGCCGCCGTCCAGGCCATGTCCGAGAGCACCGGATCCGTGGCGCCCTTCCCGGACGGCTCCTGGGCGCCCTCTCCCCCGGACAACTCCGCGGCGCCACCTTCCCCGCCCAACTCCCCGTCTCGCTCATCCAGCCACGCCAGGTACCTCGCAGCCAGTTCCCGCAACGCCTCTTCCGACTTGCCCGAGAGCGGCAGAAGCCGAGTGACGCGCGGCTCGGCAGACGGCTCCGGCCGTCCGCCCGCACCCCGGTACTCCTCCACCACCAGATGCGCATTCGTCCCCGAAATCCCGAAGCAGTTTACCCCCGCAATTCGCGGCCGCCCATCCCGGTCCGGCCACTCCATCATCGACGAGGTCACCTGGAGCGGGATGTTCTCCCAGTCGATGCTCGTGTTGGGAGTGTGGAAGTGCAGATGCTTCGGAATCACGCCCCGCTTCACGACGAGCGCCGCCTTGATCAGCCCGGCCACCCCCGCCGCCGACTCCAGGTGCCCGAGGTTGGTCTTGACCGACCCGATCAGCAGCGGGCGGTCTGCCTCGCGCTCCTGGCCGTAGATGTGGGCCACGGCGTCGGCTTCGATCGGGTCGCCCACCGTCGTACCCGTCCCGTGCGCCTCGATGTAGTCCACCTCCTCCGGTGACACTCCCGCGTCCGCCAGTGCGTCGGCCATGACCTGCTCGAGCGCCGGCGTGTTCGGCACGGTCAGCCCGACGCCGGTCCCGCCATTGTTGACGGCCGAGCCCCTGATCACGGCCCAGATCCGGTCGCCGTCCGCTTCCGCCTCGCTCAGGCGCTTCAGGATGACGACCCCGCAGCCTTCGCCGCGGACGTAGCCGTTCGCCGACTCGTCGAAGGTCTTGCACTGCCCGTCGGGCGAGAGCATCATCGCCTCGGCGCGAAGCTCGTAGATGCGGCCGTTGAGGATGGCCTGCACCCCTCCCGCGATCGCCAGATCGGCCTTCCCGTGCTGCAGGTCCGCCACCGCGTCGTTGATCGCGACCATCGCCGACGCGCAGGCGGCGTCGACGGCCTTCGCCGGCCCCCTGAGTCCCAGAACGAAGGAGACCCGCCCTGCGGTGCCGTTCAGGTTGGTGCCGCTCAGCGCGTAGAGACATGAGGCCGCCTCGGCGGGCTTCTCCGACTCCACGACCAGCATGCGGTATTCGTCGTTGCTGATCCCGGTGTAGACGCCGGTGCGCGTCTCCTTGAGCCGGTCCGGGTTGACGCCCGCGTCCTCCAGCGCCTGCCAGCCGACCTCCAGCATCATCCGCTGCTGGGGGTCCAGCAACTCCGCCTCAACCGGCGAAATGCGGAAGAACGTGTCGTCGAACAGCTCGATGTCGTCGACGAAGGCGCCGTAGCGGCAGCCCTCGCTCTCGACCGCGTCGTCACCGAAGATCAGCCCCCAGCGTCCCTCACCCGAACCGGGAACTCCCTCGCTGACAGCGTTCTTCCCCTCTATCAGCAGCCGCCAGAAGGACTCGATATCGTTCGCGCCGGGAAAGCGGCACGCCATCCCGATGATCGCGATGGGTTCGTTGGTCGGTTTTGGCATCGGTGACGGCTCTCCTGGACTGGGCGCCCGACCGGGCGAGGATGACAGGGATAATCGTCCCACAATGGGGCGCCCCTTGGCAAGGGAGACGGGATGCGGATGGCGAGCAGCCTGTCGACCCCGCTCGAATGGCGGGGAGTTCTGTCCACGGGCTGCTTGCGAAGCCGGCATACGGGGGTTGCGATTCAATCGCAACCGCGGGATTGATGTTTTGCTTTCATATATGATATTAACTGAAACGTAATCATCAAACGGGAGGAGCAATGGGGACCGTCGTAGGGGGCTACTTGAAGGACCTCAGACGGGTCGGGGGCCTTCGAGGTGTGGATGTCGCCAACATCGCGAACGTCTCCCAGGCGACGGTTTCACGGTGGTCGACAGGCCGGTCGACTCCGCACTCGCGAACGCAACTGGTCCTGTCCGACCTTCGCTACGTGGTGATTCGCCTGGGCGACTACTACAAGCCGGAAGAGATCCTGGCGTGGCTTTTCGCCCGGCATCCGCAACTTGCCGGGGGGCGCCCCATCGAAGCGATCAGCCAGGGCCGCTCGGAAGAGGTTCTGGACATTATCGACCGGCTGGAAGCCGGCGTCTTCCTGTAGCAGGCGAGTGCAGCTCTGCCCCAATCCAGCGGTGACCGATCCCACGGGCTGCTTGTGCCCCTGATTCGCGAGCCTGCGCTGCTGCGCGCGATCGAGGCGATCGGTTACGTCAGCTTCAGCGGGCAGGTCTGGCGAATTGTCTTCGACGGGCGTGATCCGCGGGAACCCGGAGTGGCAGGCGGACGGTGGAGCCCGACTGGGGTCCCCGTTCTGTATTCGTCGCTGGAGAAGGGCGGGGCGTTGAGTGAAATGCGCTACCATCTGACTCGGGGCCAGTCCGTTCCACCATCGCGGATATCCCTTCGCCTTTACAGGCTGAACGTGGCGATCGACCGTGCGCTGCGGCTTCCCGATCTGGCCGCGCTCGCCTACCTTGGCGTCGATGTCGGTCGGTATGGCGCGCTCGCATACGCCCGGAGAGACCGGGAATACACGCGTCTGCAGGAGATCGCCGAGGCAGCCCGGTTCCTGGAGTTCGGCGGACTGCTTGTTCCGAGCGCGCGGGCGGATTGCATGAACGCGGTGCTCTTCACGGATGGCCCGGGCGCGCCGAGTATTGAGATCCACCGGGACGAGGGACTCGTGGATGTACTGCAGACTTGACACATGCTTTACCTGATCGCCGCGCTCGCGGCGCTGGCGGCCGGACCGCTGCTTGCGAGGGAAGCCGGCCCTCGGCATGGGCCTGGAACCGGCGTCGCCCCGACCCCCGGCCGCCGAACCGGCCTGGCCCTCGACGGACTGGTCCTGGTTGCCATTCCAGGCCTGGTATTCCTCGAATTCGTGCCCGCGGCGATCGGAGACGGCGACTGGGCCGTCCTGGTCGCCCTCCTGGCCGGGCTGCTGATTCCCGTCGTCGCGGAGCGGGGATCGCGGCGGTGGGGTGCGCGCACCCATCGTTGGGCGCTCTACTTCGGACTCTCCGGGCTCGTTGTTCACGCCGCTCTGGATGGGGCGGCGCTGGCCACCCTCCCGGTCGGCGCGCCCCTGTCGTTCCCGCTGGCGATCGTCCTCCACCGGCTCCCGGTGGGACTCGCGGTATGGTTGCTGGCGGCGCGCGAGATCGACAGGCGGGCCGGGATCGCCGCGCTGTCCGTACTCGCGCTCGCGACCGTGGGGGGGTACCTGTCCGGGGCGGCCCTCGTGGGCCTCGCGCCGGATTCGGGAGCGCTCACGCTCTATCAGGCCGCCGTGGGGGGGTCGCTCATCCACGTCGTGGTGCACCAGAGGACGGATGCGAGGGGCGCGGGGGAGCGCCGCCGCGAAGGGTGGGGG
>VXLT01000354.1:0-21065 GCA_009841475.1 Gemmatimonadota bacterium
CCATCACCCCCCACCCCCACGCCGCCATGCCCGCATCCGACCGCATCCACGACCTTCTCGGCGCCGAGGCCGAAGACCTTCTCACCTACCGCGCGCGGGGCTTCCCCAGGGACCAGCTCCACCTTCCCGGCCCCGACTTCGTGGACCGGGTGGTCTCCGGCACTGACCGTAGTCCCCAGGTCCTGCGCAGCATGCAGTCAATCCTCGGGCACGGGCGGCTTTCCGGCACCGGCTACGTGTCGATCCTCCCCGTCGACCAGGGCATCGAGCACTCCGCGGGTGCGTCCTTCGCCCCCAACCCCGTCTACTTCGATCCCGGCAACATCGTCGAACTGGCGCTGGAGGGCGGGTGCAACGCGGTCGCCTCCACGCTGGGCGTGCTGGGCTCGATCTCGCGCAGGTACGCCCACCGGATCCCCTTCCTGGTCAAGCTCAACCACAACGAGCTGCTCACCTACCCCAACCGCTACGACCAGGTGATGTTCGCGAGCGTCCAGCAGGCGTGGGAGCTGGGCGCCGTGGCCGTCGGCGCGACGGTCTACTTCGGGTCGGATCAGGGGATGCGCCAGCTGCAGGAAACTTCCGAGGCCTTCCAGATGGCGCACGAGCTCGGCATGGTCACAGTACTGTGGTGCTATCTGCGGCAGTCCGCCTTCAACACGGGCGGAAAGAACTACCACGCGGCGGCCGACCTGACGGGCCAGGCCAACCACCTCGGGGTCACGATCGAGGCCGACATCATCAAGCAGAAGCAGGCGGAGCTGGACGGCGGCTACCGTGCGGTCGGGTTCGGGCGCACTCACGACAGGGTGTACTCGGACCTGGTCCCGGGCGCGCACCCGATCGAGATGACGCGCTACCAGGTGGCGAACTGCTACATGGGCCGCGCCGGGCTGATCAACTCGGGCGGCTCCAGCGGGGACAACGACTTCGCGCAGGCGGCGCGCACGGCGGTGATCAACAAGCGCGCCGGGGGGATGGGGCTGATATCCGGGCGCAAGGCGTTCCAGCGCCCGATGGCGGAGGGGGTCAAGCTGCTGAACCTGATCCAGGACGTGTTCCTGGACGAGGGGATCGAGGTGGCGTAGGGGGAGGGGGCGCCGACAGGCCGTTGCCGTTGGGCGAACGCCCTGGCGTGACGCGGCAACGCGCAGTCCGGCCCGTCAGTCCACCCCCGCGACCTCGCTCCGCCGCTCCATGAACACCACATCGCGCCAGCGGCCGTCATGGAAGCGGCCGAGGCGCCGGTGGATCCCGAGGATCTCGAAGCCGGCCCGCTCGAAGATCCGGATCGACGCCGCGTTCTCGGGGAAGATGCCTGCCTGGAGCGTCCAGATTCCTTGCGCTTCGGTCTCTTCGATGAGCCGGTGCAGCAGGCTCCCCCCCACACCCCGCCCGCGCTCTCTCTCCGCGATGTAGACCATCACCTCGCGTACCCCACCGTAGACGCACCGCCCCGACACCGGGCTCAGCGCCGCGAACCCGATCACCTCGCCGCCGGCCTCCGCCACGAAGCGGCACTCGGGGCTGCGTGCCGCGTTCCAGCTCTCCCAGCCGGGGACCTCGGTCTCGAAGGTGGCGTTGCCGGACACGATCCCCTGCCGGTAGATCTCGGCGACCGCAGGCCAGTCCCGGGGATCCAGCGGACGAAATTGTACAGAGGACATTACATTCTGTAAGGTTTACTTTACGTTTCTGTCTTCATCACCGCGGGGCTGCCCGCCACCCGCCGGCCGACGATGACCGATGGCCGCTCGTCATCTGTCGCCGATCATCACCGCTGACCGCCGTCACCTGCAGTCGCCCATCACCGGTGGCCCGCTCATCCCCCGGCCGGCTGCAGCTTCACCACCTCGCCGGGCGCCTCGCCCGTCATCTCTCCGTCGCGCAGCACGGGGACACCGTTGACGAGGACGTGGACCACCCCCTCGGCGAAGCGTTGGGGATGGTCCCAATCCGACCGGTCGATGATCGTCGCCGGGTCGAAGACGGCGATGTCCGCGCGCATGCCGGGCGCGAGGCGGCCGCGATCCATGATGCCGTGAAAGCCGGCCGGCAGCGAGGTGATCTTGCGCACGGCTTCCTCCAGGGTGAGGACGCCCTCCTCCCGGACGTAGTGTCCCAGCAGGCGGGGGAAGGTGCCGGTGCTGCGCGGGTGTCCGGTGGGCGCGTCCGAGCCGTCGGCGTAGCCTCCGTCGCTGGCGATCATGTTCCAGGGCTGGACCATGAGGCGCCGCACATCGTGTTCCTTGATCGCGCCCAGGGTGAGGTTGACGGGCCGGGACGACCCGATGATCAGATCGGCCACGGCGTCGAAGGGCTCCTGGCCGCGCTGGCCGGCAATCTCGGAGAGGTAGGCGCCGACCAGCTCCGGGTAGTCCGCTGAACCGGTGATCCGCATGCTCGTGTACCCGGTCGCCTTCAGCCACGCGAAGCCGCCGTCGACTCCGTTCTCGCTGGCTTCCTTGAGACGGGCGCGCGAACCCGGGTCCGCAAGGGCCGCCCGGAGCTCCGCCATCCCCTCGTCGGTCCGTCCCCGCCGCTGCATGCTCCGGAGGGCGTCGAGCCCGTCCAGGCCGGGAGGCACGACGATGATCCTGGCAAGTGTCGCGATGGCGGCCCCGTCGTAGGGGTATTGGTCGGACACGACCTGGGTGCCCTGCGCCCGGGCCGCCTCGACGAGTTCGATGATCTCCTCGATCACGCCCTCGTTGTGGAGTCCCACCGCCTTCAGGTGCCCGATCTTCCCGGGCAGCCGCGCGATCTGCGCGATCCGCACCACTTCCCGGTCGGACTCCACGAAAGCGTGAACCGGATTGCGCACATGCGAGTCATAGACCCCGCCGTAGGCCGCGGCTTCGAGCGCCAGCGCGATCACCTCCTCCGTGTCGGAGAACATTCCGGGCTCGTACATCAGCCCGGTCGAGAGGCCGAAGGCGCCCAGCTCCATCCCCTCCCGCACGAGCACGCGCATCAGCTCCAGCTCGTCCTCGGTGGGGCGGCGCTGCTGGTCGTCCCCCATGACCTCGCGCCGGATCCCGTTGTGACCGACGTAGAAGGCGACGTTCGTGCCGATTCCCTGGTAGTGGTACGCCTCCATCAGGGCCAGGATCCGCGCCGGCGCGAAGCCGCCATCGGGGCCGCCGAACACGGTCGTGACTCCCTGCCGCACCACCCCCTCGTTGAGGCGCATGGGCTCCTGCGCGATCGCCGGCGGCGTATGACTGTGGACGTCGATGAAGCCCGGAGCCACGACCAGCCCGGTGGCATCGATCGTGTCCAGGGCCGCGCGCCCCCCCTCCCCCACCGACACGATCGCGTTCCCGCTGATCACCACCGTCCCGGCCCGGGGCGGTCCCCCTTCCCCGTCCACGATCACGCCCCCCGCGATCACGAGGCTTGCCGGTTCACGCGATCCGCAACCGGCCGCGCCGATGACTATGAAGGCGGCGCAGAGGAGCGCCACCGCGCGGTCCGTCATCCCCCCTCTTCCGGCGTGTGGTGAACCGCGAACGCGATCCCCTGCGGATCCATGCACTGCGCGATGTAGTCGTTCCCCGGAACCTCCATGGGACCGTTGAGCAGCTTGCCGCCCAGTTCCGTGATCCTGTCCACCGCCTGGTGCACGTCGGGGACGCGCACATACAGCAGCCATCCCACCGCAGGCATGTCCGCCGGCCCGTTGAAGATGCCGCCCAGCGGCAGCCCGCCCCTTCCGAAGACCTGGTAGTGGCCCATCTCGCCCATGTCCATGCGGCCCGCGTCCTCCCACCCGAAGACCTCCGCATAGAAGGCCCAGGCCGCGTTCGCGTCGGTGGTCGGCAGCTCCCGCCAGGAGAACTCGCCCAGCCCCGGCGGACCGTCGTGACCCGGGGTATCGCCCTCGGGTTCCAGGATCGAGATGACGCCGCCCTGGGGGTCCGCGATGACGGCGAACCGCCCCACCTGCGGCACCGCGAGCTCGTTCATCACGGTCCCGCCGTTTGCCCGCACCTTCTCCATCGTTGCGTCCAGGTCGGGGGTGGAGAGGTAGGTCAGCCAGCACGGCGGCACATCCGGAGCCGGGAGATCCATCAATCCGCCCACCGGTATTTCGCCGTTCATCCACATCTCGTAGGGGTTTTCCCCACCGTCCCAAAGACTCGTGTCCCAGCCGGTGATGCTCGAATAGAAGCCGCGGGCCGCGCCGGGGTCGGGGGTCATCAGTTCATTCCAGCAGAAACGGCCCAGGGGTGTGTCGGACATTCGTGTCTCTCTCCTTAGCGTCGTGGGGGTCTGTATCGTTGTGGCTCGTGTCGCGACGGCTCGCGTCGCGGGCGCTGGTTCCGTTGCGCCCCATGAATTATCGTTGGCGGCACGCTCACGGCAATCTCGCACCGCGTCAACCCGCCGGTACAGGAGCACTCGATGAACGGTCGCCTGGCGATCCTCGCCGCACTTCTCTGCGCCACCCCGCTCACCGCCCAGACGACGATCGGCGGCCGGGCCGGCATGACGCTCAGCCAGTTCGCCACGGCCGACGAGGAGGTCGAACCATCGTCGATCGCCGGGATCCATTTCGCCGTTACCGCGTCCCGCATGCGGGGCGGGGTCGGGATCGCGCTTTCCGCCGGCTACACCGAGCGGGGCACGGGATTCACCGCCGACGCACTGCCCGGAGACGTCGATTTCAGCTTCAGGCTGGGGTACATCGACGTCGCTGCGCTCGGGAAGGCATCGTTGGGCACGGGACCCTACCTGCTCGCCGGGCCAGGCCTGAGTGTCATGGTGTCGTGTACCGCTTCGGTGTCTTCCGAGGGGAGTTCGCTGAGCTCCGATTGCGGGGCCAACCAGGAAGATCCGTTCAAGATCCTTGACTTCGGGGTCTCCGGGGGCGCCGGGATGTCCTTCGACGTGGTCGATTTCCACATGGTCGTGGAGGCTCTCTACGGCTTCGGCATCCTCAACATCTCGGACGTTCCCGACGACTCCGCCATGAACCGGGGGCTGATGATTCGGGTCGGGGCTGACTGGGTTCTGTAGCGGCCCGCGGAAATGAGTTCCGGCCATATTCGGGCCGCAACAACTCCAGGGCCGGTCTGCGGTCAGCCGACCGGCAGCCCGGCAAGCAGTTCCCGTGCCGCCCGCCCCAGGTTCGTGCGGCCCCGGTTGTAGTTGCGCAGCAGCACCGCGGTGAGGCCGGTGGCCGGTTCGAACAGGAGGTGCGCGGTGTAGCCCGCCACCGATCCCCCGTGGCCGGCGAAGACGCGACCGTCCAGGGTGGTGATCGAGAAGCCGAGGCCGTAGCCGGATTCGGGGTCCTCGGGGGTCTGGACGCTGAGCACGGCGGCGCGCACTTCGTCGCTGAGCAGGGACGCGCCGCCCCGCCCCATCACGCCTGCCGCGAAGGCGGCGAGGTCGTCAACCGTGGAGTAGACGCCGCCGTTGGGGACCTTGTAGCCGCGCCCGAGGTGCTCCTGCGCGGGCCGCTCGGTGTTCACGTCGCCCTCGGCATTGTTGGCGTGCCCCTTCGAGAGCATCGGACGGAGCGCGTCCCCCACGATGAAGGTGCTGCTCTCCATCTCCAGCGGCTCGAAGATTCGTGCCTCGACCTGGTCCATGAAGGGTTCCCCGGCGGCCCGCTCCATGGCGAATCCGAGGATGCCGAAGCCGATGTTCGAATACGAATACTCCGTTCCGGGAGGCGTGAGGTAGCGGGTCGTCGGGATGGATTCCAGGATGCGCTCCGTCCAGGCCTCGATGGGACCGGTCGCGGCACCCGGGAGACCGGGTTCCCGCCCGAATCCGGCAGTGTGGCTCGCGACCTGGCGCAGTACGGGGTCCGCCCCCGGGGGCCGCTCCCGCAGTTCGGCGATTTCGGGAACCAGCGACTCCAGCGTCTGTTCCAGCGAAACGGTCCCGTCGTCGATGAGGATCGCCAACAGCACGGCCGTGAACGACTTGGAGATCGACCCGGTCCTGTAGATGGTCTCCCGCGCGGCCGGGATCCCGGCTTCAGGATCTGCCCAGCCGAACGCCTCCGACCACAGCACCTCGCCGTCGCGCGCCAGCGCCACGGTGATTCCCGCGACGCTGTCGCTCTCCACATCTGCAGCGACCGTCTCCGCGAAGCTGGAGAGCGCGGGGTGCCACTCTGCAGGGAGTTGTGCCGTCTCCGGGGCGCTGCACGCACAGAGCGTGGCCGAAGCCGCCGCCAGCACGGCAACAAGGTTCCCTCGCCAGACCGGCGGCACGGCTCCTTGCCGACGGTTGTGTGTGCGCCGTCGCGGCGCGTGCCGGTTCCGCTGAACCGGGGTCGTCCCGATCATGATCTTTCTCCTGTCTGCGCTCCGATCGGTCCCAACCTGCCACTGCCTGGCCCGCCGGGCAAACTACCGCGTCCAGCGGGCCAGGGGGTGCAATCGCCGTCCCACGCGTGTAACATTTCGGACGCCGAGTCGCGCTTCACCCGGGCACACCGAAACCTCGAAGCGGCTGCCGACGCGTCAGGACGAGAAAACGATGAACCGAGAGACACACGCATGCGCCGGCTGATGCTCGCGAGACACGCGAAGTCAAGCTGGGGGGATGTGACCCTCAGCGACCACGACCGGCCGCTCAACAGCCGCGGCCGACGAGCCGCACCCCTGGTCGGCAGGGAGCTCGCCGGACTCGACTGTATCCCGGATGTCGTCTATTCCAGCACCTCCGCCAGGACGCGGGAGACGTGGCTCCTGATGGAGCCGGAGTTCGGTGGACACCCTCGTGTGGAGTTCCTTCGCGGCCTGTACCTGGCGTCGCCGCGCATGGTGCTCGCCACCGTCGCCGCCACTCCCCGGAAGGCGGGTACCGTCATGGTCCTGGGGCACAACCCCTCCAGCCACGCTCTGGCCGCCTATCTTTCACGCACCGGTGACAAGGGCGAAATCGACCGGCTGCGAACCAAGTTCCCGACCGGGGCCGTGGCTGTCATCGAACTGTCCGCGGACGACTGGACGAAGGCGGAGGAGGGCGGTGAGCTGCTTCACCTGATCCTCCCGCGCCGACTTGAGCGCAGGGAGCGGCGATGACCACACTGGGAGGGCCGCGATGAGCGAGAGCGTGATCCCAAGGGAAGACGCACCCGGCGGGGACGTCATCAGACGGGTCTTTCAGGAGGGCGTCTACCCGTACGAGACGAAGATGAAGCGCAAACAGTACGAGCGGGAGAAGGCGGTCCTGCAGGTCGAGCTGCTCAAGGTGCAGCGCTGGGTCAAGGACTCCGGGGTCAGGATCGTGATCCTCTTCGAAGGGCGCGACGCCGCCGGCAAGGGCGGCACCATCAAGCGCTTCATGGAGCACCTCAACCCGCGTGGCGCGCGCGTCGTGGCCCTCGACAAGCCCAGCGACGTGGAACGGGGCCAGTGGTATTTCCAGCGCTACGTCCGTCACCTGCCCACCGCCGGCGAAATGGTCTTTTTCGACCGGTCATGGTACAACCGCGCTGGCGTTGAGCGCGTTATGGGCTTCTGCACTGGACAGGAGTACCTCGAGTTCCTCCGCCAGTGTCCGGAGCTGGAACGCATGCTGGTCAACAGCGGCATCCTCCTATTCAAGTTCTGGTTCTCGGTTTCCCAACGGGAGCAGAAACACCGTTTTGACAGTCGCAAGACCGACCCGCTGAAACAGTGGAAGGTGTCCCCCATCGACATCGCCTCGCTCGACAAGTGGCCCGAATACACGCACGCCAAGCAGGCCATGTTCTTCTACACGGACACGGCCGACGCCCCCTGGACCGTCATCAAGTCGGACGACAAGAAGCGGGCACGGATCGCCGCCCTGCAGCACTTCCTCTCGCGGCTGTCGTACCCCGACAAGGACCCCGCCGTCGTCACCGGCGCGGACCCGCTGATCGTCGGGCCCGCCACACGGGTCGTGAGCCGCGACGAGCCCGCGACAGAGGTGCCGGACGAGTCGGTAGGCGATGCGCTGTAGCTGTCCGCGGATAATCTCCGCGTAGCACCGAGGGCGGCGAGGCGCCGTGCCGGCAAGTCGCGCATCGCCTCCCGAATGCAGCGGGGACTCATTCCCGCGATGGCTGCTAGAAGCGCCGAATCAGACCCAGGCTCAGGCCGACTTCGCTCGCTTCCATGCCTGAATCCACCGTGACCACGACATCGTTGAACGGCGTCACCCATTCCTCCCTGGCGTACATCGAATAGTCCGCCTCGACACGGACCGCGAGTCGATCGCCCAGGGACTTTTCCAATCCGATGCCTCCGCGCCACACCGTGAAATCCATGTCCATGTCCTCGCGGCCGGACCCGAACTCCGAGGGCTCGCACGGGTCCGGCGAAAAGCAGCCCACGTAGTGGTTCGTGAACCCGACCGCGGCGAAGCGCATGCCTGCGAGCAGGTGGAATGCCATGCCCCGGGAGCCCAATCCACCTGGACTGCCGCCGAGTCTCAACGTGGCGCCGTAGCTCATCTCCTTCGACACCTCCCAGCTGTCGGGCCAGCTTTCCCCGAGTTGTCTGCGGTCGGGCGAAACGCCGACTCCGGCGAACTGCGCTTCCGTGCTGCCACCGTGCCACGCGACCCCGGCCTCGGCCTCAACGAACCAGGCGCCGCCGGACAGCGGCACGCGATACCCACCGACCACCCCGGCTCCGTAGGCGGCCCCGTCTCCCGAGGCCTTGTCGTGGAACACCCTGCCACGCCTCGGCTCAGGCACCAGAGTGTTGGGGGCCGTGTTGTCCACGGACTTCTGCATCGTGGCTTCGACCTGGCCGGCTTGCAGAGCCAGCCCGATGTGGAATCCCCGCAACAAGGTCCCCGTCTGCCCCGAGACAAGGACGGGGCAGGCACCCACGATCGCGCCCGCCACCGCCCACCTCACCCCGAGGCCCATTCCTCTCATCAGGCTTTCTCGCATGCTGTTCAACCTCCTTCTCGCTTCCGGGGAAACAGTGTCCCGTTGCCAATATATCCCAACGCATCCGAGTGGCACGGCGACCACGCAAGGAACGCCGGCCTCCGCCGTGCAACATAGCGGGGTCCAGTGGTGTCTTAACAGTTGGACCTTCGTTTACGCACCCCCCGGCACCGCGCCGGTTGCGGAATCGGGGCGTCCGGGGTGAATTTCCGGTCCGCTGACTTTGCCAGGCCCATACGGGAGACATTGCGCCTATGGCCAACCCGCCGGTGAGACTCTCGTCCTCACAGGTTTCGCTCATTCTGCAGCGCGCGGCCGAAATCGACGCGCGCGGGGACACCCTGACCGTCGAGGAGTTGCGCAGAATCGCCAACGAAGCGGGAATCGATCCGGCCGCTACCAGCACGGCGATCCAGGAGGTGCTGGAGGACTCGGACGTTGTACCGCCGGAAGAGGCGAAACCGCCCGAAGTCCCGGCGGGCACCTCGCCCGTCGCCTCGCAGATGTGGATCGTGACCGGGGGTGCGGTGGGTGTGGCGCTGGGGTTCCTCACCGCGATGGGCGAGCCGGCGCGGCCGCTCGCGATCGGAGGCGCACTTGTCTATCTGGTACTCCGGGCTGTCCACGGGATGAAGTTCGGCAAACAGCTCGACTTCCAGCTCCAGAACTTCGTGCTTTGGCTGGGGGCCGCCGTGGGTAGCCTGGCCTCCGGGATGTTCTACTCCGAGGAGGTCCTCCTGGCCACCTTCATCGCCTGGTTCGTGACTTCGGTGATCGGTGGCCTGCTGATCCAGTTCGGGCCCCGGGAAGAGGAGGGGGAGGCCGGGCCGGCGCCGAGCGAGCCCGCGCCCATCGAGTCCGCGCAGGTGCGGTCGCCCCGGATCGGGCCGCCCCGGGAGCCGCCGCCCGAGGGAACCTGAGGCGATTCGACGACCCCGCCTTCGACAGGCACGTTTGCAAACCGGCCGGGCCATTCCTAATCTGGACCGGTGTTTGTCGGTACCCCCCGCAGGAGGCTTGTAGCATGACCTGGACCCGCCGGGACTTCGTGCGCACTGGTTCGGCTTTCGCCGCTGCCGGAATGCTGGGCCTCGACGGTCGTGTGTTCACAGATCCTTACGCTGCCGCCCGCGGCCACCGGGCCTTCCGCCCCCTCCTCCAGGACCCCGACGCGCGCGCGATCGCCATGACCGCGCTCCAGGCGGCCCGCGACGTGGGAGCAGGGTACGCCGACGTGCGTGTGACAAGCGGGGTCCTCCGCCAGACCAGCGTGTCGGGCCGCCAGATCGGGCTGCGCAGGATCGCGGGCTCGCTCAACTTCGGAGTCCGCGTCCTCGTCGGCGGTGCGTGGGGATTCGCTTCGTCGACGATCTTCACGGAGGATGAGGCCGCGCGCATCGCCAGGCTGGCGGCACGGCAGGCGTCGGAAAATCCGTGGAGCAGGCTGGAGACCATCGAACTCGCCGCCGCCCCGGTCGTCGCCGACGGCCAGTGGGAGACGCCGATCGACCTGGACCCCTGGAACTACTCGATCCAGGATCAGCTGGAGCTTCAGCTCGAGGCGAACGAGCTGGTGCTGAAGATCGCCGAAGTCGGCAGGCCGGGGCTCCAGGTCTTCTCCTCATTCGGCTTCTCGATGGACGATGTTGTCTTCGCATCCAGCGAGGGGTCCTACACCCGGCAGCGTCTTCACAACTTCGCAGGCAACTACGTCGCCCAGGTGATCTCGCGCGACCGCCGGAACTTCGGGTCGAGCAGCCCGGGGTCGTTCCGGACGGGGGGCTACGGCTGGGAGGCGATCGACGGGATCCCGTGGGCCGGCGACGTGGAGCAGTCGGTCGAGGAGGCCTTCATGATGCTGGGCGCGAGAGAGCCCGACGTGGGCCGGTACGACGTGGTCCTCGGATCGGGTGCGGTATCGTCCATCCTCAACAGTACGATCGTGCGCGCGCTCGAGTACGACCGGATGCTCGGCTACGAGATGCACGCGGGCGGGACGAGCTACCTGGGTCCGCCGGAGGAGGCGCTGGGACAGTTCTCGTTCGGCAACCCGATGCTGAACGTGCGCGCGACGGGGTCGGTACCGCGGGCCGCGGGGATGTACAAATGGGACGCGGAGGGGGTCGCTCCACAGGACTACCAGCTCATTCGGGAGGGGGTCCTGGTCGACTATTTCACGTCGCGCGAATTCGCGCCGCATCTGGAGTGGTGGTACAAACAGAGCGGGATGCCGCCGGGATCGCGGGGCACTTCGGGATCGGCGGGGACGACCGTCACCCAGGTCGTGGCGCCGAGCATCGCGGTCATGGATCCGGGCGAAGACGATGTCTCCGTGGAGGACATGATCGCGGCGACCGAGGACGGCATCTATTTCAGGGATGGCGGTTTCGCCTCGGTCGATCCCCCCATGCTGAACATGCAGGGCAGTGGCAGCGGCCTCATCTACGAGATCCGCGACGGCAAGCTCGGCGACCTCCTGAGCCGGCCGCAGTACCTGGCCAACACGATCGACTTCTGGCGGTCGATGGACATGGTCGGGGGAGAAGACACCTTCGGCTACAGCGGGGGCGGGACCATCAAGGGTAATCCTCCGCAGCAGATCGTGCGCACCGTCGGGGCACCCGCGGCGCGTTTCAGGAACCTCAACGTATTCACCTACGGGAGGCGATGATGAGTGACTCCACATCGCGGCCTTCAGCGGCCGGCGCGAGCGGCGGGGAAGTCCGCCGGAAGGAAGCGGTCGGAGAGAGCGGGGAGGGCACCCGCGGGTGGGTACCGAGGGGTATGAGCACCGGCGACATCCTCACGAAGGAGGAGGCCGAGGCGATCGCGAAGAAGGCACTCTCGTTCGCGGATCCGAGCGGGGAGACGATCGTCAACGTGTCGCTCGCCAACTCGCAGAACACCCGGATGGCGATCAACCGGATCACGACACAGCGCGACGCCTCGCTGGGGTCGGTCAGCGTGACGACCCGGCTCAACGGGAGGATCGCGCAGGGAATCACGCAGCGCTTCGACGACGAAGGGCTGATGCAGGCCGTGAAGTGGGCCGAGGACTCCGCGCGGGAAGGGCCGGGGGGGCGGCAGGAGATGGGACGGCTCATCCAGCCGCGCGACTATCCGGTCCCGCCGGGGCTCTGGTCCGAAGCGACGCGGGAGGTGGACATCCCCGACCGGATCCACAAGGCGGTCGAAGCGCTCGAGCGGGCGAAGGGGTACGTGACGGCGGGCACCCTCGATCTGAGCGTCAACTCGATGCTGGTGGCGAACTCGGCGGGTCTGGTGGCCTACTGCCGCAGCACGACCGGCACCGTGCAGCTGGCGGCCCGCACCGGCGACAACACCGGCTCGGGGTGGGCCGGCAAGGCGATCTACGACTTCACCGATCTGGACACGGTGGCGGTCGCTGAAAAGGCCACGGACAAGGCAGAGCGCTCCCGCGACCCCTCGGCGGTGGAGCCGGCCCGCTACACGGTGATCCTGGAGCCTGACGCCTACGCTCCGATGATTCAGCTGATGATGCAATACCACATGGGCCTGGGCGAAGCGCAGCGGGGATTCAGCGTCTTTGCCGACCCGGAAGGCGGCACGAAGGTCGGCAAGCAGGTCTTTGACGAACGCCTGTCCTTCGTCTCCGACCCGATGGATCCGGACGCGCCCTTCTGCCCATTCAATGGAGCCGGCGTCCCCTTCGACCGGACCTATTGGGTGCAGGACGGGATTCTCAGGAACCTGAGCTTCGGCGACGCCACGGCGATTGAGCGCGGCCTGGAGTACCCGCTGGCCAACCCGATCTCGGTGCGGATTCAGGCGAAGGAAGGCACGCCGCTGCTGACGCTCGAAGAGATGATCGAGACGTGCGAGCGGGGCATCTACGTCACCCGTCTGACGACCGGGTTCGCCGACTTCCGCAGGCTCGTCTTCACCGGCGTCACCCGCGACGGGACGTGGCTCGTGGAACGGGGCAGGATCACCCGCCCGATCAAGAACATGCGCTACGTGGACTCGCACATGTACTTCCTCAACAATCTGGAGGCGATCGGCGAGCCCGTGCTGGCGGCGGCCGGCGGCTTCATGATCCCGCCGGTCCGCTCGCGCGACTTCAACTTCACGGCGATCGCCGATGCGGTGTAGGCGTCCGACCGCGAGGTTTCGCTGCCGGCACTCCGCAACGCGTGCGCGCTGCACCGCGACGCCCATTCCGACTAGAGAGTAAAGAAAAGCTTACAAGATGTCATGTTCTCATGACAGGAGGATGGTGATATGACCTGGTCCCGCCGGGATTTCCTTCGCACAGGCTCGGCCTTCGCCGCAGCCGGGATCGTCGGCTTCGACGCGGCGCTGCTGGCAGACCCCTACGAGGCCGCGCGCCGGTACCGGCCCTTTCGGCCGCTGCTTCAGGATCCCGATGTACGTGCGATCGCGGGGGCCGCGCTGGACGCGGCGAAGGCCGCCGGAGCCCGCTACGCGGACGTGCGCATCGCCAGCGGCACCACCCGCACCACCATTGTCGTGGACCGCCAGGTCTCGACCCAGGCGATCGAGGGACAGCTCAACTTCGGGGTGCGCGTGCTGGTGGACGGGGCGTGGGGCTTCGCGTCGTCGACGATCGTCACGGAGGAGGAGGCCGCCCGGGTGGCCCAGCTCGCGGTGCGCCAGTCGTCACTCAATCCCTGGGGGAAGACGCGCACTCTGGAACTCGCCCCGGCCCCCGTCGTCCCCGACGGCCAGTGGGAGACGCCGATCGACCTCGACCCGTGGAACTACACGATCCAGGACCAGCTGGAGCTTCAGCTCGAAGCGAACGAGGCGATCATGCAGGTCGGTGAGACGAAGGCACTCGCCGGCGTCCGCGCCTACTCGTGGTTCGAGTTCGCCAAGGCCGATGTGGTCTTCGCTTCGAGCGAGGGGTCGTACATCGCCCAGCGCTTCCACAACTTCGGGAACATCTATGCAGCCGACGCCATTTCGGAAGACCGGATGCTCTTCGGCTCCAGCAGCCCGGAGTCGTTCAAGACCGGTGGCTACGGGTGGGAGGCGATCGACGGGGTTCCCTTCGCGGCCGACGCGGAGCAGGCGGTCGACGACGCCATCATGATGATGAACGCGAAGGAACCCGACGTGGGGCGTTACGACCTGGTCCTCGACTCTTCCGCGGTGTCGGCGGCGTTCAACACGACCATCGTGCAAGCGCTCGAGTTCGACCGGGTGCTCGGCTACGAGATGCACGCGGGCGGCACCAGCTACCTCGCCCCGCCGGAAGAGGTGCTGGGGCAGTTCTCCTTCAACAATCCGAAGCTCAACGTGCGGGCCACGGGGTCTGCTCCCCGGGCCGGCGGGATGTACAAGTGGGACGTCGAGGGTGTGGCGCCCGCAGACTACCAGCTCATCCGCGAGGGCGTCCTGGTCGACTACTTCACCACCCGTGAGTTCGCGCCGCAGCTGGAATGGTGGTACCGGCGCAACGGGATGCCGGTGGAGTCACGGGGCACGGCGGGATCTCAGGCATCGGCGCTGATCCAGGTGGTGGCGCCAAGCATCGCGATCATGGACCCGGGCGAGGAGGACGTCACCGTCGAGGAGATGATCGCCGAGACGGAGGACGGCATCTACATCCACCGCGGTGGCTTCGCCTCGGTGGACCCGCCGATGTTGAACATGCAGTTCACAGGCGGCGACATGGCGCACGAGATACGCGACGGCAGGCTCGGCGAGCCGCTCAATCGGCCCTCGTTCCTGTCGAGCACGCCGGACTTCTGGCGGTCGATGGACATGATCGGAGGTGCCGGCTCTTTCGCCTACAGCGGCGGCGGAACCTTCAAGGGCGATCCGTTCCAGCAGATCGGGCGCACGGTCGGGGCGCCGGCGGCGAGGTTCCGGGAGGTCAACGTCTTTACCTACGGGAGGCGGTAGTGGCGAAGCGGGGTTGGGCGGGCTCCCCGGCCGTGCGCAATGGCCGGCGCGCCGGAGCCACGGCCCCTGCCCCGCCACACCGCAGCCGCACCGCAGCCGTTGCCGGGCGGCGCACGATCCCATAGTGTGGGACGGTTTGAGAAGCACCCCAGACGGGAGGATGGTTACATGACCTGGTCACGCCGGGACTTCGTACGAACGGGCTCGGCCTTCGCGGCCGCCGGCCTGTTCGGCCTGGATTCCACGCTGCTGGCGGATCCCCTTGAGGCCGCGCGCCGGTACCGGCCCTTCCGGCCGCTGCTGCAGGATCCGGATGTGCGCGCGGTCGCGATGGCCGCACTCGACGCCGCCCGGTCCGCGGGGGCGCGCTACGCGGACGTGCGCGTGGCAAGCGGGGCGAGCCGAAGAACCATCGTGCAGAACACCCAGGTGTTCACGCAGTTGATCTCGGGGTCGCTGAACTTCGGAGTCCGTGTGCTCGTGGACGGGGCGTGGGGCTTCGCGTCGTCGACGATCGTCACGGAAGAGGAGGCCGCCCGGGTGGCACAGGTCGCCGTGCGGCAGTCGTCGCTGAACCCGTGGGGCGGGACCCGCACGCTGGAGCTCGCTCCGGCCCCCGTCGTCGCCGACGGCCAGTGGGAGACCCCGATCGACCTCGACCCGTGGAACTACACGATCCAGGATCAGCTCGAACTTCAGATCGCGGCGAACGAAGCGGTCATGAACGCCGGCGAGGCGATGGGGGTGCCCGGAGTCACCGGATTCTCCGACTTCCTGTTCGGCAAGAACGATGTGGTGTTCGCGTCGAGCGAGGGCTCGTACATCGCCCAGCGCTTCCACGGATTCGGCAACAGCTACGGTGCCCAGGTCATCTCGGAAGACCGCATGAACTTCGGCTCCAGCTCCCCGGAATCGTTCAAGACCGGCGGCTACGGGTGGGAGGCGATCGACGGCATACCCTTCGCCGCGGACGCCGAGCAGGCGGTCGAAGACGCGATCATGATGATGAACGCGCGCGAGCCCGATGTGGGGCGCTACGACCTGGTACTCGATTCCGCCGCGGTGTCGGCGGCGTTCAATGCGTCCATCGTGCCGGCGCTCGAGTTCGACCGCGTCCTCGGCTACGAGATGCACGCCGGCGGGACGAGCTACCTGAGTCCGCCCGAGGAGGTGCTGGGACAGTATTCCTTCAACAACCCGAAGCTCAATGTGCGGGCCACGGGGTCGGCGCCCCGGGCGGGCGGGATGTACC
Source organism: Gemmatimonadota bacterium (assembly GCA_009841475.1). Lineage (GTDB taxonomy): Bacteria > Gemmatimonadota > Gemmatimonadetes > Longimicrobiales > Gaopeijiaceae > Bin94. The sequence goes on from VXLT01000354.1 coordinate 16,059, forward strand.
GGTGGGACGTCGAGGGGGTGGCCCCCGCGGACTACCCCCTCATCCGCGAGGGAGTGGTGGTGGACTATTTCACTACCCGGGAGTTCGCGCCTCAGCTCGAGTGGTGGTACCGGAGGAACGGGATGCCGGTGGAGTCCCGGGGTACGGCCGGGTCGGCGGGGTCGGTGCTGATCCAGGTGGTGGCGCCGAGCATCGCGATCATGGACCCCGGCGAGGAGGACGTCACGGTCGAGGAGATGATCGCCGAGACGGAGAACGGGATCTACATCCACCGCGGCGGCTTCGCCTACGTGGACCCGCCGATGCTGAACCTGCAGGTCTCGGGATCCGAGATGGCCCATGAAATCCGGGACGGCAAGCTCGGCGATCCGCTCAGCCAGCCCAACTGCCTGTCGAGCACCCCGGACTTCTGGCGCTCGATGGACATGATCGGAGGTGCCGGCACCTTTGCCTACAACGGCGGCGGAACCGGGAAGGGCGATCCGTACCAGAACATCGGACGCACCGTGGGAGCGCCGGCGGCGCGTTTCCGCGACATCAACGTCTTCACCTACGGGAGGCGGTAAATGAGCAAGCGAACTTCCAGGATCGAGTCGGCCCGCACGGATGCGGCCAGAGCGTCGGTACCGGGTGCAAACACGGGGGAGATCCTCACGAAGGACGAGGCCGAGGCGATCGCGCGCAAGGTGCTCGAGTTCGCCGATCCGGCCGCTGACACGGTCGTCAACGTGCAGCTCAGCAACGCCCAGAACACGCGCTTCTCGCGCAACGAGATCACGACGCAGCTCGACGCCTCGCTGGGCCAGGTGACGGTCACGTCGATGATGAACGGAAAGACGGCGAACGGGGTGACCCAGCGCTTCGACGATGACGGGCTCATGGAGGCCGTGCGCTGGGCAGAGGATGCCACGAAGGATGGCCCGGGCGAACACGGGACGAGCCGCCTCGTCCAGCCGCGCGACTACCCGGTCCCACCCGGGCTCTGGTCCGAGGCGAGCCGGGCCGTCGACATCGAGGAACGGATCGAGCGGGCTGTCAGCGCGATCGAGCGGACCGACGGGTTCGTCTCGGCGGGCACCCTGGACCTGACCGTGGCGTCGATGCTCGTCGCGAACTCGGCGGGGCTGGTGGGCTACTGCCGCAGCACGAACGGTTCGCTGTCGCTGTCGGCCCGCACCAGCGACAACACGGGATCGGGCTGGGCCGGCAAGGCGATCTACGACTTCGACGATCTGGACGGGTCGGCGATCGCCAACCGGGCCACGGACAAGGCGGAGCGCTCCCGCGGGCCGCAGGCAATCGAGCCGGCGCGCTACACGGTGATTTTGGAGCCGGACGCGTACGCGCAGATGATCTTCTTCATGATGCAGTATCACATGGATCTCGCGAGCGCGCAGTCGGGATTCAACGTCTGGGCGGCTCCTGGCGGTGGTACCAAGATCGGACAGCAGGTGTTCGATGACCGGCTCTCCTTCGTCTCCGATCCGATGGATGCGGCCGGCCCCTTCTGCCCGTTCAACCCGGTCGGGGTGCCCTTCAACCGCACCTACTGGGTCCAGGACGGCATCCTCAGGAACCTCAGCTACGGGGACGACACAGCCGTGGAGCGGGGCGAGGACTATCCGCTGGCGAATCCCGTGGCCGTGCGCCTGCAGCCGAAGGAGGGGACCCAGCTTGCCACGCTCGACGAGATGATCGCGACCTGTGAAAGGGGCATCTACGTGACTCGTCTCACGACGCTGTTCGCCGACTTCCGGCTGCTGGTCTTCACCGGCGTGACCCGCGACGGGACCTGGCTGGTCGAGCGCGGGAGGATCACCCGTCCGATCGCGAACATGCGGTACGTGGACTCGCACATGTACTTCCTGAACAACCTCGAGATGATCGGCGAGCCCGTGCTGACGGCGGGCGGCAGCTTCGTGCTCCCGCCGGTCCGGTCACGCGACTTCAACTTCACGGCGATCGCAGATGCAGTCTGAGGCGGCGGTAATCACAGGAGCCGATGCGCCGGTGGACGTGCTCGGCGACGGCGCGCCGGCCGTCGCCACCATGCCCCGGGATGAACTCCTCACCGGGGTCACGCGGCTCAAGAGTGAGGTCGCCAAGGTCATCATCGGGCAGGAGCAGGTGATCGAAGAGGTCCTGCTGGCGATCCTGTCCGGGGGGCACGCGCTCCTGGTGGGCGTCCCGGGGCTGGCCAAGACCCTCCTCATCCAGACCATCGCACAGGCAATGTCTCTGGAGTTCCGGCGGATTCAGTTCACACCCGACCTGGTCCCGAGCGACATCACGGGGACCGAGGTCATGGACGAGGACAGCGCCACCGGACAGCGCGCCTTCCGCTTCGTGCCCGGCCCGATCTTCGCCAACATCATCCTCGCCGACGAGATCAACCGCGCGCCCCCCCGCACGCAGGCCGCCATGCTCGAGGCGATGCAGGAGCGGCACGTCTCCGCCGGGGGCGAGACCATGCCCCTGCCCCGCCCCTTCTTCGTGCTCGCGACGCAGAACCCGATCGAGCAGGAGGGGACCTACCCGCTCCCGGAGGCACAGCTCGACCGCTTCCTCTTCGACATCCGGGTGGGGTACCCGTCCGGGCCGGAAGAGGTCGGCATCCTGCGAACGACGACCGCGGTGAGCGATGTGGAGATCCGGCCCGTTCTCGACGGTCCCGGCCTCCTCGCCCTCAACACCATGATGCGGGAGATCGCCGCCCCGGAACCCGCGCTCGAATACGCGGCTGCGCTGGCCCGCGCCACGCGTCCCGCCGAGCCGGGCGTCTCGGAGATGGTGAAGCAGTACGTGCGCTGGGGTGCCGGACCGCGCGCCGGCCAGGCGCTGATCCTGGGGGCGAAGGCACACGCGCTGCTCCACGGCCGGCTCAACGTCTCCCCGGAGGACATCCAGCGCGTGGTCCATCCCGCAATGCGCCACCGGGTGCTCCCCAACTTCGCGGCCGAGGCCGAGGGAATCACGATCGAGGGGATCATCGAGCACCTCCTCGAGACGGTGCCTCCGCCGAAGAGCGACATTCCGCTGTAGCAGCCCGTGGACAAAGTCCCCCCGGCATTCGAGCGGCGATGCATCCGCGCTGGACCGCGGTGCTCACGCGTTCGGAATGTCAAGAGAACCTTACGAATTGTCATGTTTACTTCACTTTTCGGATTCTCCAAGCACCGCTCTGCGTTGCTCCTCAGCCCAATAGCGCTGCTATTGGCCCCTCGTCGCGCCTTGCCAGCCCGGCGCCTCGCCGCTCTCGCTGCTCGGGCGGATTCATCCACGGACTGTTAGGGGAGGGCGGGTCCCGATGAACGCCGCCGACGGAGCGCACCTCGACGCGGTGCGGTCGCTCCGTTGGCCCGCGCGCCGCAAGGCTCCGGCGGGACTGGCCGGGGACCACCGCTCCTGGATGCGGGGGATCTCCGCGGAGTTCGAGGACTACCGCGCCTACCGGCAGGGTGACGACATCAGCAAGATCGACTGGAAGCTTCTCGCCCGGAGAGACCGCGCCTACATCCGTCTGTCCACCGAGCAGACGGTCCTGCCCACCATGATCGTCGTGGACGCGTCCGCCTCCATGGCGTACCCCTCCGCATCGCTGGAGAAGTGGCACTTCGCACGCCACATCGCGATCGGACTCGCTTCGGCGGCCCACAACGGGCGCGACCCGGTCGGAGTCGCGGTCGCCTCCGGGAACGGGAACGGACACTACCTCCCGGCGCGCAACCGGCGCGGCATCGTGCATCAGATCCTCGCGCTTCTGGCGGGCGTCGCACCCGGAGGAAGTCCGCGCCTCGCCCCGGTCCTCGACACCGTGGCCCGCCGGCACCCCCGCGCGCGAATCGCCGTGGTGAGCGACTTCCTGGGCGACGCCGAGGAGCTCCTCAAACACGCCACCGAACGGTCGGCGGCGGGGCGCGAGGTGCACGCCGTCCACGTCATCCACACGACCGAGATGTCGCCCTCCGAGCGCCCCTCCCTCGTCGTCGACCCGGAGGAAGCGCAGCTGAAACGGCCGCTGACGGAGTATTCCAGGCTCGGCTACCTCGAGAACTTCGGCGACTGGCGTGAACGGCTAGCGAGGGACTGGCGCATGGCGGGAGCCAGCTACACGGAGGTAGTCACCGATCAGGGCGCCGCTCAGGCAGTCCGCCGCATCGTGCTTCCACCCGAGACCGGGAGCCGCGCTTGATCTTCCTCGCTCCCGTATTCCTCGCCGCCGCCGGAATCGTCGCGGCCGGGGTCGTCGCGCTCCACTTCCTGTCCACGCGGGAGCCCGACACCGACCTGCTTCCCACCGTCCGCTTCGTCCCCAGGGTGCCCGTGCAGGCGACCACCATCACGACGCGCTTCACCGACCCCTGGCTGCTCGCGCTGCGCGTCCTCCTGATCCTCCTGCTCGGGACCGCCCTGGCCCGGCCCCTGATCCACCCGTTCGCCCAGCCGGTGTCCCGGATCGCGCTGGTGGACGTGTCGCGCGCCGTCGGGAGCCCCGGGGAGCTGGCCGACAGCGCAGACGGTTACGTGGACGGCGCCGCGGCGGTCGTCTTCTTCGACGACGAGGCAAAGGAGATCGAGGACGAGTCGGCCGATGCGCTGGAGGACCTGCGTGACGACGCGCGGTGGGACCGGGCCTCCAGGGGTTCGCTCTCCACCGCCCTGATCGCCGCGCTGAGGATCGCCTCGCGGCTCCGCGACGGCGCCGATTCGCTGCAACTGGTCGTGATCTCCCCGTTTGCGCAGGAGGAGCGGGACGCAGCGACCGGCGAGATCCGCGCGCTGTGGCCCGGCCGAATCGACGCAGTACGCGTTGCGGCCGCCCCGCCGCAGCCCGATGCGGAAGCCACCGTCGAGCGCGTCGAGTGGGCGGACTCCGGCGCGACCGGGTTGTGGACGCAGCGGGAGACCCCCGACACGATCGGCGGAGTCCGCGCCAGCGACGCGGTGATGGTCTATCCCTTCGTCCGCCGCTGGCAGCCCGCGGCGGACGAAGGGATAGACCATCAC
>VXLT01000354.1:21075-39776 GCA_009841475.1 Gemmatimonadota bacterium
CGCCGCGCGACCCACACTCCGCGCGGCGGCGCGGCCGCCCCGGTCGCGGGTTTTTGTTTTCCCCCCGCCCCCCCCCCCCCCCCCCCGCGGCGGACGTCCCGGAATCGGAGGACGGAGCGGGGGCGGCCGACAGCACCGAATCGGCGGACGCCCGCGAGACGCGGGTCTACGCCCGCTGGATCGATGGTGAGCCGGCCGCCTTCGAGCGCGCGACGGCCGACGGGTGCATGCGATCCGTCGCCATCCCCCTGCCCACCGAAGGGGACGCCATCCTGCGCCCCGACTTCCAGCGTTTTCTGGACGAACTGGAGGGTCCCTGCGGGGAGCCGCGCGACTTGGCTCCGCTCCCGGATGAATTCATGGCTGCATTCGTCGGGGACGAACCGCTCGCCCCCGCCTCCCTGGTGCCCCGCCGGGTCATGCGAACCACGCCTGCCGTGCCTTGGCTCCTGGGATTTGCGCTGGTGGTAGCCTTCGCGGAACTTTGGCTCAGGAGGCAGCTGGCTACGGGAGCGCGCGCGAACCGGGCGGATGAAGGCCTTCGCGAGAGCAGGGCGGCATGACGGCGATCGAACAGGTACAACGAACGAAACGGGACCTCGGGCTCGTTGCCGGAGTCACGGCCGCCCTGTGGGGCGCAGGCGTGACCTTCGGCGCCCTCGTCGTGGCGATGCTGCTCTCGCTCCTGGTCCCCTTCTCGCCCGGATTCCGGGCGGCGGTCCTGCCCGTGGCCCTCCTCGCGGGGGTGGGCGCGCTGTTCTTCGTCCTGTGGCGGCGACGGTTCGTGTGGTCGGTCCCCAGAGTGGCGCTGTGGGTCGAGGAGCGCGTCCCCGAGCTGCGCTACGCCCTGATGACCGCAATCGACTCCCGCTACGCCGAGCAGCTGGGCGAGCGCCTTGCCCCGATCGTCGCCAAGGCCAACCCGGGCGCGTTCGTGAGACGGGCGGCGTGGAGGTCGCTCCTCCCCGCCGGCTTCGTCCTCCTGCTCACGGGCGCCACCTTCGTGGTCATGCCCGCCACCTGGCGAGAGGCTGCGGTCGGGGTCGGCGCCGTTGCCGCGCCGGCCGAAGCGGAAATGCCCAGCCGGCTGGAAGACCTCCGCGGGTCCGTCACGCCGCCGGCCTACGCGATCAGGAGCGGGCACGAGGTCATGGAGTTCGACGACCCGGCCTCGATCGCGGGCCTCGTGGGGAGCCAGGTCGACCTTCACGGCCTGGGGATCCCCGACGGAATCGAGATCTTGCTCGGCGAGACGCCCCTTGAGGCAACCCAGGACGGCAGCCAGGGCTGGATGTCCGGGTTCACCATGCCCGACTCCGCCGTCGCGCTCGAACTTCGTGACCGCCAGTACCGGCGCCTGGTCGTGATCGCCCCGCGGACGGATGAGGCGCCCTCTGTCGAACTTCTCCTGCCCATGAGAGACACCACCGTGCGGGTCGTCCGCGGCGACATCGCCCTGCAGGCGCGGATGAGCGACGACATCGGGCTCGGCGGGGCCTTCTTCGAGTCGATCGTGACGATGGGACAGGAAGAGGGACACATCACCTTCCGCCGCGACACCCTCGAACGGCGCGGCTTTTCGGGCGCCAGAAACGGTGAGTTCGCGATGACCATTCCGCTCGCCGACTTCCGCCTCGGAGAGGGCGACATGCTCTCGCTGCGCGCCGTCGCCTTCGACAACAACACGATGTCGGGCCCCAGCTACACCACCTCGGAGACGCGGGTGCTGCGCGTCGCGACCTCGTCGGAGTACGACTCGCTCGCCATCGAGGGGGCACCGCCGCCCAACGACACGCTGTTTCTTACCCTCCGATTCATCATTCAGCTCACCGAGGAGATCCACGCCGACAGGGACCGGTTGGACCGCGACCTCTTCGTGGACTCCGCGCAGACGATCGGGCTGCAGCTGCGCCGCGTCATCCGGACCGTCGAACAGATGCAGGTGGAGTGGACGATGGAGGGCGTATTCGACGCCAATCCCCTTCTGGCAGAGGCTCACGAGGCGCTGTGGGAGGGCGCACGGGCACTCTACATCGCGGAGACGGGAGAGGCGCTGCCGCCGCTCTGGGCGGCCCTCGCGCTGCTCGAGGAGTTCGTCCTGGCGGAACGCTACTACTTCCGGGGCCAGCCGCCGGAGCTGCTCGTCAATCTGGGACGGGTGCGTCTCCAGGGCACCGACACGGGATACGCCGAACCGCGGGTCCGAAGACCGGTGTCCGGCGAGTTGCGGGAGGAGATGTTGGAGCACTACACCCGGTCTGTGCAGTTCCTCGAGACGGCGCCGGACAGCGCCGTGAACGCGCTCATGCTGATGCAGGTCGACGCCTTGCGAGAGTATCCCGACCTTGCGTCGTTCCTCGGAGAAGCGATCAACGCCATCCGCGATGGCGAAGACGCGTCCGCTCCGCTCGCCAACGTGCGGCGATACCTCGAGGGAGAGACGATCGTCCGACGCACCCTCACTTCCTGGAGCGCAATGTGGCTGAAACGATGATACCGCGCGTCCGTCCGGCGGCCATCTCCGGCGACGGCACCATGGTCAACACCCCGGCAGGGCCCGGTTTTTGGTCCGCTGCCGACGCCTCGACGACGACCCCGGCCGGCCCTTCTACCGGCGGCGGCCCGACCGCGAACGAACTGGCCGGCGTGACCCACGCCTGGGCCCGCAGGGGAGACTTCGCGCATTCCCTCGGCACCCCGCTTCCCGCGCAGGAGTTCCGCTGGACCTCGGTACAGTACGAGGTGGGTGATTGGGAGAGCGGCCTGGCCCTGGTGGCCAACCTGATCGATACGATCGCCCGCTACACCATCCTGCCCGTGGCCCCGCGCGGCAGCATCGTCCCGCTCGGCAGCCGCCGGATCCTCGAGCACCCCTTCGTCTGGTTCACCGGCCACTTCCCGCTCGCCTTGACCAGGCAGGAGCGCACGAACCTGCGCGAATACGTGGACCGCGGCGGATTCATCGTCGTGGACGACCACAACCACGACATCGACGGGGAGTTCCACAAGACCGCCCTCGAGGAGATCGCCACCGTCTTCGGCCCGGACGCGCTCGAAGAGATCCCCAACGATCACCCGCTCTACACCAAGTTCTTCGAGTTCGACCGTGGCCCGCCCGCCACCTCCCACGAACTCAACGGCTGGGGCGACAACCTCCTGCACCGCCACCTCTACGGCGTCCTGCGCGGCGACCGCATCGGACTCCTCTACAGCAACAAGGACTACACCTCGGAGTGGTCCTTCGGCCCGGACACCAAGCGGTTCATCGCGGTGGACCCCACGCGGTTCGGGGTGAACCTTGTCGTCTATGCGCTCACCAGCTGATTCCCCGGGCGGCGGCCCCGGCGCCCCAACGCGGCCCGGCACCGACCGTGAACGCGCCGCAGCAGCCTCCATTAGGCGGCGGCACCGGCTCCGCATCGGGCTCGAACGCACCGCCCACCTGGCCGCGCTGGCCCTGATCGCGCTCCTCATCGGGCACGCCCTGTACGCCCAGCGGGCCCGTCCGTCCCTGCGTGCCGAGGGTCTCGAAGTCGGGGAAGCGCTCGCCCGATGGAGCACCAGTGTGAACCCGCGGCGGATCCACGCGGTGATCGACTCGGTTCCGGCGCCAAGCGTGCGCGACTGGCTCGCGGCTCTTCCCGGGGCGGGCACGGAGGCGGGCTGGGACGGCGAGACCCCGGCACCCAGCGCGCTCAGCGTGGAGCCGGTCGCGGATCCGCGAAAACCGTCGCGCGTCTGGGTGGCGACATCTCCCGGTGCTCGCGTGCAGCTGAGCGACGAACTCGGAGCCGTCGACAGCGCTTCCGTGGATGGCCACGGAGCGGTCTTCGTCCTGCCGCGGCTGGAGGGCCCGATCCAGGCGACGCTCGACGGACAGGAACTCACCACGAACGCGCTCCGCGACTCCGTCTCCATCAAGTCGGCGCTGGTCGTGGGAATGGCCGGATGGGAAGGGAAATTCATCGCTGCTGCACTTGAGGAGCACGGCTGGGAGGTCGACGCGCGCTTCGCCGTGGCTCCCAGCGGGGACGTGGAACAGGGCCCCGCGCAAATCCGGCTCGACACGGCCCGGTACTCCTTCGTGGTGGCGATGGACTCGGTGATCCGGCGCTACGCCGACCGGCTGCCGCGCTACGTGAGTCAAGGGGGCGGGCTCATCGTTCTGGGCGAGGCGTCCTCGGTTCCCGGAATGGAAGCCCTACTGCCCGCGCGCTGGGGGATCCCCACCCGCCCCGTCGACTTCCGCCCCGAGACCGCCGACGATCCCCGCCGGTCCTTCGCCCTCGGCGACCTCTACAACCTCAAGCGCGGCGCCATCGCGCTGGAGATGCGCGATGACGACGTCGCCGTCGCCGGCTGGCGCGTCGGGGACGGCCGCGTCATCCAGGTCGGCTACCTCGACACCTGGCGCTGGCGAATGGCCGGCCTTGACGAGGACGCCGTGGAAGACCACAGGCTGTGGTGGGCCGCTCTCGCCAGCGGCGTGGCGCATGCACCCCGCTTCGATCGTGCGGTGGCCGGAGAGGTGGAGCCCACCCCGCGCGCCACCCTGATCGAGACGATCGGAACACCCGCCCCCGCCGAACTCGAACTCGCGAGCATCCTGGACGATCCGCGACTATTGCCGCTCCTCTTCGGCGCCGCGGTCGGCCTGCTCTTCCTGGGGTGGATGTCGAGGAGGCTGCGGGGGGCGGGTTAGCGGCAGCTTCAGCGACCTCCCGGCCCGTTGTTCTGGCTGTCCCAATTCCCCGAACACACCGGCTGCCGCTCCCTGAGTGCGGGCAACTCCTTGCCCAGGGCCGTCGTCCACGCCTCGGACACGGCACCAGCAAAGGCAAAGCAGCCCGTGGTCTGATCCCCGTGATCCACACCGCTCGACCAATCCGTGTTTGCACTCACACGCGCCCTCCAGCCGTCGTCGGTGGCGTTCAGGTCAAGTTCGACGTAGGTCGGGAGGCCGTAGTCGGCGAGGCTCCCGAAATCCGGCAACTCCTCGACCTGGTGCGCATATCTCCCGTGCCGCTCTCGGTGCCGGTCCTGCGCAGCGACCAGCGCGCCAAGGGCCGCGCGCTGGTTTTCCCGGCCGCGCTTCAACCAGTCCACGGTGGTGATGTACAACCCCGTGCTGTTTATCCGAAAGCCGAAGTGCTCTTCGATCCACCTCCAGCAGACAAAACCGAAGCTGTACAAATCGGCATCGGTCAGACTGTGATCGTCGAAGTCGAAATCGGGTATCTCGACTTCGATGATCTTGTCGTCGAGGATCACGACCGTTTCGGGCATATCGGCGTGACTTCCGCCACGTCCGCTGCACTTGAGTTCGCCGGGCGAGGGCGTGGAAACGCTCACCGGAAGCACGGACCCGGCCAGCGCCAGTGCGGGAACGCTCGCCTCCTGCACGGGGTCGCCCACCGAAAGTACGGGGCCGCCCGGCATCAGCAGGACGGGGGACGCGAAAAGCAATGCGGTGATCATGGACATCGAGATCCTCCCTTGCAGTTGGCTCCGGAAAACCGAAACGAGCCACCGCAACGCGCCACGCTCCTTGATGTCCGGAGTAGCTCTTGCTACAGTGCAGCACCGCGCCTCCTCCTGTCAACGTCGACTCAATCGGCTTGGACGCCAGCCCGTGACCGACCTGCCCGCAAGAATCTCGGAGTCCCAGGCCTCTCTGGTCCTGGAACGAGCGGCCGAGATCGACGCCGCCGGAGGCTCGCTGAGCATTGAGGAACTGCGCCGCATCGCGGCCGAGGCGGGGATCGGTGAGGAGGCGACGGATCATGCGCTCCGGGAGCTCTTCGGCCAGGGTTCCGGCCCTCAGCCGGCCATGGCGGACACAGCCGGTATCCCGGCCGGCACCGCCGCCCCGCCATCTCCCGGACGCATTGCAGCAGGCGGTGCGGTAGGATTGGCCACGGGTTTCCTGATCGGCCTGGGCAACATACTGACACCGATGACGTCACCGAACCTGTTGGGTTTGGGAGCTTTCTGCGGAACCATCGGCTACCTTCTGTGGCGCGCCATCCAGAGCATGAAACAGAGGAACCAGCTCGATTTCCAGATGCAGAATCTCGCACTCTGGTTCGGAATGACGGTGGGCCTCGCCGGCACCTACCCGATTCTGTCTGACGACGCCATCGGCGGGGCGCTGCTCCTGTGGCTGATCGCCGCCGTCGTCGGCGGACTGATCATCAAGTTCGGGCGGCGAGGCGAGGAGCCGGGGGAGGAATAGGGAGGCCGGAAGGAAGTCCGCCTCCGTTTCGCCCCCGATCAGGCGGACAAACGTCCTTGGCCTCCGCTATTCCGTCAGCTTACCTCCGCCTTCAGAGCCTCCCCGGCCGATCAGCCGCTCGGTGAAGTCCTGTCTCTCCTCGATGAGTGACAGCCGCTCGTTCATCGTGTCCACCGACTGCTGAAGGCGGCGCAGGTCGTCCGACGGCGCCTGCGTCCTTTCCTTGGCCATCACCTCCAAAAGCACCCCCAGCCTTTTGGCGATGGGGCGAAGCACCAGCACGCCTCCGGTCGTCAGGACAATGGTGATCGGGATCAGCAGCTCTGCGAGAGCACTCAGATCTCCCACTACGCTCCCTCCTTCTGGTGTGTGGCGGATACCGGGTCCTTACGGGCATAGCCGAAGGGGGGTTCCAGGACACAGAGGGCAGACGCCACGCTCTTCTACGGGCATTCCGATTGGCAGTGGACCGACTTTGCCGCCGGCTCCTCTCGAGTGGATCAGCCCGTCGGGGCCCCGGAGCAGACCGGCTGCCGTTCCACCGGGGGAGACCCTCCCTCGGGCGTCGCCGACTCCACGCCCTCCGATGCGGCACCCGTGAAGACCCGGCAGGCGTCCAGCGGGGACGAGTCGATACCCCGCCGCGTGAACTCCGCCAACCAGCCCGCCGCCGGCCCCAATCGCGCCGACCAGCCCCCGTTCGCACGCTCCATTGTGATTTCGAAGAACTCCGGCAGGCCGTAGTCGGAAAACGCGAAACCTGCCAGATCCTCGACACTGCCTGCGTACCCCCCGTGCTCGTCTCTGTACCGGTCCTGTGCGGCGATTAGCGCCTCGAGGGCCCGGGTACTGCTCGTACGGGTGCGCTCGACAAAGCCCTTTGTGTGCGCCAGGTACCCGGCGGACTGAACCTTCACCCCATAGTACTTCTCGATCCACTCCCAGCACATCAGGTAGAAACTCGAGAAGTCGTACTCTCCGACGGTGGCGGGGTCCAGCTCTTCCAGTTCACCCGGGAGCACCTCGCCGTCGACGATCAGCACAGCCATTCGCATGTCCGGGCCGCCACCCCTGGCAGGGCACTTCAGGGCATCGGCAGCCGGCGCGGGCACGCCAAGCGGCAGCCACCCGGCGAAGGCCAGAAGCGTTGTGGCTATCAGCGTTGACATCGGAGTCCTCCCTGGTTGGTTCCGTCCCGTCTTGGTGTGTCTGTTGGTGGGCGGAACCGCTCAGGAGCAGACCGGCTGCCGCTGCCGCAGCGCCGGCTGTCCATCGCGCCTGGCCGAAGCCCACCGCTCCGGTACAGCACCCGCAAAGGCCCGGCAGGTGAACTCTGGCCGGTAGTGGAGTCCCCTCGACCAGTCTGCGGCCGGTCCGACCCGTGCCGTCCAGCCTCCGTCCCTACTCTCCAGAGTGAGTTCGAAGTACCCCGGCAGGTCGTAGTCGGAAAGCGCGAAACCCGGCAGGTCCTCAACACCGGCAGCGTACTCCCCGTGCTCGTCCCTGTGCCGCGCCTGGGCGGCAATCAGCGCGTCCAGGGCGCGGATGCCGTTCGCCCGCGTGCGCTCGACATAGTCCTCGGTGTACAACAGGATCCCGCCTTGCCGGACCCTGGGGCCGTAGTGCTCCTCCACCCAGTTCCAGCACACGACCTCAACCAGGGTCAGGCCCCGGCCGAAGATTCCCATCATGAAGTCCCGATCAAGCCTCCCCGTATCCTCGACTGACAAAACCGCGTCGTCGAGGATTACGGCGACACTCGGCATGTCAGTAGCCGCCTCCCGCGAACCGCACTTGAGGGCGTCGGCATCCGGCACGGGCGTACCCACCGGCAGCCAACCGGCGGATGTCAGGAGCACCGTGGCTATCAAAGTCGACATCGAGACCTCCCTGGGCATTCCCGCGGGATCGGCGGTTGCGGCGCACTGCACTACAAGTCCTACGATGGAGCGCCGCTACTGTTACGATAGCGCGTGCGCCGGCGGGGGCGCAACGAGAGCAACGGGGGCGAGGAGGGCGATCGCTGATCACCGCGGCGTCGCCCGCTACCCCCGCCAGATCGGCAACGTCATGCAGGTCGGTCCGCCCTCGCAGGGGATGCACAGCGCATCCGCGTCGAAGCAGGTGACCTCGCAGCCGGCGTCCCGCATCAACTGCACCGTGTTCGGGAACCCGCCCACCGCGATGCATCGGCGCGGGGCAGTCGCCAGCACGTTCAGGTTCATCCCGCCCGATGCCTCGAACTCGTCGTCGCCCGCCTCCAGGCACCGGATCCCCCGTGTTCGAATCAGCTCCATCAAGGCAACCGGGAGTAGCCGCGTGTAGACCAGCGCGAGATCGCGGTCCAGCGGGCTGACAACCGACAGCAGGTGCAGGCAAGCGGTGCTCCCCCTCCACACGGGCAGGTCGAACCCGTGTACGTGGACCCCGAGGGGGGACAGCAGGTTCTGCAATTGATCGATGCCCGCCTGGTTCGTCCGGAATGTCCTCCCGACCACCAGCGTCTCCTCGTCCAGCCAGACAAGGTCCCCGCCCTCGGCCAGGCCCGGCGGCTCGATGGAGCCGACGACCGGCACGCCCAGCCGCTGGTGCAGCGCTTCGTGCAGCGCGACCTCCGGGCGGCGCAGCGCCTTTCCGGGGCGGAGCAGGATCGCGCCGCGCGGTGTCACAAAGGAGGGATCGAAGACGAAGATCGAATCGGCGAGGCCATCGTCCCGCTCCGGGATCCATTCGATGAGGGCGCCCGAATCGGCCACGCATGCGGCGAACCGGTCGTACTGGCGCTCCATCCGTCCGGCGTCGAGCGGCCCGGCGTAGTGCCAGACCGCTGGATCGGCCTCGCACGTTGCCCGCCCGGGACGCCGCATCGCGACTCGCCGGAGCGGGGCCACCATGCTCGCCACCCCGAATCTTTCACGTCGGCCGGTCGTGAGGTCCAGGCCGCCAGCCGCGCGATCCGCGCCGTCAGTCATTCGCTCAGGCTTGCTGGTCATTCGCTCAGGCTATCGCCACAGTCGGCCTCTTCGCCACCTTTCTCTCATGGCCACCCTCTTCTCCTCGACCCGCGAGCGCCGCCTGTGGGGCTACGCGCTCGTGGTGGTCGTCGCCATCTACTCCACGCTCGGGCTCGCCCGCACCGTGGTCGGACTGCTCGGCAACACTGGACTGGACGTCTGGCTGTTTCTCTTTGCCTGCATCCTGATCCTGGTGACCGTCGTCACGCAGGGGCTCCGGACACGGCCGAGCGTAGCCGAGTGGGGGGTGGCCGTCGGGATCGCCGCCGCCTACCTGCTGGTGCTGGTGAGGATGGCCATCCCGACCGAGCGCTCGCACCTGATCGAATACGGGGTCGTGGCCATCTGCATCTACGAAGCCCTCCAGGAACGGACCGGCCAGGGGCGCCGGGTTCCCGTGCCCGCACTGCTTACCGTGCTGCTGACCGGGCTCCTGGGCGTACTCGACGAGTGCCTGCAGATCCTGGTCCCGGGCCGCTTTTTCGACCCGGTGGACATGCTGTTCAACGTGCTGGCCGGGGTCATGGCGGTCACCGCATCCGCCGCGCTGGCCGCAGCGCGGCGGTGGGCCTCGGCTCGGCGTCACCGTTCAGGCACAGCGGACACGCTCCCTCCTCCTCGGCGGCCACGATCCCAGTGACTTCCTCCGCCCGCGCTCGCACCCGGATTCCCACTGGCGCGCCCGCCCTTCGGTTTCCACGTCCTCCACCCGTCTCCATCGCCCACTCTCACCCATGAACCGCTCCAGGAACACGACCATGGATCTCTCCCCCGGTCTGCTCAGTCCCTCGTCCGCCCCGGCGGCGCTGTTCTCCGCTCTGGTCCTCCTCTCCGCAGCCGCGTGCGGCGCACCAAACCCGGCCCGGTCCGCCAACGAGGCGACTGGCACTGCCGGCATCGTCTTCCCCCCAACCAACCGTCCCGACGTGCGCGGGGTAGCCGGCGCGGTCTCCGCCGGCCACCCCCTCGCAGCCGCCGCGGGCCACGACGTGCTGCGCCGGGGGGGCAACGCCATGGATGCCGCGATCGCCATGGCAGGAGTGCTGGCGGTCGTGCGTCCGCACATGAACGGTGTGGGGGGCGACGCCTTCGCGCTCTACTACGAGGCCGCCACCGGCCAGGTGCACGCCCTGAACGGCAGCGGACGCGCCGGCGCCCTGGCCACACCCGAACTCTTCGCGGAGCTCGGAGTCGAGCGCATGCCCGGCGACGGCCCACTCTCGGTCTCGGTACCCGGAGCGGTCGCGGCCTGGGTGGACGCCCTCGACCGCTTCGGCACCATGCCGCGCGAGGCGCTGCTGGCCCCGGCGATCGGGTACGCGCGGGACGGCTTCCCGGTCTCCACACGACTCGCCAGCGACATCGAGTCCTCATCCGGCGCCCTGAACGACCACGCCCGGGCGCTCTACCTGCCCGGCGGCGAGCCACCCCCCACCGGCAGCCTGCTCCGCAACCCCGCGCTCGCGGCCACCCTCGAGCGCATCGCCCGGGACGGCAAGGCGGGCTTCTACCAGGGCACCGTCGCCGAACGCCTGGCCGCCTTCATCGAGACCGAGGGCGGCTACCTGCGCGCGCCCGACCTCGCCTCGCACACCACCACCTGGGTGGAGCCGCTGCGCGGCGGCTTCGAGGGCTACACAATGCTCGTCCTCCCGCCCAACACCCAGGGAATCGCGCAGCTGCAGCTTTTCGAGATGGCAACGGCCTTCGACCTGAAGGCGATGGGCCCGGGCAGCACGGCCTACCTGCACACCCTCATCGAGATGAAGAAGCTCGCATTCGCGGACCGCGACCAGTGGGCGGCGGACCCCGAGTTCACGGACATCCCCCTCGATCATCTCCTCGACCCCGCCTATCTGGCCAGCCGGGCCGCCATGGTCGACCCGAACGCCGCCGCCGAGTCGCGGGAACCGGGGGTAGGGGCGCGGATGGCCGCCGGTTCACGTACTCCACGGGCCCCGATGCGCATAGCCGATGCAACCGCCGGCGATTCCCTCGACGACTCCGGCGACACCGTCTACCTGACGGCCGTGGACCGGTGGGGGAACGCCGTCAGCTGGATCCAGAGCCTCTTCGCCGGCTTCGGTTCTGGCCTGCTCGAGCCCGAAACGGGCGTCGTGCTGCACAACCGCGGGGCCCTCTTCAACCTGGACCCGGGGCATCCTAACATCGTCGCGCCCGGCAAACGGCCCTATCACACCCTCACTCCGATGATGGCGCTCAACGCCGACGGGACGTTCGCCTTCACCCTGGGCACGCCCGGCGGGGACAGCCAGCCGCAGAGTCTCCTGCAGATTGTCAACAACCTGGTGCACTTCGGCATGACGCCCCAGGCCGCCATTGAAGCGCCCCGCTTCCGGAGCTACAATGGGCTGCGGGTCGCCTTCGAGGACCGCTTCCCGGCTTCCGTCCTGGGCGAACTTGTGAAGCTCGGCCACGAGGTGGATGTAGTGCATGGATGGACGGCAACCTTCGGCGGCGCGCAGATGATCCTCCGCGGCCGCGACGGCACGCTCACCGCTGCGTCGGATCCCCGCCGTGAAGCCTATTCGATCGCCTGGTGATGGCGGGCACGGGCGTCGACATCGCTGCCGGCGGGAACGCCGCGGGACCTGGCAAAGCCCCGGCGCGGCACCTGGCAAAGCCCCGGCGCGGGACCTGGCAAAACCCCGGCGCGGCAAACTTTCCGGGCCCCGTCCTCGTCGGAATAGTTGAAGCGATATGCAATGCCCCTCTTGATGCGAGGCAAGTCGCCATGAAGACGAAACGGGTCGCGCAGTGGTTCTCCATCCTCTCCGTCTGCGCCGTGGCCGCGTGCGGGTTCGACCTTTCCCAACTAATCGACGGCCTGGGCTCGGACGCCGCGCGCGCGGAGTTTCGCGATGTCGTCACGGACCACCCCTCAGGCGCGCCGCTGGAAGATGCGCAGGTGGACCAGTTGCTCACGCGGCTGGACTCGCTGCTGAATCCCCCGGAACCCGAGCAACTCACCCGGGCCGAGGCCGCCCGCTATATCCGCGGCCTTCGCTGGGCTCTCGGGCGTGGGCAGGTGACCGCCGAACAGGTCGCGAGCGTCGGCGGGTACCTGGAGGAACTGAAGGCCGAACACCCGGGCGCCGCGGACATGATCGACAAGCAGCGGCGCCTCCTGACCCTCACCCCGGGCGCCGTTGCGCAGAACATCGTCGGCACCGACACCGAGGGCGCGCAGTTCGAACTCGCGGACTATCGGGGCAACATTGTGGTGCTGGTCTTCTCCGGCGAGTGGTGCGGCCCCTGCCGCGCCGAGTACCCCTATCAGAAGAAGCTGATGGAAACGTACAAGGACGACCCGGTCGTGCTGCTCGGGGTCAACAGCGACCGGGCACTGGAGACGATACGACAGGCGAAAGCCAGTGGGGACGCGCCGGGATACCGCACCTGGTGGGACGGCTCCACCAACGGCCCCATCTCGAACTCCTGGGACATCTGGAAGTGGCCCAGCACGTTCATCCTGGACGCCGACGGAGTCGTCCGCTTCGTGGACAAGCGCAAGGACCGGATGATCGAGGCGGTGGCCGAGCTGCTGGAGGAGCAGGAATCGACATGAGGGGGCGTTTGGGGAAACGGGCAGCCTGGGGCGGCACGCTGATGATGACGCTGGCAGCCTGCTCCGCAAGGACCGAGACCGGGAGCGTCTCGATCGATAGAAGCAGCGAACCCGCGGGGGACTCCCTGCCCCAGGCGGTTGAGAGCGCTCTCGGGGACTTTGTGGACCTGTTCACGGGCGGCGGGACAATCGACCTGGAAGCGCTGACGGCCGGCGGGACGATCGACCTGGACGCGCTGAAGCACCCGCCCGAAAGCCTTCTGCCCGGCAAGGTCGCGCCGAACATCGTGGGCGAGGACACGGATGGGGTCGAGTTCGAACTAGAGGACTATCGCGGTAACATCGTCGTCCTGATCTTCTCGGGCGAATGGTGCGGCCCGTGCCGGGAGGAATACCCCTACCAACGACAGATGCTGGAGCGCTACGACGGCACGAACGTCGTCCTGCTGGGAGTCAACAGCGATCCCAAACTGGAGACGATCCAGGAGGCCAAGGAGCGGGAGGGGCTGCACTACCGGACGTGGTGGGACAAATCGCCATTCGGGCCCATCAACCGCGCGTGGGTCTCGTCGTGGCCAAGCATCTACATACTGGACGAAGAGGGCATCATCCTCCACGATGACAAGCGAGGGGAAGAGATCATCAAGGCAGTGGATGAGCTTCTGGAGACCAGGAGAACACAGCCCCCCGGCCAGCCGGACTCCGCCGCCGAATCGGCCGACCCGTTTGTCCCGCCTGCCGAACTCGCCGACGCCGAGCTCGACCGCCGCCTCGCCAGCCTCGATTCCCTTCTGCTCATCCCCATGAACGCCTACGACATCCACGACAAGGGGCGAAACCACATTCGGACCTTCACCCGCTCACTCCAGAAGACGCTCCTAACCCCTGTGCAGACGGAGCGCGTCGCCGGCTACATGGACGAACTCCTCGAGCGGCACCCCGAGGCCAGGAGGATGATCACCCGGCAGCAGTTCCTGGTCGAGAACCTGACGCCGGGGAAGGTCTCGCCGAACATCGCCGGCAAGGACCTCGACGGGGTCGAATTCGAACTCGCGGACTACCGCGGAAACATCGTGGTGCTCTTCTTCACCGGCGAATGGTGCGGACCGTGCCGCGCGGAATATCCCCACCAGCGCCAGATGCTGGAACGCCACGAGGACGACGATGTCGTGCTGCTGGGCGTCAACAGCGACGGGGAACTCGAACGGGTGCTGGAGGCCAAGGAGCGCGAAGGACTCCACTACCGCACCTGGTGGGACGAATCCACCCGGGGCCCGATCGCCCAGTCCTGGATCGTGTGGTCGTGGCCGACGACGTACATCCTGGACGCGGACGGCGTCATCCGGTACGTGGACCTGCGGGGAGACGCCATCCTGCAGGGGGTGAACGAATTGCTCGCCGAGGAACCCCGCCTGGTCGGCGGACGCTGACAGACCCCGCCCGGCCCAGCGGCCCGCCACCGGCTGGCGTATCCCCTGCCGCCACCGCATGTTGAATAGACCGGCGGCGGCGTAGGAACGGAACATCGACACCCAGAGCGGGTGTGGAAGACCGTCGGCTTTCCTGGAAGGCGTAGCAGATGAACAAGCCCATGGCCGCGGCAGCGGCACTCATCGTCGGCGTCGGCATCGGATTCCTGGTGTCCCGGGCCGTGAACGGACCCGCATCGGCCGAGGCGCCCACGTCGATCGACGTCCCCGCGGCGGCCCTGAAGATGTGGTACCCGCCCGTCCAGGAATTCGAGAACGAGGGGGGGGCGCTGGACGACGAACGCTTCGACGGGCTGATGGCGACGCTCGACGAGGCCATGACCGCCGGCGAGACCCTCGCCGATATCGAACGCAGCATCGAGCCGAACGTGCAAGGCTTCTTCCGGAGGATCGCGAACGCCGAACTGTCGGCGGCACAGACCGAAAGGGCCTCCGCCTACCTCACAGGACTGGTCGATCGGCATCCGGAGCACGAGAGCGTGATCGACCGGCAGGTGTCGATGCTCGGCATCTACGGCCCGGCCTACCCCGTGATGCCCTCGTTCATGACGTCCGTCCGGTCCCACGTCTACCCCGACGGCCTGTATCCCCCGGACGGGGTCTTTGACGACGCGTGGATCGATCGAATGCTGGCCTCGTTCGACGCCATGCTGGAGCTCCCGGAAACGGTAAACGACTTCGAGAGAGAGGGGCGACACCTTCTCCGGGGCCTGACCCAGCGCCTGCAGTATGGACGGATCAACGACGAACAGACCGAGCGCGTCCTCGCCCACCTGGACGGGTTCGCGCAAAAGCACCCCGAACTGGCGGACGTGGTCGACGATCGGCGCCACTACGTCAAGTACCTGCTCACCGGACGGGTGGCCCAGAGCACCATGGGCGAGGACCTGGACGGGATCGAGTTCGCGCTGGAGGAGTACCGGGGCAAGATCGTGGTGCTCGTCTTCTCGGGCGAGTGGTGCGGGCCCTGCCGCGGCGAGTATCCCTTCCACCGCTTCGCCATGGAGCAGTACAAGGACTATGAGGTGGTCTTCCTCGGCGTCAACAGCGACGCCGACCCCGAGGTGATCCTGGCGTCGAAGGCCCGGGGCGAGGCGCCGGACTACCGCACCTGGTGGGACGGGCACAGCCAGCCGGACGCCGAGATCGCGGCGACGAAGGGTCCGATCGCCACGTCCTGGGAGGTGTTCGGCTGGCCCACCATCTACGTGCTCGATCAGGACGGCGCGATCGTCCACATCAACAAGCGGGGCGGTGACCTGCTCGCCACGCTCGACGACATGGTGGCCGACATTCGCCGGGCCCGGGCGGAGCAGGCGCTGGCACTGGAGACGGACGAGGACGAGGAAGCCTCGGAATCCCCGAACGAGAATCAGTAACGCTCAGGCGACATACCCCCAGGAGATCGGATTCATGAAGAAGCCACTGCCGATTGCTGGCGCAATCATCGTTTCCTTCACACTGGGGCTGGTCATCTCGGTCAGCGGATCGGGCGCCGGCAGCGGCAGCGCCCACCCCCCGATCGATCTCCCCGCCGCCGCGACCAAGGTGTGGTTCCCGCCTCTGGCCGATTACGACAACGGCGGTGAGCCCCTCGACGACGAACGGCTGGACGCGCTGATCGCTACGCTCGACGAGGCGATGACCGCCGACGAGACCCTCGCCGACATCGAGCGCGAAGCCACCGTCCACCTGTGGAACTTCTTCCGGCGCCTCGCGGTCCCCACCGCCACCGAGGAACAGACGGATCGGATGTACGCCTACCTGATGGGACTCGGGGAGCGCCACCCGGACCACGCCGACGCGATCACGGACAACGTGTCGAGATACATCGACAGGTATGCGGTGCCGTCCACGGATCCCCCCACCATGTCGTCGGCGATCGTGAACTACACCTACCAGGACTGGTTCAACCCCGGTGACAAGCCGTTCTCCGATGCCCAGATCGATGGCCTGGTCGGCGCCTTGGGCGCCGCGGTCGGGATACCGGAGGCGGCGGACGACTTCGCAAGGGAGTCGGCAACCCATTTCTCGCTCTTCGCCAACCGCCTGCAGGCCGGGTTCGTCAGCGACGACCAGCACGAGCGGATCGTGGAGTTCTTCGACGAGCTCAGGGCACGCCATCCCGAAGCCATCGAGGCGATCGACAAGGCGCTGCTGCGGGTGGAGAGCTTCACCCCGGGGCGGGTGGCCCCGAACATCGTCGGAAGGGACACCGAGGGCGTCGAGTTCGCGTTGGAGGACTACCGGGGCAACATCGTCGTCCTGATCTTCTCCGGGGAGTGGTGCGGGCCGTGCATCGGCGAGTATCCGTACCACCACTTTATCCTGGAGCAGCACAAGGACGACCCGCTCGTGCTGCTGGGGGTCAACAGCGACGGCGACGTGGAGACGATCCGCGCAGCGAAGGCCAGCGGGAAGGCGCCGTCGTACCGCACCTGGTGGGACGGCCATGCCGAGGTCTCGACCAGCGGCCCGATCGCAACCGCCTGGGGTGTGACGGGCTGGCCCGCGATCTACGTCATCGACGAAGAGGGGGTAATCCAACACGTCAGGAGCACGCGCGGCGGCAACCTGATCGCGACGGTCGAGAGGATGCTCAGGGACTTGCGCATGCGGGAGTACGAGGCACCGGCCGTGCCCGTTCCGATGACGCCGGCGGTCTCGGCCCCCACGACCGAGAACAGCGAGGGCAACCGGTAGCCGCCACGGCCCCGGCTCGCGAACCGCCAGCCGGAGACCGTGTCCCTACTTCAGCTCCACCAGCTGGTCCGGGTCCACGCGCACCACGATGTAGGTGATCGTCTCGGTGACCTCGCTGAACCCGTGCGGCGAGCCCGCCGGGATGATCAGCATGTCGCCCGGGCCGATCTCGCGGCTCTCGCCGCCCTCGATCCCGCCCACCGAACTCGGCCCGGTGAGCGTGCGCACCGTCGCCCCCTCCGCGGGAAGGGCTCGCGCGTTCGTGAGTTCTCCGCCCGTCACCAGCGTCCCCCGCCCCGAGACCACGTAGTACACCTCGCTCTGGTTGTGGTGCTGGATCGCGCCGAGCGTCCGGCTGGGGGGCCGCTGCACGACCCCGACGCCGACGTTGTGCCCCCCCGCGTCGATGTGCCGGACTTGCTGGTCGCTGACCCTGCCGGCGGGCGCGTTGTCGATCGTGGCCGCGATGTCGGCGGCGGACATGTAGGTGGCGGCGGGGTTCTGCGGGGTCGTCGCGCCGACAACCCAACCGAGCGAGAACAGTGCGGCGCCAAGGCCGAGTGCGAGCAGTCTGCGCATTTCCGGGCTCCTTTGTGACGGGTTCCAGACGGCGAGGACCGGGGTTTCGTCACGGGCATCCCCGCTCCATCTTGAACCAAACTGGGGACACCCCGACGACCCGCACCAGACCGGCAACCCGAGGACGAGACGAATGAACGACCTGCGCACCTGCCTCACCCTGTTCTTTATCGTGCTGATCGCGGCCTGCGGCGGACGCGCGGCCAACAACGCCCCGGCCGCTCCCGGGGTCCAGGCTGGAGATCCCGCTGGACGCGGCGAACGCGAACGCCCGGGCGGGGGCGACGACGAAGAAACCAGCTACGCGGACTTCATCGAGGACGCCGAATCCGACGGCGGGGTCTTCACGGTCCACCACAAGGACGAGGACTGGTTCTTCGAGATCCCGGATTCGCTCCTGGGCCGCGACATGCTCCTGATCAGCCGCATCGCGGGGAAGATGGACGGGCTGGGTGGATTCGCACCCGCCGGGGTGGCCACCAACCGCCAGATGATCCGCTTCGAGCGCCGCGGGGAACAGATCATGCTGCGGAAGAACTCCGGCGTGGCCGTGGCGGACGACACCCTCGCCATCGCGGCCTCGGTGGAGGCGAACTACTTCGCGCCGATCCTCGCGTCGTGGGACATCGAGTCGCGCGGCGCGGACTCGGCCAGCTCCGTCATCGACGTCACCGGCTTCTTCGGCGGGGACACCCCCCACATCTCCGGGCTCAGCCCCGCGCAGCGACGCACCTACGGCGTGCGCCGGCTCGACCCCGGCCGCAGCTACATCAGCCGCATGCGCAGCTATCCGCTGAACGTGAATGTGCGCCACACCCTCACCTACGACGCATCCTCCCCCCCAACCGACGAGCGCGCGAACACCGTCACGATCGAGATGAACCAGTCGCTGGTGCTCCTGCCCGCCGAGCCGATGCGTCCGCGCTACGCCGATCCGCGGGTCGGGTACTTCAGCGTCAGCCGCATCAACTACGGCCTCGACGAGCAGAAGGCCGCCACCGAGACCTTCATCCGGCGCTGGCGGCTGGAGCCCTCTGACCCGGAGGCAAATTGATTAGGGTTTACAACCGTTTGCGGCCGATGAACTTAGG
>VXLT01000162.1 GCA_009841475.1 Gemmatimonadota bacterium
GAGGGGCGTTGAGGGGCAAGGGGGTGGCGGCCGTGGATCCCGACAGGCCCCCGTCACCGTTTTGCAAGGCTTCCCACCCGGGTGTATGGTCAAGCCGCTGCCCGGGTCCGCCGACAGCTCATTCATTCCAAAGGGAAAAACACCTGTCATGACGATCCGAAGGGCGTGCCCGTTGCAGTTCGTGGCCGTGCCTCGGGCGGGACTCTCGCTGCTGGCCGGGGTCCTGGTCCTCGCCGCCGCATGCGACGATCCGCCTTCGCGGTCGGCCGCTCCGGCCCCGCCGGACGAGTGGCACAGCGAGCCGCACCACAGGATCGGCGACGCCCTAAGCGGAGACGCCCTCTTCGGCATCGTGCCCTACCTGCGGGTGAACCCCGGCGACGGACGCGTGTTCGTCTTGGAGGCGTACGACAGCCGCCTGTCGGTCTGGACCCCCTCGGGTGAACATCTGTTCAGCCTGGGACGCTCAGGCGAGGGTCCGGGGGACTTCATGATGCCGTATCGCGTGCACTTCGAGGACTCCCGGTTCTACGTTCGCGACCAATCGAGATTCACCTACTTCTCGAACTCCGGAACCCTGCTGGAAACGGTGCCCGGCCCGCCCACTTCGGTCAGCTACCAGGGATTCCCCCTCAGGATCGACGCGCTGACGGCGGACGGAAGCTTCCTGGGCCGTCCGACCATGGGAGCGCATGTGGAGTTGGGGATGCACGGACATGATCCAATCGACAGCCTGCCGGTGTTCAGCGTTCGCGAATCCGCCGGGGGCTGGGTGCGCGATGTGGTCTATTGGCACGACATCCGGACCCGCGACTTCGCGCTCTACTACGGAAACTGGCTGACTTTTCCGGGGCAACCGTTCTCGGTCGCGGACCAGTACCGGTTGGATCCGGGTGCCGGAACCGTTTTGGTCGCCCGGGTTGTCGGCGAGCACCTGGGGCCGGGGGAAGCGGAACTGACCGAACTGTCCGCGGTGGCCGACGGCGTGCGGTTCGTGGGCGATACCGTGTGGCACCGCCGGTTGGCGTTCGAGCCGATCCCGTTGACCCCGGCGTTGGTGGAGGCCGCGATCGATCGCATGCTGGAGGGGCTGGCCGCCCCAGAGGACCCCGAGGACGAGGGCGAGGACCCCGTTGCCGTGCGAGAGTCGGCACGCGGCGACATCCGCAAATCGATCCATGTGCCTGAGCACTTGCCGGCCGTCAGGAGGCTCTCCATGGCCTCTTCCGGACAGGTGTGGCTGCTGAGCCACGAAACCGTGGACACCCTGAATGTCTGGTACTCGGTGGAGCGCGGTGACAACGAATCGCCGCCCCGGCGCGTACTCCTCCCCGATTGGCTCGTGTTGCTGGATGCAACGGATACACATGTTTGGGGCGTATGGAGGGACGAACTGGACATCAACTACGTCGTGGGACGGAGACTGGTGCCCCGACCGTAGCAGCGCGACCACCAACTCCGCGAAATCGAACGGCCTGAATGACGTGAAGACGCGCACCAACCCGGACGAAGCGGGCCACGACGATTTCGAGCGACGGATGGCCGATGTGGAGCGGCTTCAGGAGCGAGAGCGCCTGGTCGAGGAGACTGTCGTCAGGGAGGGCGTGGGTGCCCGCCGGCCCCGCGGGAAGGGAAGCCAGGCCGGTTCCGCGCCCGGACGGATCCGGATCGGAGCGCTCGACGGGCTGAACCGCCGTCAGGCGGTCGCGCTGCGTCGCGGCGGGATTGCGATCGACGCCCGGCTGGACCTGCACGGATTCACGCGCAGGGATGCCGCGCGGAAGGTCGCGGCATTCCTGGCCCAGTCCGCCCACCGGAGCCTGCGTTGCGTTCTCGTGATTACCGGTCAGGGAAGGAGCGACCCGCTCGCCGACGCCCGGGGCGTGCTGCGCAGTGGGCTTGAAGACTGGCTGAACGAGCCCGCGACCCGACGGTTTGTGCTGGCGTGCGTGCCCGCGCGGGGCAGGGATGGGGGCCAGGGTGCGTTTTACGTGCTGCTGCGGCGGGGGGGTGGTGGTGGATGAGGGCACGCCGCGGGGGTAGAGGGAGGTTCCCGGAGCCGCGTGCCGTCATAAGTGCGGATTCGGGAGTGATATGTCTCGTAACAGATTCATCGACAACAGGTTGTGGTGACCGTGGCAGGCGGTCATAACTCCCCCACCCCCCTGAACCACTCGAGCGCCTCCGGGTTCGCCAGCGCCTCCACGTTCCTCACCGGCTCCCCGTGCACCACCGCCCGCACCGCCAGCTCCACGATCTTCCCGCTCCTCGTCCGCGGAATATCCGGGACCTGAACCACCTTGGCAGGCACGTGCCGCGGGCTCGCCTGCGTCCTCAGCACGGCCCGGATCCGGCCCTCGAGCTCCTCGTCGAGCCGCACTTCGGGGGCCAGCCGCACGAAGAGCACCATACGCTCGGTGGCTCCCATCAACTGCGCGATCGAGAGCGCCTCGGCCACCTCGTCCATCGCCTCGACCGGGCGGTACACCTCCGCCGTGCCGATCCGCACCCCTTGCACGTTCAGCGTCGCGTCCGAGCGCCCGTGGATGATGTAGCCGCCCGCCGCCGTCTTCTCGGCGTAGTCGCCGTGGTGCCACACGCCCGGAAAGCGGTCGAAGTAGGTGGCGCGGCAGCGGGAGCCGTCGTCGTCGCCCACGAACCCCAGCGGCAGCGACGGGAAGGGCCGGGTGCAGACCAGCTCGCCCTTGCCCGTGGCGAGAGAGGTGCCGTCGTCGGCGAAGACGTCCACGGCCATGCCGAGCACGGGGCCCTGGATCTCGCCGGCGCGGACGGGCCGCGTCGGGATGCCGCCCACAAAGCACGCGCACAGGTCGGTGCCGCCGGAGACCGACGCCACGTGGATGTCCGGCTTGACGTGCTCGTAGACGTACTCGAAGCCCGTCGCCGAGAGAGGTGAGCCGGTGGAGATGATCGTCCGCAGCGACGATAGATCGTGGGACTCGCCGGGGCGGAAGCCGGACTTGCGCAGCGCGTCCAGGTAGCCGGGCGAGGTGCCGAGCAGGGTCATTCCGGTGGCTTCGGCGAAGTCGAAGAGCGCGCCGTTGCCGGGGTGGACGGGGGAGCCGTCGTAGAGGAGGATCGTGGCTTCCGACGCGAGCGCCGAGACCAGCCAGTTCCACATCATCCAGCCCAGCGTGGTGTAGTAGAAGACCCGGTCGCCCGGCCGGATGTCGCAGTGGAGCTGGTGCTCCTTGAGATGCTGGAGCAGGACGCCGCCCGCGCGGTGGACGATGCACTTCGGCACGCCGGTGGTGCCGGAGGAGAAGAGGATGTAGAGGGGGTGGTCGAAGGGGAGGCGGGCGAAAGGGATTTCGGCCGCATCGTATGGGGCGATGAAGTCGTTGAGGGGGATGGTGTCGGCGATGGCGCCTGGCGGGCCGCCCGGATTCGGCACCCCCACCGTCCGCTCCACGGTGGGCAGCCCCGCGAGAATCTCCGGCACGCGTTCCAGCGTCTCGTACCGCTTCCCGCGGTAGCTGTACCCGTCCGTCACGAAGAGCAGCCGCGGCCTGACCTGGCCGAAGCGGTCGATCACGCCCCGGACGCCGAAGTCGGGGGACGCTGTGGAGAGGACCGCGCCGATCGAGGCGGCCGCAAGGAGGATCACGATGGCCTCGGGCACGTTGGGAAGCAGGGCGGCGACCCGGTCGCCGGGCCCGATTCCCGCATCGCGCATGGCTTGGGCGAGGCGCGAGGTGAGGTCGTGCAGTTCGCGCCACGTCACCACCCGGCGCGCGCCGGCCTCGGACCAGGCGATGATGGCGGGGTCGTCGGTGCGGCGGCGCAGGAGGTTTTCGGCGAAGTTGAGGCGCGCGTCCGGGAAGTAGCGGGCGCCGGGCATCCGGTCGCCGTCGACGAGGACGCGGCCGCCGCGCTCGCCGACGACACCGCACCACTCCCACAGCGCGGCCCAGAAGGCCGACTGCTCGGTGATCGACCAGCGCCAGAGGGCGGGGTAGTGGGGGGT
>VXLT01000152.1 GCA_009841475.1 Gemmatimonadota bacterium
AGCACCGCGGTCCAGCCCGGATGCATCGCCGCTCGAATGCCGGGGGGACTTCGTCCGCGGGCTGCTAAGATGGCAACGCTGCACCGGGTCGACGGCTCCTTCGAAATCCCCGCCGAACTCCCGGTCATCGCGCTCCGCGACATCGTCTTCTTCCCGTACATGGTGCTGCCGCTGCTCATCGGCCGTCCCCCCTCGGTCGCGGCGCTCACCGATGCGAGGGCCGGCGACCGGCTCGCCCTGCTCGTGGCGCAGAGGGACCCGGGCGTCGATCAGCCCGAGCGCGCGGACCTCTACCGGGTGGGGACCTTGGTGCGGGTGGTGCAGGTAACGCAGCTGAAGGGACGCACCGCGCGGGCGGTACTGGAGGGGCTGGGCCGCGCCCGCATCGACCGCTTCCTGCCGGACGAGCCCCCGCTGCGCGCCTCGGTGACGCTGGTGACCGGGCGGGAACACGAAACCGATCCCGCGCCGGACCCGGGTCTCGACGCGCTGGTGCGGAGCGCGGAGGAGCTCTTCCGCGAATATGTGCAACTCTGCGACAAGATTCCGGACGACCTGGTCGCGACCCTGTCGGAAGCGACCGACCGGGTCCGGCTGGCACACCTGATGGCGGGTCATCTCCTCGTCGCGAGCCCGGAGAAGCAGGAGATCCTGGAGGCCGAGGATTCGGTCGTGCGATTCGAGCTGCTGCTCGCGCTGCTCATGCGCGAGGTGGACGTGCTCCGCATCCAGCAGAAGCTGGACGAACAGATGCGGCTGCAGATGGAGATCGGCGAGGGGCCGCGCCCGCTGGAAGAGCAGCTCGACGTGTTGCAGCCCGAGTCGCGCGCGCTCGACCCCGAATGGGTGGAGCTCGAGATCGCGATCGAGGAAGCCGACCTCCCCGGTGAGGTCCGCGACCGGGTGGAGAGGGAGTTCGGACGGCTGCGCAAGCTGAATCCGGTAGCGCCGGAGGCGTCGGTGATCCGCACCTACCTGGACTGGCTCCTCGCCCTGCCCTGGAAACACGAGACCACCGACAGCCTGGACGCGGACCACGCGGCCGAGGTCCTGGACGCCGAGCACTACGGGCTCGAGGAGGTCAAGGAGCGCATCCTCGACCACATCGCCGTCCTCTCGCTGGTCGGGAAGCTGCAGGGACCGATCCTCTGCCTGGTCGGCCCGCCCGGCGTGGGCAAGACGTCGCTGGGACGGAGCATCGCGGGTTGCCTGGAGCGGAGTTTCGTGCGGGTGAGCCTCGGCGGTGTGGGCGACGAGGCGGAGATCCGGGGCCACCGCCGCACCTATGTGGGGGCGCTTCCCGGCCGGGTGGTTCAGGGCATGCGGCGCGGTGGATCACGGAACCCCGTCTTTCTCCTCGACGAGATCGACAAGCTGGCCCGGGACTTCCACGGGGATCCCGCCGCGGCGCTCCTCGAGGTGCTCGATCCGGAACAGAACCGGACCTTCACCGACCACTACCTGGAGCTGGAGTTCGACCTGTCGGACGTGCTGTTCATCGCCACCGCCAACACGCTCGGCGAGATCCCCGAGCCGCTGCGGGACCGGATGGAGGTGATCCGGCTCCCAGGGTATCTGGATACGGAAAAGCTGGTGATCGCCCGCCGGTTCCTGTGGCCCAGGCAGGTTGCACGGCACGGGCTGGAGCCGTTCGTTCCGTCGATCTCCGACGGCGCGATCCGCAGGATCATTGCCGAGTACACCCGCGAGGCTGGGGTGCGGGAACTGGAACGGCGGCTGTCGCGGGTGGCGCGCAAGCTGGCGAGGCAGGTGGCGGGACGCGGGGAGAGGGGCGCGGATGAGGACGGGCGCGAGCCGGTGGAGCGGGTGGAGGCGGCCGGCCTCGCCGGGCTGCTGGGGCCGCCGGTGCATCTTCCGCATCGCCGCGAGGACGGGCGGGACCGCGCCGGTATCGCCTGCGGGCTCGCCTGGACGGCGGCCGGCGGCGAGGTGCTGGAGGTGGAGGTCGCGGTGGTTCCCGGGTCGGGGAAGATCCAGCTCACGGGGACGCTCGGCGAGGTGATGAAGGAATCGGCCTTCGCGGCGGTGACCTACGCGCGGTCGCGGGCCAGATGGCTGGGCCTTTCCGAGCAGTTTCACCAGGAGGTCGACATCCACATCCACATCCCCGAGGGCGCGACGCCGAAGGACGGGCCCTCGGCCGGGATCACCATCGCGGTGGCGCTGATCTCGGCGCTGACCAACACGCCGACGCGCGCCGACCTGGCGATGACCGGCGAGATCACGCTGCGGGGACGGGTGCTCGTCGTCGGCGGGATCAAGGAGAAGGCGGTCGCGGCGCTCCGCGGAGGGATCAAGCGGATGCTGCTCCCCGGGGCGAACGTGGTGGACATCGAGCGGCTGCCGGACGAGGTTCGCACCGGCGTGAAGCTGGTGCCGGTCGAGTCGATGGACCAGGTGCTGCGCGAGGCGCTGGTGGCGCGGCGCAGGGCGAGCAGCCGCGCGGACGCGGTGGCGCAGGGGGCGCACGGGCTCGGCGGACAGGTGACGTGAGACGACTACGATGGTCATCCGCAGCGTGGAGTTTCTCGGGTCCGTGGTCGCGCTCGACCAGCCACCCCCCTCACGGCTCCCGCAGGTGGCCGTCGCGGGACGGTCCAACGTCGGGAAGTCGTCCCTGATCAACCGGCTGCTGGGCAGGCCGCGGCGCAAGGTGGCGCGCGTCTCGGCCCAGCCCGGAAAGACGCAGGCCCTTAATTTCTACGAAGTGAACCGCGCCTTTCTTCTGGTGGACCTGCCTGGATCGGGGTACGCGAAGGCCCCGAAGTCGGTGAGGGACTCGTGGCGGCGGCTGGTGCGGGGATACCTTGCCGGGAGCGAAGAGCTGCGCGGCGTCGTCTACCTGGTCGACTCCCGCCACCCGCCCACCGCGGGCGACCTGGAGTTCGTCGAGTACCTGGCGGAGACCGGGGCGCCGACGCTGATCGCGCTCACCAAGGTCGACAAGCTCAAGCCGAGGGAGCGGGCCCGGGGCATCTCGCCCGCCACCGTCGATCGCCTGGGCGTGTCGCCGGAGCAGGTCGTCTCCACCTCGGCGAAGACCGGGGAGGGGGCGGAGGAACTGCTGGACGCGATCGCGGCGCTGCTGGAGGAATCGTGAGATTCGAGCGGGCCGTACACGCTGCGCTCTGCGGACTGGCGGTCGCCTGGGCGGGGTGCGCGCCACCCCCGGCACCCCCGGAAGCGGCCCGGCCGGTGACCGGCGAGCGTCCGGCGGGCGTGGTGGAGCCGGAGCGCTCCGGCTCGCTCCGCCAGGACCAGATATCGGTGCGGCTGGCCGCCGGGGTACTGCTGATCGAGGTGACCCCTCTGGCCGCATGGGTTCTGGAGGCCGCGGCCCCCGATACGCGCGACCGGCTGCGGCGTATCGCCGACACGCACGGGGCGGAGGCGGCCCGCCGCTCCGGTGCGCTGGACCCCTCGCTCTTCCTGGTGTCCTTCACCAGCCGCCAGCCCGGCGCGGAGTTCCAGCCCGACGACCTCCACCTGGTATCGCGGGGGCTGAGGGAACGCCCGGCGGCGATCCGGGCAATTACCCCCGGGTGGGGCAGCCACCGCCTCGAGCAGCAGGCCACTGCCCAGGCCGTGTACGCCTACCCGGGCGGCGTGGACCTGACCCGGGAGCTCACCGTCGTGTACCAGGATACGGAGGTTTCGTCGTGGTCGTCGAGGCTGGCCGTGATCGAGGCCGAGCGGGCGCGGATCGGGCGGCCGCCGGGCAGTCCGCGGGGAGTCGCCGCGTCGCGGCCGGGGGTGTTGTCCGCGGGCTATCAGCCGTCGCGTTCCTCCTCGAGGCCGTAGCGTTTCACCTTGCGGTAGAGGGTCCGCTCACCGATCCCCAGCCGCTGGGCGGCCTGGCGGCGGTTCCAGTCGACCGAATCGAGGACGGTGCGGATGACTTGCCGCTCCATGTCGTCCAGGGTCATGCCGGGCCGGTAGGTGGGGGCGGCGGGGTCG
>VXLT01000238.1 GCA_009841475.1 Gemmatimonadota bacterium
CCCTCCCCCACCCCTCACCCTCGTCATCCTCGCGGCGGGCCGCTCCACCCGGTTCGGCCGCCTGAAACAGCTCGTGCCCATCGGCCCGGGCGGCGCGGCCCTCCTCGACTACGCCCTCTACGATGGCGCCCTCGCCGGCTTCACCCGGTTCGTCCTCGTGATCCAGGAGGCGCTGCAGCCCGACTTCGACGCGCACCTGAGTCCCGCCATGTCAACCGGTCTCGGCGTCCGCTTCGCCTACCAGCGGCTCGCCCACCCCGGCCTGGCGGACGACCCGCCAGCCGACCGCACCCGTCCCTGGGGCACCGGGCACGCCGTCCTGGCGGCGGCCGATGTGATCGCCGACGGCAGCCATTTCGCCATCTGCAACGCCGAC
This sequence comes from Gemmatimonadota bacterium, assembly GCA_009841475.1. Classification (GTDB taxonomy): domain Bacteria; phylum Gemmatimonadota; class Gemmatimonadetes; order Longimicrobiales; family Gaopeijiaceae; genus Bin94. The sequence goes on from VXLT01000238.1 coordinate 377, forward strand.
GACTTCTACGGGCGCGAGGCGTATGCCGCGCTGGCACATGCAATGAGCAGCCGCTCGCCCGAGAGAGCCAAGAAAAGTCAGGCCAACATTACAGAACGTAAAGCAAACATGTCATTCACCATCGGCTACCCCCTCTCCTCGACCCTCTCCGACAGCGGCGGCGTCTCGCGCGGCCTCTGCGAAGTCGACGAGTCCGGCACCCTCCTGCGCCTCACCGAGGGGCTGGAACTGCGCCGGATGGCCGGGGCCGGCCGCACGGCTGTCCGCGTCCACGGCCGCGATGTCGCCGGCCATCCCATCGACGTGCCCACCGACACCCCCGTCTGCACCAACCTCTGGGGCTTCCCACCCGGGATCCTGCCCCCCCTCCGGGACCTATTCACCCGATTCCTCGCCGCCGGCCCCGGCCTGGACCGGGAGTTCTATCTCTCGGAGGCCATGAACGAGCTGATCGCCACCGGGCGCGCACACTGCAAGGTGCTCCCCACCGACGCCCTCTGGCTCGGCGTCACGTTCCCCGGCGACCACGCGGGTGTGGCCGAATCGCTGCGCAAGCTGGTAGACTCGAAGGTCTATCCCGTGCGACTCTGGGACGTTCCGCCCCACCCATTGCCCCCCGACTGAGCCGATGCAACTCACGACACTCGACTGGATCGTCATCGCCCTCTACGGCCTCACGGCCCTCGCCATCGGCCTCCGCTTCGCCCGGCGCGCGGGTTCGGGCGCCGACGAGTTCTTCCTCTCGGGTCGCAAGCTGCCCTGGTGGCTGCTGGGCACTTCGATGGTGGCCACGACCTTCTCCACGGACACGCCCAACCTGGTCGCGGACTTCGTGCGCACCGGGGGCGTCGCGCAGAACTGGTCGTGGTGGGCCTTCCTGATCACCGGGATGCTCACGGTGTTCTTCTACGCGCGCCTATGGCGCCGGTCGGGCGCGCTGACCGACATCGAATTCTACGAACTGCGCTACTCCGGACGGCCGGCGGCCTTCCTTCGGGGCTTCCGTGCGCTCTATCTCGGCGTCTTCTACAACGTGGTGATCATCGCCACGGTCACGCTGGCGGCGACCAAGATCGGCGGCGTGCTGCTCGGGCTCGACCCGCTCACGACCGTGCTCATCGCCGGGTCGGTGACCATGCTCTATTCGGCCACCTCGGGGCTCTGGGGGGTCGTCGCGACCGACCTGCTCCTCTTCGTCATCGCGATGATCGGATCGATTGCGGCGGCGGTCTTCGCGCTCCAGCAACCCGAGGTCGGCGGGCTGGCGGGCCTCGTCTCCAACCCCGACCTGCAGTCCGCGATGCGCTTCTTCCCCGACTTCTCGGACTGGAGCGTCGCGATGGGAATCTTCATCATCCCGATCGCGGTGCAGTGGTGGAGCGCCTGGTATCCGGGCGCCGAGCCGGGCGGCGGCGGGTACGTCGCCCAGCGCATGCTGGCCGCGAAGGACGAGCGGGAGGCGATGAAGGCGACGCTGTGGTTCAACATCGCGCACTACGGGCTGCGGCCGTGGCCGTGGATCATCGTCGCGCTCTGCTCGATGGTCATCTACCCGGAGCTCTCCGACATCCAGGCCCGCTTTCCGGATCTCGACCCGTCGCTGGTGGGCAACGACCTGGCCTATCCGGCCATGCTGGTGTTCCTGCCGGCGGGACTGCTGGGACTGGTAGTCGCGTCGCTGGCGGCCGCCTACATGTCGACGATCAGCACTCAGCTGAACTGGGGGTCGTCGTATGTGGTCAACGACTTCTACCGGCGCTTCTGGAACCAGGGGGCCAGCGACCGGCAGCTGGTGGCGGTGGGACGCCTGTCCACGGTGGGGCTGATGGTGCTCGGCGCCTTCGTCGCGCTGCAGCTGGACACCGCCGGGCAGGGATTCCAGATCCTGCTCCAGATCGGGGCCGGGACCGGGCTGATCTTCCTGCTGCGCTGGTTCTGGTACCGGGTGAACGTGTGGAGCGAACTCTCCGGGATGACGATCTCGTTCCTCGCGGCGTTCTACTTCGCCTTTGGCCACCAGCAGCTGCTGGGGTTCGATCCGCTGCCGGCGTCGATGCAGCTCGTGATCGGGGTCGCGGTGACGACAGTGGTGTGGGTCGGCGTGACGCTGGTGACGCCGCCGGCCAGCCGGGAGACGCTGCAGGCCTTCTACGACCGGATCCAGCCGATGGGCAAGGGGTGGGAACGGGTGGTCCGGGTCGGCGACGGGCCCAGGGATGCCGGGACGATCACCGCGTCCTTCCTCGCGTGGTTCCTGGGGTGCGTCCTCGTCTACGCGGCGCTCTTCGGGACCGGATACCTGCTCTACGGGCAATTCCACTGGGCAGTGCTGGCGCTCGGGGTGTCGGCAGCGGCCGGCGTGTGGCTCTTCCGGCTGTTGCCGAGGATTGGCTACTAGCAGCCCGGGTCATGGGCGACAACTACGCGCTCGCGCCAGGAGTGCGAGGAGGAGGAACCGACCAGGGCGCCCGCCAGCATTACGAGTGCTGCGGGGGCGTAGCCGGTCCCGATCGAGGCCGCTCCCAGAACGCAGAATCCCAGCATCACGACGGCGGCAACCCACAGCAGGGTGATCCTCGTGGCCCGGCCGCCGGATTTCGATAAGGCGACTGCCAGGAACACCCCGGAAACGACGATCGGCGTGAGGAGCGCCACTACCGCCTGGAGCCCGTTCATCTCCATGAGGCTGGATGACAGCCCTGTCACAACGGTGGTGGTGGTCGTGCCGTCGGGATTCAAGGTGATCCGGGTCGATGTTCCGCCGTAGGCGTTTGGATTGAAGACGTGGAACAATCCGACGCCCCAGGTCCATGCGTGCGACAGCGCGCTCAGTACCAGGACGGTCCTGCGATCGTTCATTGTCCATCCCCAGGCTGGCAGTCGACTCCTGGCGAAGGATATCGGGGGCTGAGCGACCAGGGCAACCTGCCGGCTTGCGCGTGCCGGCGCCGCTCGGTTGCACGCTTGGTGGAGCAAGGCCCAGATTCCTGCGGGGCTGGAACCGACGCCCGGCAGAACCCGAAAAGTGAAGTTAACATGACATTTCGTAAGGTTTTCTTTACAACACGAGTGTGCTGGCCCCGTAATCCAGCCCGGACGCACCGCCTCCCGAATGCAGCGGGGAATTGTCCCGCGGGCAACGCCAATTGAAAGGGAGCAGCCGCGCCCGCCCGCAAGACGCGCGGGTGTCTTCCGCGGGCTCCTGGACCGCGATCGCGCCCGGGCGTGTCAACCTGATCGGGGAGCACACCGACTACAACGGGTTGCCGGTGCTGCCGATCGCGATTGACCGTGCGGTCCGGATCGGGTTTCGGGTCGTGGGCGAGCCGGTGGTGCGGTTGGACAGCACCGGGCCGCGGTTTCCGCCCTTAACGTTTCAGCTGAAACGTCCCATCGAGCCGGCGGCGCAGGGAGACTGGTCGAACTATGTGCGGGCAGCGGCGCGGGGGCTGCTGGAGCGCGGGCTGCGGCTGGAGCGCGGCATCGAGGGTACGGTGAGCGGTGATGTGCCGATCGCCGCGGGGCTGTCGTCCTCGTCGGCGCTGGTGGTGGCGAGCGCGTTGGCGCTATTGAGGGCGAATGGGGTGGGGGT
>VXLT01000256.1 GCA_009841475.1 Gemmatimonadota bacterium
GGGCTACTCCCAGGATCCAGTGGCCCAGGATCACGCCGATGAACCCGAAGGGGATCACGGCCATGATGATGAACGGCTTGGTGTAGGAACGGAGGGGGATGGCGAGGAGCGCGAAAATCAGGATCAGGGCGACCGCAAACCCGCGGTACAGGGCGTCGATGGACTCCAGCTGCTGCTGCTGTTCGCCCCCGAACGTGTATGTCAGGTCCGGGTGCTCCGCGGTCAGGTCCGAGAGGATCGAACCGGCCAGGATCTCGTTGGCCTCGTCGCCCGAGATTACCGATTCGTCCACATCGGCGGTAACGGTCACGACGCGGTGGCCGTCCCTGCGCCGCAGCGCCGACGGCGACACGCCCATGCCCAGCGAGGCCACGCTGATGATCGGCACCTTGTCCCCGTCTGGCGTACGGAGCAGGTAGCCTTCGATGTCGGCAATCGAGTTCCGCTCTTCCTCGGGCAGCCGAACATAGGCTCGTACCTCTTCCCGGCCGCGCTGCACCCGGACGGCTTCCGCGCCGAAGAACGCGGCTCTCGCCTGTCCGGCCAACTCCTGCACGGTGAGGCCGAGGGTTCGCGCTTCGGGCCGCAACTCCAGCTGAACTTCCGGGATGCCCGGGGTGTGATCCGACCGAATGTCGAAAACGCCACCCACGCCGCGCAGTCCGTCGACCACCGAGTCGGCGATCCGGGCGAGGCGCTCGGGGTCCGGATGCGACAGTACGGCCTCGACCGGGTTCCCCAGGGTGAAGATCTCGCCGCTGAAGGTGATCCCGCGCACGTAGGGCAGCACACCCACCTCCTCCCGCCACGCCTGCACGACCTCTCCGGTGGTGATCCGTCTCTGCTGCGCAGCGAGGAGTTTGAATTCGATGGTGGCGATATTGGCCTGCGGATTGAGGGTGGGCAGCGGGTTGAGTCCGCCCGCGATTCTCGATCCCAATCCGACGGTCACCGTGACGCCGGTCAGCAGCGGTTGCGCATCTTCAGGCCGGCTGCGCGAGAGTCGTTCGATGACCCGGCGGCCCGCAGCCTCCAGCTCCCGCGCCACTTCGTACGTTCTCGGAGCGGTGGTCCCATCGGGCATCTCCAGCACGGCCGTCACGAGATCACCCTCCACATCGTCGGCCAGCGTGGTGGGGACGATTCCCGCGGGCAACAGGGAGATGCTGAGCACGAGCATTGCAACGGCCCCTGACATCGTCACCCCGGGCCGGGACGTGGCAAACCGCAGGGCCCGGTCCAGGGGCCCCTGCACGAACCGTTGCAACCCTGCGTCGACACGACTCTGCAGTCCCGTAAAAAACCGGTCGAAGGCATTGCGCGGCACCCAGTCCGGACCGGGCAGGTGGGAAAGGTGGTTGGGCAGGACGAACAGCGATTCCACCAGCGAGACCAGCAGCATGGCGATCATGATGATCGGCAGGGCCCGCCATACGTCGCCGACGCCGCCCGGGATGAACAGCAGCGGGACGAAGGCCACCGCCGAAGTCAGGACTGCGAACGTCAGCGGCACCTTGATCCGCCGGACGCCGCGTATGGCGGCCGCGAGCCCGGGGGTTCCCCGATTGCGTTCGTTCTGGATCTGCTCGGCCACCACTATGGCGTCGTCAACGATGATCCCGATGGCGAGGAGAAAGGAGAATAGGCTGATGGTGTTGATCGCCACGTCGAGTGCCATCATGACGGCGAGGGCGCCTATGCCCGAAACGGCGAGGCCCACTGCAACCCATATGGCAAGCCGAACCTGGAGAAACAGGCTGAGTGCGACCAACACCAGCAACAGACCCAGAATTCCGTTCTTCAGAAGAAGATCTGCGCGTTCCTTGTAGGCCTGGGACTCGTCGTTCCACATGGTGATGCCCACGCCGTCCGGCAAAGCCGGGATCACCTCGTTCTCCAGGTGCTCGCGGACCGTCGTGGCCACATCCATCACGTGCTCGCCACCGGCCCGATAGACCTCGACGAATACGGCGGGCCGGTTCTGATGACGGACAATCAGGTCCGCCTGCTGGAACCCGTCGCGGACCTCGGCGATGTCGCCGAGGCGCACGAGCGCGCCGTCGCGGCCGCTGATAAGGATGATCTCCTCGAAGTCCTGCTGGTCGTAGTTCTGCCCGAGGGTCCGCACCCGAACCTGGGACTGCCGGGTATCGATGCTGCCCGCCGACAGGTCGAGCGAACTGCGGCGGATCGCGCCGGCAACGTCGGTAAGCGTCAGTCCCAGGGCACTCAGCCGGTGAAGCGGCACCTCGATCGAGATCTCGTAGTTCCGGACCCCGCTGACCTCGACCTGGGAGACGGAGGGCAGCGCGGTCAGGTCGTCCTCGATCCGATGCGCCAGTTCCTTCAGCGAGCGCTCGGAGATGTCGCCGTGGACGATGAGCCGTATCATGCTGAAGCGGTTGTCCATCTCCCGGAACCGGGGACGTTCGGCACCGGCCGGGAAGGACTGGATAAGATTGACCGCAGATTCAATATCGTCCAATGCCTGATCCATGTCCGTACGGGAATCCATCTGGATCCGCACGGAGGCCATGCCCGGAGCCGCCACGGACTTGACCGCCTTCACGTCATCGAGCCCGCTGACCTGGTCCTCGATCTTGACGACGATCGACTCCTCGATCTCCTCCGGCGTGGCGCCGGGATAGGCCATCGAGACTTCGATGTGGTAGAAGGGGGTGATGGGCCAGGCTTCCCGCTCGAGGCCGGTCAGGGACACGAGTCCGGCCGCAACGATGCCCATCATCAGGAGATTGGCCGCGATGCCGTTGCCGGCCATATAGGCGAGCGGGCCGGATCGCTCGCGGCCGCCTGTCCCGGTACCCGCGTCGGGATTCATCGCACCGGGCCGGTTTCGGTCTGGACGCGCACGCCTTCAGTGGCGCACTGAAGTCCATGGGTGATCACGGCTTGGCCGTCTCGCAGGGCACCAGGATGGAGCACGAGAGCAACCGCCGCCGCGGTCCCGACGCCGATAACGGCGAGTCTCCTGTTGCGCATGACACTGATTGTGAGGGACGCGACGTGCGGGGTCAACGTACGGGCTCCGGCGAGGGTGCCCAGCTCGGGCACGTGGACCATGATCGGCCTGCCGCAGGAATCGCCCCGAAGGATAGTCGGTGCGGTTCCCGCGTGCCATATTGTACCATCCCGATCATCAGGATCACCCCCGGGCAACGAGGACAGCATGGCCAGGTACATGTTCCGCACCAACTACACACAATCCGGTCTGAAGGGGCTGCTCGCCGAGGGCGGCACCGGCCGCGAGGCCGCCCTGCGCCAGACGGTCGAGGGCGTCGGCGGCACGCTGGAGGGGTTCTACTACGCCTTCGGCGACTGCGACCTGTACCTCATCACCGACCTCCCCGACGAGGCAACCGCGACGGCGCTCTCGCTGAACATCGCCGCTGCGGGAGCGCTCACGGTGTCCGTGACCGTTCTGCTAACGGCGCAGGATGTGGACGAGGCTGTAGCGAAGCAGGTGGGCTACCGGCTGCCGGGCGCCTGAAGCACCGCCGGCCGCCGCAGAAGGGCCGAACCTGGATTGACAGCAGGGAACCATGGCTCAACTCACCGTCCGCCGGCTGTGCGCAAGCACCCCTACCTCGCCGACCGGGTCGTTCATGTCGCCGAGCTTGCCGGCCGGGAACCCCCAAGTTGAGCCCGCCGGGCTGCGTTACCGGGTCGGATCCCCCACCGTCCGCGGCAGCGTCCCGGTATCCGGACCCGGTTCCCCTGCCGCGCGCGGCAGGGTGTCGGCCTGGGCATCGGCCCCCGAGGCGGCGCGAGGAAGCGAAGCCCGTGCTTCAAGCGCTGCGATCGTGCGCGTAACCGCCTTCTCCGTCACCTCCGGCACGCTGTAGCTCCTCAGGATTTCGCGGAGCCGGGGCAGTGCTTCCACCGCGTGAATCTCCGCAAGGGCGTTCGCCGCGTGCCGACCCGCCTCCCCCTCGATTGCGCCCGCGAGCGCCGCCATGATCTCCGCCCTGTATTCTCCCTCTGCGCCGAGTGTCGTGAGGCGAACGAAATCGCCGCCCAGCGCCGCGAGCACGGCGTCGACCAGTTCCTCTTCGCCCAACTGCCGCAAGGCCTCGGCGACGCGTTCGCGAATGCGCTCGCCGTCGGCCTTCCGGGCATCCCCGAGCAGGGGGACAAGCGGGCCAATCGCATCCCGGTGCCCAATCTCGGCGAGCGCCTCGATCGCCAGCGCCCTGAGCAGGGCATCGTCGTCCCAGAGAACCGATGCGAGGGCCGGAACCGCAACGGGGTCCCTCAGTCGGCCGAGGGCGTCCGCGGCGTCGCGGCGGGAATCGTAGCTCTCCCACAGGACGTACTTGTTGTCCTCGATCCGGCCCCCCGGCGCGCGCAGGCGCCGGATGTGGATCCGCACATCGTCCTCATACGCCCTTCCCTCGTGACAGACCTGCTGCAAAACTTCGGAGAAGAGGTCGAACAGGGTTCGGAGCTGCCCGAGATCCTTGATGACTCCGAGCGACTGGAAGTGAAGCTCGTCGACCCCGGCCGGGAACTTGCTGAACCACCCCTCCTGCGCCTTGACGGACAGGTGGATCCTGGGCTGGGCATCGATGAGGCGACGGATCCTCTTGTTGTCGAATAGCCGCCGCACGCGCCGGGGCGCATTCCCCTTGATCACGAAATCCTGATCGAAGCGAGGGTGCCCGACCTTGATATCCTGCATGCCAAGGGCCTTCCCCAGGCTGCTGAAGACGCTCGCCCGGTAGACTTCGAACCGGAATCCCTCCGGATTGAAGTAGGGCGCGCGGAGCCTCGTGTAGGTCTGGTTCGTCTTGCCGTCGCCGTGCGTGACCGTGTCGAGCGTGACGATCCAGTCTCCGGTGCGGGCCTGGACGGCAGATGTCGCGAAGAACCCGCCCTCATGGAAGTGCCCACCCATTTCCCTGGAGAGCTGCTGCCAGATCTCCTTGCGGCTCGGCCCGAAGAGGGCCTTGAGGAAACTCATCGCAGTCGTACCACCGGGTGCCTGACCTTCAGGTCGGTTTTGCGTTGCAGGTCGTGAACGGTAACACAGAGCCACCGGTTCCCGTCAACCGAATAGGTCACGCGGAGGCGGGGCGCCGTCCCCCTGCCGGCCGGACTCAGCGGCAGCGCCGGGTCGGCTTCGTTCAGGCAAAGGCAGAACGCCCGTTCGCCTGCAGTGCGGGGGACGAAGTAGTGGGACCCGTTGGCCCGCTCTGTCCATCCGACCGGGCGCCCGGCGATGCGGCCCACCTCGCAGATGAAGAGGTTGATGTGCTGCTGGCCGTCGAATCCGGGGGCGTAGTAGCGCGTCACGAAGTTGTCGACCGTCGGGAAGCACGTGCCGCCGGGGATGAGCAGCTCGTACTCGGGATCGCCGGCCCCGTCGGGCAGGAGGCGAATCGCGTAGTCGTGGTAGATGAAGTCCTCGACGTGCGCCCCTCCCGCAAAGATGCACGCGCCCCGCGCCACGGCCTCGAAGGGGAGCCACTCCCGCACCTTGTCGCGCCCGAGCACGTCGCCCACCACGTTGCGCACTTCGGGCAGGAGCGTGGACCCGCCTTCGAGGATCACGTCGTCGATGTCGCGGGGGAGGATGGCGTGCCGGGTCCTCAGCTCGTTCAGGAGGGCGTCCAGAAGTTCGCGAATCCGCTCATACAGCCCGTTCCCGACGAGAATGTCCTGCAGCACATGGTAGTCCAGCTTGCCGTAGGACTCGTTGCGGAAGGTGAAGTGACCCTCGTTTCCGGCGCTCGCGAGCAGCTTCACGCGCTCGGCCTCCCACCTGAGCGCAACCTCCCACTCGGGCCAGTCGTGCAGGGCCGCCGGAACGAACCGCTCCAGAATCCAGCTGTCGATGTCGTCCCCGCCGAGCTCGACCGCCTGCTTCGCCAGCACCTCCGCCCGGCCGGTCTCCACGGTCTGCGCCCCGCGGGTTCGTACAACCGCGGCTTCCATCGATCCACCGCCGACGTCGAAGGCTACGAGGGTGGTGGGGCGCCCGACATCCACTCCGTAGCCGAGCGCCGCCGCGACCGGCTCGTCGAGTGAGCGGAACCTGATCCCGGCCGGCTTCCCCCAGAGGAGCGCCCGGATGCGTTCCCACCAGCCGCGGCGTTTCACCCGCCGCAGGATCGCCTGCAGTTCGGCCCGGTACGTCTCGTAGAATCCGCTCGGCGTGGCGATGGTGATATCGGCGACCTCCTCGCCAAAGCGCGCCTCCAGCGTGCGGATCACCTCCCGGAGGAAGAGCGAAGCGACATCCTGGGCGGTGAAGATCCTCCCGCCCGCCCGCGCCATTGCCCGGCCGCTTTTCATCCCCAGGTACCGCTTGAACCCGCGCGCGAACCCCGCGGCCCGCCCGTCCCAGTTGTAGGTGACGGCCTTCTGCCCGATCAGGATGTCCTCGCCGGCCGCGTCCATGACGCATACGCACGACGGCATGACCGGGGTCTGCGTGAGCGGCTCGAGCTTCGCGAGCTCTGGAAGGTTCACGACGTGCGGCCGCCCCGACCGGTCTTCGCAGATGGTCGTGTTGGATGTGCCGAGGTCGATGGCCCAGTGGGTTGCCATGTTGGGAAGGTAGTTGTCCGTGGATGAATCCGCGCCAGCGCCAAAGATCGGCGTCGCGCCGCGCCGGCAAGGCGAAACCCGGTCTCTTCGGGTCGCGTAACTGAATACGAACCCGCCTTCAATGTGCATGGGCGGGCCAGCCGATTTCCAGGGAGCAACACGACATGAAACGTCACGGGCATCTCGTCGCAGCCGCCGTTGGTACGGTACTCGCCGCCGTCTCGTCGCAGGCGCAGGCCCAGGACAGGCCGCTGACCCCCGATTTCCCCGAGGTCTACCGCGTCGGCGGGCTGGCGGCGGAGGACTGGGCCCAGTTCACCAGCCCCGGGGCGATGGGCTTCGATGGATCGGGCAACCTGTACATCCTCGACGAGGCGGCCTTTCAAGTGATCGTCCTCGACACGAGCGGCGAGTTGGTGAGGACGGTGGGGCGCAAGGGGGAGGGACCCGGAGAGTTCCAGCGGCCCGGCGACCTGGTGGTCTGGCGCGACGGGACCTTCGCCGTTCCCGACGCCGGCCACAATGCGTTCCAGATCTTCGGCACGGACGGCGCGCTTGAGCACTTCGTCAGGATGAGCGCCGAGCAGTCGCCTTTCGCGATGGACCCGGCGGGTCTTTCCCTGAGACCCGGCCCGCGGACAGGCGAAGTGTACCGCCAGGGCCAACCCGATGTTCTTGGACAGGTGTTCGGTGTTCTGGGGCCGCTGTTGGGCGGGGAGGTGAGCACCTCGGGAGTCGATCACCGCGGGCTCGAGCGACTGGAACTCGGGGGAGAAGTGGTGGTTGCGGAGCCGGTCGTTGAGGCCTGGCAACTACCCCGCGAGAAGAGCACCGGGGAACTCACCCTGAACGACCTCGCGAACGAGTCCCGCGCCACGGATGCGATCGTCGGAATGATGACCGACGCCACGATGTACTTTGAGCCCGACCTGCACTGGGATGCTCTGCCCGATGGCTCGATCGCCTTCTCCGACTCCTCGGCCTATCAGGTCAAGCTTGTCGCGGCGGACGGTTCGCCGAGCGGCATGCTGCGGCGGCCGCACGAGCCCGAACCGGTCACCGGGCAAATCCGATCCCGCATGATCGAGCGGGCACTTCGTGACTTCGAGGGCCAGCTCGATGGCACGGACGAGGAGGACCTGGCCCGCGCGCCCAACCTGCCCGACGCATTCCGCGAGGGATTGGAGAGCCGCGAATTCTTCCACGAGGTGCCGGTCGTTCGTCAGGTGCGGGCCGGCTGGAGCGGCACCCTCTGGGTCCAGCGGCGCGGTGACGAGCCCTGGGATGACGACGGCCCCATCGATGTCTTCGGCGCGGATCGCGAGTACGTGGGTACTTTCCCCGCTGGCGCCACGGAGATCCCGCCCGCCTTCGGACCCGACGGTCTGGTGGCCTTCTGGGAACTGGACGAACTCGACGTTCCGAGCATCGTCGTGAAGAGGTTGCCCGAGGCGCTGAGGTAGCGCCACACTCAGGGCCGGAGCACCCGGTCCGGGCCCGGGTCGAGGAGTCGCCTCGGCGGGCGAACCGGCCGACGGAACGGGCGGCTCCCGTCAAGGAGGACCACCGGCGATGGGTGACGACAACCACGATCGTGCGGCTTCGCGCCGCGACTCAAACAACAGCGGGCCCGGGATTCCGGCCGGGTTGCTTGTGGCGCTGATAGTCGCGGTTCTGGCGCTCTTCGGCATCGGTACCCGCTACCACCTCTCCGGAGACGTCAACTTCGTTCATTGTCTGTTCAGCGTGTTCTTCTCGCTGAACCTGCTGATCTGCTATTGGGAGGCGTGCCTCTTCTTCCGCCACGACTACATCGAGGCGCGCGCCGGGTATTGGCGCAGTCGACACCGGGAAACCGGCCGCACACCAGCCGTCGAATTCCTTGCCACCAGGGTTCCGCTGCGCCGGATTCTGTCCCCCAGGGTATGGGCGGACGCCTGGGCGACGTACTCGATGATCGACGCGTCGTATACCGACCGCCGTACTCTCGGCTTCACCGTCGACATCGGCAACGGTTTCGTCACGCCCATCCCGACACTGATCCTGTACGCGGCGTATACCCTCGGCTTCCTCCCGGCCATCGCTGCCGGGATCATCGGGGCCATGCTGTTCTGGCAGTGGGTCTACGTGTCTTCGCTGTACTGGGTCAGTTTCTTCGTGGCGGGGCGCCAGGTGTACATTACCCGGGGTGAGCTGTACACCTACGTCATTGCCCCGAACGCGATCTGGATCCTGATACCGCTGCTGGGACTGTACGTGTCAGTGCGGCTGATTCTGGAGGGAAACTACGGGATTCTGGGGTTCTGAACCGCCACCAAGTGTTTGCTGCCGTCAACTGGATGGGCTACCTTGGTCGTCAACCTCGCGCCCCCGCGGCTTGGCGATTCAGCCCTCGCTTGTCCTTTATCGAACTTGAAGGGTCGTGCTCATGCATTCAAAATGTCAAGAGAACATTACTAAATGTCATGTTTTCTTTACATTGATCGCTTCGCTCACCACCATCGCCCCGCCCCTGTACGCGCAGGACCCTCCCCCTCCGGATCCCGACAGCCTCGTAGTGCTGGAATCCATCGTGGTCACCGCTAGGAACCGGGCGGAAGCCCTGCAGGATGTCCCCATCGCCATGTCGGCGCTTTCGGGCAGGGAGCTCCGGCTTCAGCAGGTCGAAGCGACTGATCAGCTCTCCTACGCGACTCCAAACCTCAGCTTCAATTCATCCGGAGCGTTCGTCGGCGCCAAGTCGGCATCGCAAGTCTTCATTCGGGGCGTGGGACAGACCGACTACATTCCTACGACCGACCCGGGAGTCGCTGTCTACCTGGACGGCATCTACATGGCTCGGTCGGTCGGCCCGCTCATGCATCTTCTTGACATTGCACGCGTCGAGGTGCTGCGCGGGCCTCAGGGCACGCTCTTCGGACGAAACGCGATGGGGGGTGCGGTGTCCGTGTACTCGAGACGGCCCGGCGAGGAGGCGCGCGGCAGTATCCGCCAGCGGCTCGGCATCAACGGTATGATTTACACGACCGCCGCGGGGAGTGGCCGGATCACGGAGGGTCTGTACGGAGGCGCTGCGATTTCCTACCGCCACCGGGACGGCCACGTCACCCGCGTCCACGATGGACTCGACATGGGCGACGACAACGCGCAGGCGGCCCGGGGATCCCTCGTGTGGCGGCCCTCGGACGACATTGAGCTGTTTGTCACGGCGGACTACTCCCGCCTCCGGGAAAACGGAGCGCCAACCGTCTCCGGGGGCGTCAACGACCGTCAGGCCTTCGCTACCTTCGGCAATGCCCTCCTGCCGGAATGCGAGGCGGTCAGGATAAACCCCAACTTTCCCCGCGCAGGTCCGCCGACGTTCCCGCCCCCAGGGACCGCTACCGGCGGCGGCGCAGGCTGCTATGGGCCGGACAGCTTTGCGGGCGAATACGAATCGGAGGGCACGTTTCCCGCCTTCGAAGACCTCGACTCCTGGGGAAGCAGCGCCGAGCTGTCCTGGTCGCTGGGAGACTGGGGGACGCTGACGTCGCTCACCGGTTACCGCGGGTTCAGCCTGAGGACCTCGCGCGACGCGGACAACACCCCGGCCAACATGGTGAGCAACCAGCAGGACTGGGACCACGAGCAGTTCACCCAGGAACTGCAAATCGGCGGACTGGCCGCAGGACGGCGACTACACTGGCAGACCGGCCTCTACCTGTTCCGTGAATCCGGATACGAAGTCGGCCACGTGCTCATTCCCGTCGGAGCGTCGATAATCGGACGCGACTACGATAACCGGTCGGTGGCGGGGTTCGGCCAGGTTACAGCCGATGTGACGGACCGGGTGTCGCTGACTGCTGGCGGGCGGTACACCCTGGACCGGAAGGGCCTGAACCCCGACATGTACGCCGTTGGCGACGCCTCGCAGAGCAGGGGCAGCATCTTCGGTCCCACTTGGCCGTTGCTTGAAGGGATATTCAGCTCGCCAGGGGGTCCGATGCGCCCGGGAGACCGGATGCTTCCGCGCAGGGATTTCACCGAGAACTTCAGTTCGCTCACGGTAACGGCAACGGCGGCGTACCATTTCACGCCCGCTACGATGGGCTACGCCGGATACTCCGAAGGGTTCAAGAGCGGCGGGTTCAACGGGCGCTTTCCGGCACCGCCGCCGGGCCACGAACCGAATTCCCCGACCGCGGCCCCCGACACCTATGAGCCGGAGGCGGTTTCCAGCTACGAGTTGGGATTCAAGTCGATTCTGGCCCAGGGCAGACTGCTGTTCAACGTGGCGCTGTTCCGGGCCACCTACGACGAGATGCATATCATCGTACGTGAGACGTTCATCCCGAAGACGTTCAACGGAGGGACCGCCAACATCTCCGGCGCGGAGGTGGAGACCGCATGGGTGCCCGGCGGCGGCTGGAGCCTTCGGGCGAATCTGGGTACGGTCCGGGCCGCGTACGACGAGCTCAGCGAGAGCGTTCTGGACAATTCGACCCCGATCCTCCCCGATTACCGGCTCGCCAAGACGCCGGATCTCAACTACTCCGTCAGTGTGTCCAAGGTGGTAGCCGCAGCACGTGGCGTGGTGCTCACGCCACGGATCAACTGGTCGTTCACGGGGTCACAGTACCACGACGCGACCAACTCGTCGCATCTGTTGCAGGACGGCTATCACCTGGCGAATGCGGCATTGCGGGCCCGGATCGGTGACGGGCGCTGGCAGGTGGAGTGGGCGGCCCGCAACCTGATGGACGAACGCTACCTCGTAACCGGAAACTCTTCGTTCAATACGGGAGCGTCCTACGTGGAGCTGGTCTACGGGCGACCGCGGGAATGGTCCGTATCGGTAGAATACAGTTGGTGATCGTCGCAAACCCATCATTCCGAAAAAGGAGAAAAGGATGTCGGCCTACGTCGTAACGCACGTTCGTGTGCACGATGCCGATGAGTACGAGGGATTCCTGGCGGCAGCGATGCCCCTGTTCAAGAAGTGGGGCGGAGAAATCGTGGTTGGCAGCACGGAGTGCACCGCCCTGGAGGGCGAATGCCCGAGCAGGGTCGTGGTTCAACGGTTTCCCGATGCCGACTCGGCCCGGGGCTTCTACGAGAGTGAGGAACGCCGGAACCTTCGAGACGCTACGTCCGAATGCTGCACGTTCCACGCCATTCTTCTGGGGGACGACGCCTAACGGAGGCGTCCGGCGGTCCGGCCTCCATCGGGCGTGGGCACCGCTGTCCAGCCCGGATGCATCGCCGCTCGAATGCCGGGGGGATTTTGTCCACGGGCTGCCTATCCGAACATCGCCTGAGGCAGGAAGGTGACGAGTCCGGGCACGAATGCGAGCAGCACAAGCAGTGCCAGCATCGCGAACCAGAAGGGTATGATGCCGCGAAAGATCGAACGCATCGGGATGTCCGGGGCCACGGTCTTCACCACAAAGGTGTTCAGGCCGACCGGCGGCGAGATCAGCCCCATCTCGAGGGTGATTACGAGCATGACGCCGAACCAGATCATGTCGACGCCCAATGACGTGAGAATCGGCTGAACCAGCGGGATCGTCAGAACGAGGATTGCGAATGCGTCCAGAATCGTGCCCAGTACGATGAACATGGCGAGCACCACCGCAACCACCTGGGGCCCCGACCATCCCTGCTCGCCGATCCAGGCGGCCAGGGCGAGCGGTGTTTGCGTGTAGCCCAGGAACACCTTGAAGACATAGGCGCCGATGAGGATCAGGAACACGGTGCCACACGCCCGCAGGGTCGAGAGCAGGCACTCCGCGAAGGTCTTACGGGTCAGTGAGCGGCGCGCCAATGCTACCAGCAAGGTCAGGAACGCGCCCACGCCCGATGCCTCAAGAGCGGAGAAGACTCCGGCGTAAATGCCTCCGAGGGTCACGGCGGCCAGTCCCAGGATCCAGTAGGCCCCTGTGGGTCGGCGGCCGCGCTCCGCCAGTTCGGTGGAGGTGGTTCGATCGCCCCGGGGCGCCCTGTCGGGGCGAAGGGTTACAATGATGACGATAGTCAGGACGAAGATCGCCGTCAGCAGGATTCCGGGCAGCAATCCGGCCATGAAAAGACGGCTGATGCTCTGCTCGGTCATGATGCCGTAGAAGACCAGCCCGGCCGAAGGCGGAATGAGGATGCCGAGAGTCCCTCCCGCGGCGACGGTTCCCGCCGCGAGCGACTTGTCGTAGCTGAAGCGCCGCATCTCGGGCAACGCGACGCGGCCCATGGTCAGCGCGGTCGCCAGCGACGACCCGGAAAGCGCCGAAAAGCCCGCGCTGGCGATGACCGAAGCCGCGGCAAGCCCCCCCCTGATACGGCCCAGCCAACGGTTGGCGGCGAGGTACAGATCCCGGCTCATTCCCGAGACGACGGTCAGATTCCCCATCAACATGAAGAGGGGGAGGATGATGAGCGTGTACCGCGATGACACGGTGAAGGTTTCGCCCGCGATGACGGCAAGAACGGCCTGAGGCCGGATCAGCGCGATCCCCGCCGCCCCCGCGATGAGCATGGAAAGCCCCACCGACACCCGCATCAGGATAAGCGCGAGCAGGAGAGCGATACCGAGCAGTGCAACCACGGACCCGTCCATCAGTTGCCCGCACCTCGCCGTTCGTCCGCGTCGGGCGCGGCGCGCCTGCGGATCAATTGGTACACAAGCAGCAGTGAGCATATCGCCGTGCCCACACCCAGCGCGTAGTAGAACGGCGTGTGCACGATGCCGATCGTTCCCGTGACCTCGGCGCACTCGATACCGCAGCCGCCCCTGGCGAGGAGGGCGTACGCCGCGACCCCGCTGGCAATCGCCCCCACAAGCCTTGCGAGCACGTCGGTCACGCGATTGAAGACACCGCCGACCACGCGTCCGATAAGGTCGACCGACACATGCGCCTGGCTCTGGGCCGCGCAGACCACAGCGGCCGCAACGAGCACCGTGAGCGCCATGGAAGCGACATCCTCCACGCCCTGCAGGGGGGCCCGGAAGAGATGGCGCGCCACAACCTCGGCCACGGTCAGACCCACGAGCAGCAACAGCGCCCCGCCCCCGGCGACGGCGCAGGCGGCGATCAGACCCCTTTGCAGCGCCCGTCGGACGCGACTGCGATCCCCGGGCTTCAGCCGGAAGGCCTTCATCCTCCGAGCAACTCCGCCAGGATTTCAGCCACCGTCGCGTCTCCGATCCTGCGGGAGAGTTCCGCCTCGTAGACTTCCGCGACCGCCTCCAGGAGTCGCGCCTCTTCGCTCTCGGAGAGATCGATGATCTCCACACCCGATTCACGGGCAACCCGCAGACCGCGGGCAGTGGCGAGTTCGAAGACCTGACCCCCGGACTCCGACAGCCAGACGCCCGATGCCTCGTCCACCCATCTCCGTTCCTGCGGCGCGAGGAGGTCGTAGGCGCTTCGATTCATGAGCAGCGCAACCGGTGTCGCAGAGAGAGGCATCCCGATGGTGAGAAACGAGGCCACCTCGTTCAACCGAAACGCGGGAATGCCCCCCGCAGGCATCACGACTCCGTCGATTACACCTGTCTGGAGACTCTGGTAGACTTCCGTGACCGGCTGCTGCACGGGCGTCGCACCCAGAGCCGCTACGAAGGGCATTTCGACCCCGGACGGCACGCGCAACTTGAGCCCGCGAATATCCTCCAGTCTGCGCACCGGCCTGTCGCGGGTGAGCAACACCGGGGGACCGGGGGACCACATCGCCAGGATTCTCGCGTTGTAGTCGACCTGGAGGACCGTACGGGCCCGCTGCAGGGCGGCTGTACAGTCGGTTGGGCTGTCGCACACGCCCGGGAAGGTGCTCAACGCCGTCCTGGGGAACGCAACGGCTGTGTAGCCCGGTACCACCAGGGCTATATCCGCCACCCCCTCGAGCAACATCGGGTAATACCTCCGGGCATCGCTGGCGAGGGCACCCCCCATGTACTCCGCCGCCGTCAGCCTGCCGCCGGACACTTCCGCCAACCGTTGGGTGAAGGGAACGATGACTCCGGACCTGGGGGGAGCGAGCGGGGGCAGCGGGTGCGCCAGGATCAGAGACTTGCTCCCCCCCTCGCTGCCATCGCCCCGCGGGACGGGGGTGCAGGAAGCGAGCGCGAGGAGCAGGACAGGAGTCACCGCCGCGATATTCAAAGGTGGCAGTCCCGGCATCTCAACGCCTCGAACCCTCCGGCTGACCGGCGGCAACCTTCAGGGTGACGATGTCGACATTGTGGTACTGCTGGTGCCGGACCGACGAAGCCAGGTGCCGGAGCAGCCGCAACGAGATTGCCTGCTCCTCCTGTTCGCTCCCGGTCTCATCTCCGAGCCAGGCCAGCCGATCCTGAAGGTTCAGTTCCTCCTGTCCCGCCGTGGCAGCCTTGAATCGCATGACGGCGTGCCCTCTCTCCCGCGACGCCGTGAGCAGGAGTGCCCGCCCGCTCCGCTCCCGGTCGTCCTCTTGCCATCCCTCCGTACCGTGTGGCTCCACCAGCATGAGCAGGGTTTCCTCGGCGGCGGCCTCCATCCGTCCGATCAATGCCTCCAGACCGGCGCCTTGGGCAAACCTGCGAATGAACTCGTTGATCCGAGGCAGTTCGCGTACGTCGACTCTTCCCCTGAACCGCGCGACGCGTGGCATGGTCAGGCCCACAAGCAGGATGGCGAGCATGCCGCCCGTGGTCATCCCGTTGTTCAGGAGTCCGCCCGCGAAGTTCGCAAAGAAGTCCGGGAAGACCACGTCGAACTCGATGGCGATACCTGTCCAGACCGCGAGTCCCGCGATGAGCCCGGACCGGGGATTGTTGCGAATCCCGGCAACGACCTCGCGCATGCCGACCACGAAGAGTGTGCACAGGGTGACGATGATGACGGCCGCCACGACAGCGTCCGGAATCGCGATGATCACCGCCACCAGCTTGGGGAAGCAGGCCAGACCGATCAGGGCAAGCCCGGCGACAAGACCCACGCTGCGAGACGCCACTCCAGTGGTCTCGATCGTGGCGATCGGCGTGGGATGGAGCGTGTTGGGAATCCCACCCGCCAGGCTTGCAATAATGTTCCCTCCCCCCTCGGCCGCCACGGCACCCTGCACGGAGCGAAAATCCACGGCGCGGGGGCTCCGCCAGGACACGCGCTGGGTTGCCACGGCTACCCCCACCGCCTTGGTGGTCCCGACAAGAGCAATGAAGACGAAGCTCGGCAGAAGCGCCCAGAAGGGCGGGCCGAAACCAAGGTCAAGCCCCGGCGGACGTCCTTCGGGCAACCCGACCCACGCCGCGTCGGCCACGCCCCCGAATTCGTAGATGCCAAAGAACGCGGCGACGACGGACCCGCCTGCGAGCCCGGCCACAGGGGCCCACAGGCGAAGTCGGGGTGACCCCTTCAGGTGGATCCCGGCGGCCACGGCAATTGTCACGCACGCGCTCAGCGGGCCGGCCGCGGCCGGGGCGCCGGCCGGGACCTCGTTCAGCATGCCGAGCACAATCGGCATGATGGTCACCGGCAGAAGCATGATGACCGTGCCCGTGACCACGGGGGTGAAGACGCGGTGCAACAGGGCGAGGTGCCGGGACAATGCCACATGCACCATCCCCGACACGAAGACCAGCGTCGCCAGCAGCGGCGGCCCCCCTTCGGCTAGAGCCGCAACACACACGGCGATGAACGGGGCGGAGCACCCGTGGAGCATCTGGTACCCGGCGCCGAAGCGTCCCGGCTGGACCGCCTGCACTGCGGTGATGATGCCGCACGCCAGCATGCCCCCGAAGATCGCCCACAGGAGGAAGTCCCCCGAATTGGCGGCCCCGAAAACGATTGTGGGGAGAAGCACCGCGGAATGCACCGAGAGCAGGGCCAACTGCGTTCCGAGCCCGATACTGATCAGCGGGCGCAGCGAGTCGGTGGCCTGGTAGCGAAGGTTCTGGTCAGGTCTCATGCAAGCGCATTGGAGGTACACGGCGGTTCGCGTGACTAGTGAGCCAATGATGCAATGCCATCCGCTGAATTGCCAGAAGCGCGCTCTGTATGTTCCGTTCGCTTGATCCTGGACGGCCACTACGGCATTCTGGGATAGCAACCGGCAGACGTTCGTCCTCGTCCAACGAGTGGGCCATTCGCATTCCCACTCGACCCGGAGGAAGACCGATGAAGATTCGCAGCTTCGGGACCATAGCCGCACTGATGGCGGTGGCCTGTGCAGCAGACCAGGAGACCGACAGCCCGGCCGGAGTCCACACCGAGTTTCGCGACAGCGCCGGGATCCGCATCGTCGAGAACGCCAACCCACCGGAGGGGTCGCGGCTGGACTGGCGGCTGGGGCCGGAGCCGCTTGTCTCGATCGGGAAGGTGGAGGGCGAGGAGCCCTACCTGTTCACTCGCATCTTCGGCGCCACGATGCTCTCCGACGGGCGGATCGTGATCGGGGACGACGGAACGAAGGAGCTGCGGGTATTCGACCGGCAGGGAAACCACCTGGAGACGTGGGCAGGGGAGGGGCAGGGGCCTGGAGAGTTCGGTCCCGTCCAGTTGTGGGGGTTATCACCGCTGCCCGGTGACTCGATCATCATCCTGCAATACGGTTTCGCGGAGCTAAGCGTCTACGGCCCGGACGGAGAGTTCCTGCGCCGCTTCGTACCGGAAAGGAGCCAGCGGGACATCCAGGACTGGACCAAGAGCCTCTGGCCGCGCGATGTGTCGCGCGATGGCCTGCTCCTCGCGGTCCAGGACCTTCTCAACAACGACCCTGCGGAGGTCGAAGTCTGGGACGCGGCGGGCGAACTTCGCGGTTCGCTGGGGATGCATCCCGGCCAGGAGGCGATCCGCGACGGTGGCGGAGTTCCCCTGGAACCACTGATGTTCTCCCGCAACACGTTCCTGCAGGCATGGGGCGGCCTGTTCTTCATCAGTACGAACCGCCGCTACGAGCTGCGGGGGTTCGCGCTGGACGGCTCACTGGCCCGAATCGTTCGCCTCGACCGCCCTCCGCGCGTCCCGACCGACGCGCACATCGAGGCGTACATCGAAGACAGGCTGTCCTCGATTCCGAGTGACCAGGCAGACCGCCGGGCGGAGCGCCGCAGGGAACTGCTCGACATGCCGGTCGCCGAGCATCTGCCGTCCTTCGCCGTCTACTGGCCAGACGCCCTCGACCACCTCTGGGTCTGGGAATACGAGGTTCCCGGAGAGGAAACCCCCGGCACGCTCTTCACCGTCTTCGAGCCCGGCGGCCGGGTCCTGGGGTACTTCGAGATTCCAGAGGGGATGTTCATCCTGGAGGCCGGTGCGGACTACATTCTATTCCGCGTGCGGGACGAACTCGGAGTGGAGACCGTACAGTTATGGCCGCTGGAGCGTTGAAGTTGTAAACTCGACTTGGCAGAATGTAAGGTTCAGCTTACATTCGGTGGATCGGCCTCGGGTTTGGTCATGGGGATGACCTCGGGTCCGGGCGTGAACCCGTCCTCCCCCAGCAACTCCACCCGTGCCTCTTCGTCGGCCCCCGTTGCCTGCAGGATCACGTCGTAGAGCGATTCCACGCTGTGCGACCTGCCGCGCACCACCCCGTCGCGATCCACCGCGATGTAGGTGGGCACGCCCTGTATCGACCAGTCGTCGTACAGCTTGGACCGCTCCCCGACAAACCAGTTGACGTAGGGCAGATCCATGCGCTCCTCCATGAACGCGTCAACCAGCTCCACGTTTTCGTCGATGCTGATCGTGATGACCTTGAAGTCCCGGTCTGCGAGCAGCTCCTGGAGCTTTTCGATCTCCGGCAGGCTCGCGATGCAGGGCGCGCACCAGGTCGCCCAGAAATCGAGGAGCAGCACGTTGCCGTGGTAATCGCTCAGCGACTCCTGGCCGCCGCCGACGCGGAGCGCAGTGGCCTCGGGGAGAACCGCGCCTACGGTCACGTTCTCGAGTGCGTACAGCACGGGCTGGATCGCCTCACCGCCCGGCTCACCCCGAAAGACCTCCACGTCGCTGTATTCGTCGACCACCAGCTGTGCCATGCGGGTGACCTCCTCCCGTACTCGCGCGCGCTCGTCGGGGGTGGACCGGAGGTTGTCGACATCCATCAAACGTTCCGTGGCGGACCAGAAGGCGCCCCGGGCGCGAAGCACGCGGTGATCGCTGTTGGCGACGACGTTGTCGACCAGATCCACGCCGCGCTCCCCGCCGAAGCGGATCAACCCCAGGAGCATCCGATTGAGCCGCAGGTCGTCGATGTAGTGCGCCTCGAGAAGTTCATGGACGGTGTCCTCGTACTGCTGGCGCTCGGCAGCGTCGACTGAGCGCAGCTCGTAGAAAGCGAAGTGCAGCGCCAGGAAGCCCAGGTCGTCCGCAGGATTCGCCCTGGCGATCCGCATCGCCGCCTCCATGGCCGGGCCAGGGTCCAGTTCGCGCAATCCCAGCGCCGCCTCGGCTTCCGCCATCGACCTGCCCTCGTTGCCCGGCTGTCTCATCCACTCCCCGGCACGCAGCCGGTTCATCCGCTGGTCGATCTTGTAGCTCTCGATCGTCTGCCAGGCCTCGATCCGCTCGGGGCCTCCGTCGCTCCCCGAATCGGCTCCCGGACCCGTGCATCCACCAACCAGCAACAGGACGAGCAGTATTGTTGTGCTTTTCTTCACTTTACAGGCTCCATGAAAGGGTCAGAACCACGAAACGGTTACGGTCGTCGAAATCGTCCGGGGTGCCCCGAGCCAGGCCGCATTCTCCGTGATCGCCGACAGGTAGGACCGGTCGAACAGGTTGTTCGCCACGATCGCGAACTCGATCGACTTGAGCCGGTCACTCAAATCTTCTCCAGTCAGATTGACGTACGCGTCCACGAGCCAGTAGGCGTCGGTGTCCCAGTCCGCTGCCAGGCTGACGCGGCGAGACGAGGTGTACTTGGCGGACACCCCCGCGCCGAAGGGCCCGGTGCGGTCGAGCGAGAGCACCCACAGGCGGGGCGGCACCCCGGTAATGTCGGTCCCCGGCACGATGCCCTGGCTCGCGTCAACCAGCCGGTCACCGCTCCCGATGTACTCGGAGTCGTTCAACGTGAGGGCGCTGTAGAACGAGGTCTCACCCGGCATCCGCACCGTGGTGGACAACTCGACACCGCTGGTCGCGATACCGCCCGCGTTGAAGTAGGCGCCGCCCCCGGGGATGAGGTAGTTGGGCCCGGTGGGTGTCTGCGGACCGATGTAGAAGATCCGGTTCTCGAAATCGATGGTATACCAGGTGGCGCTGAGCGCAAAACGCTCCGTCGCGTACTGCAGTCCGACATCGATATTCGACGCGGTCTCGGGCTTCAGCGTCTCCAGACTGCGGCCCGGCACCTCGAGCAGCGTGCTGCTGATCGCCTTGAAGTTCTCGGAGTAGCCCGCAAACACGTCGAGACCGGCAACCGGCGTCTCGTACGTCACGCCGCCGGAGAAGAGCAGCTTCGAATCAGAGTCGATCCCGAGCGCCTCGCTGACCTCGAACTGGTCCTCGCGCGACACACCGACCAGGTACTGTTTGACTCCGGCGGTCAGCGCGAGTGACCCGGCGTAGAAGGTCTCCTCCACGTACCACTTGAACACGTCCTGCGGGAAGTCCCACTCGTACTGGTGCCAGTAGGCCTGCTCGTCCCACTTGAAGCTGAGCTCCGGATCCAGCATCCGGTGCCAGTCACGACCCAGGTCGCGCCGCGAGTCCTCGTACCAGATGCCGGCGCGGGTCGTGGTGCCACCCCAGCCGGTTTCGGCGGACCACTCACCGTCCAGGGTGATGCCCAAGCGGTCCTTCCCGTAGTGGCTGTGGCGGTAGGACTGCACCGCCGTGGCCCCCGGGTGGCACGCCGGATCGACCTCCGGGCCGCCCGCGCCATAGTAGTTGAAGATGTACGAAGACTCGCATCCGGGCGTAGGACCGACCGCGACGCCATTACCGTCCACGAAGCGGATTACACCCCGCTGCGAACCGCCCCGCACCGGCGGCAGGCCCGCCAGCTCCGACTCCGGTCCGCCCGCGTCGTCGACCACGTCCACAATGTACGGCGGCAACCAGTCCCCACGGCCCCGGTTGCGATGGTAGTACGCCCCGGCGGTCACCGTCCTGAGTTCGTCGTACGACCAGTCGGCCTTGAGGTAGGCAAGCGTGTTGGTGCGCCGCGTCTGCCACCCTGGCCGGTAGAACTGGTTCAGGTACGGAACGCCGGGCCAATCGCCGACCAGCCGGTCCCAACGCGGGTTCGCCCTGAAATCGGCCTCGCTGTAGATCCGCTGGTAGGTATCCTCGTGGATGTCGTCGATCGAGAGGTAGCCCGTCAGGTCGACGGGCCCGTGCGACGACACAACCTTGGCGGCGAGGTGCTCCCGCTCGTTCCTGGCCGAGCCCTGTACCCAGTCGGTCGCCTCCTGCCGCACCGCGGCCACCCACGCCCGCGTCCTGCCGTCGAAGATCGATCCCGTCTCGACCCGCGCGGCAAAGCGCTGGCCTTCGTTCTCGCCGAAACTGGCCGATGCGGTATAGCTCCGCTCCACCGCCGGCGCGTCCGTCAGGTAGTTGAAGGTGCCGCCCAGCGCCTCGACCGACCGCGACGCAATATCGGCCGTGCCCTGCGACACCTCGACACCGCCGAGGTTCATCGGGTCGACGAGCCGGTTCGCCTTCGCCCCGCTCCAGTAGTCCGAAGTGCCGTTCGGAAAGCCGTCGATGGTGGTGCCAACCTGCGCGTCGTTGATGGTGACCTGGAATCCGCGCATCACCACGTTGCTCGACCAGTCGTCGAACCCGTAGGCGTCCCCCTCCTGGACGGACACGCCGGGAAGGTTGTCCACGACGGCCGTCACGCCGGTGATGCTCGACTGCTGTCGCATCATCGGCTCCGCGACGAAGTTGAGCGCGAAGACCCGCGGTGCCTCGGGGATCACGACGATCGGATCGAGACGCCAGACGACGTCAAGAACGATCCGTATTGTCTCGACGGCGCCCGCCTCGACGGAAACCGGGTGCTCCGCGGGCGCGAAACCCGCAAGACTGGCGGTTATGAGATAGTCGCCGGCGGCCAGATCGGTAAATCCGTATGACCCAAGGGGGCCCGTGATCACTCCCCGGCGCACTCCGGAACCGGTCAGCGTCACCGTGACACCGGGCAAGGGAGTGCCGCTGCCGTCCACGACCCCGCCCGTTACCGCTCCGGTTGTCTGGGCGGTCGAGGGCGGTGCGGCAATGAGCGACAGGAGCAAGGCGGGGATGGCGAGGCGCGCGACGCCGTGAGCGTGCTTCATGGGAGACTCCCTGCAGTCCGTGGATGAATCCGCCCGAGCACCGAGTGCGGCGAGGCGCCGGGCTGGCAAGGCGCGACGAAGGGCGCATAGCGGAGCTATTCGTCCGAGGAGCAACGCAGAGCGGTGCTTCAACGAAGCTGAAAGTGAAATTAACATGACAACATGTAAAGTTCTCTTGACATTCCGAGCGCGTGAGCACCGCGGTCCAGCGCGGATGCATCGCCTCTCGAATGCCGGGGGGACTTTGTCCACGGGCTGCTCGGCCAGGGGTTGCCTCCTGCCAAGCTAGCCGGCAGCCGCTGCATCCGCACGGCGCCGCGGTAGAGCGTGGTGGGATGAAGCGTGACCGTGGGAGAGGTCCGGAGCGCCGTTGGTCAGGAAGCGCTGGCTGAAGGCGCGCCCGCCGGATCAGGGCCGCTTCATGAAGGCGCCCCACACGTGCATCAAGGCGACCCCGCCGCCCGTAGCGCATCGATCCGGATCGCCGTCTGGTGCTCGTACTCCTCTTCGTGGAATCCCTCACGTCTGTATTGGATCAGGCCGTTCGGGCCCAGGTAGAAGGTCGTTGGGTACGCGAGCACCTTGAAGTCCACGGCTCTCCCCTCGTCATCGAGCAGGACCGGGAAGGTGTACCCTCCCCCGGATAGAACCTCGGCGACCGCGTCGCGGGAAGAGCCGGCGCTCGCCACGGTGAGGAAGACGACCTCGTCGTCGCCCTCGTACTCCTCCAGCAATTCGACGAAGTGCGGGAACTCGGCGAGACAGGGGCCGCACCAGGTTGCCCAGAACTTGAGGACCACGACCTTGCCGGTCAGGTCCCCGAGCGCCCACGGGACACCGTGCTGGTCGGGCAGTGTGAGGTCGGGGGGCTCGAGTTCGAGGCGGTCGCCGAGTGTCCGTGCCTCCAGCTCCGCCTGGACGATGGGCTGGCGCACAGCGAGCCGTTCATCGACGGCTTCGACCGGCAGGCCGGTCGCCTCGGCAGCCTCCTCGGCGGTGCCACGCGAGCCTCCGCCGTGGGCGAGCCCCTCCACCAGCACGTCGAGTGCCCGCCCGTTCTCGCCGGTGCGCATGAGGTGGCGCCCGAACTGCGCGAGCGTCTGGGTGCCCGGGAACTCCGTCGCAAGCTCCTCGAACAGCGCTCCCGCAGCCTCGGTCTCGCCCAGCTGTGCCAGCGCCCGGGCCTGCAGTCCGCGGGCGGAGTTGATCATCGCGCGTCGGGAACCCTCCCGCGCCTCGCCCAGACTGCCGGGGTAAAGGTAGCCCGGACGATCGGCGCGCAATGCTTCCTCCAGTTCGATCGCCTCCTCGAGCACCCACTGGGGCTCGATCCCGTAGTACAGCAGGTTGCCCAGCGCCGAGCTGGACCCCGGTATCCTGTACTGCCAGGCCATGTAGTCCACCGTGGCTTGAAACAGCCGTTCGGCGTGCTCGGGAGCGAGATCCGGCCCCGGCGGCTCGGTCGCCATGGAGACGGATCCATCCCCTTCACCCGACTCTTCAGCCACCGACCGCGCCGCCATCTGCCTGACGGCCGTAAGGCGGCGGCCGGCCCAGATCGCGCGGTGCACCAGCCGGGGAGACCGCATTCCCTCGTCGATGATGCCAAACACCTCGTCAATCGACTCCGGCAGTCCGTACAGGAGCGGCTGGAACTTCACGACCATAGCCCAGTAGCGCACATCGTCCGCCAGGATCCCGCGGTCCGGGGCCGCGAGCAGTCGCGACATCCAGTAGTCCTTGTCCTCGTCCCGCTGCAGGGGACGCAACCCGGATGCCAGCCGGTACAGGATCGGGGCCGGCGTCTCGGCGTCGTCCCTGTGCCGCGCCGCCAGCTCTTCGAGAACCGCGGTGAGCGAGTCCCTCAGGACCTGGCTACGGTCGCCCTCCTGCAGGTCTGCGAGTGTCACCTGCGCCTCGCCCAGATGATGCTGAAACACCGGGTTGCCGACCTCCGCCTCGCGGCGGTCCATGAGAATGGCATTGTAGGCTTCGAGCTGCCCCAGGTCCGAAGCCGCACCCTGCGCATTCGAGTACAGCTCCGGTTGCCCGCTGGCGTATTGCAGCGCCTCGGGAAGGAGTTGCATCACCTTCTCCGCGTACCGTCGATCCGACCCATAGACACCCGCCCAGTACAGGGACTGGAAGTACCCGTCCCACGCCGCAGCGTCCCCGGGCTCCAGTTCGAGGACGCGCTCCCAGGCCTCCGCAGCCGTCACGTGCAAGTCGAAGTAGGCGGCCAGCGTCGCGTATTGGGCATGGGCCTCGGCGTCGTCCGGCGTGGCCGTCCGGGCCGAGTCGAAGCGGTGCATGGCGCGCTCGAGGTGGATGGCTTCGAGGTCGGCGCGCGCGTCGGCCATGAGGTCGGAGTGGGGGCGGGCGTCGGCGCAGGCAGCCGCCAGGGTGAGGGTGGCGAGGGCGGCGGCGGCGGGCGGTGCGGCGGCGAGGGTAGCCGGAATCAGGGTGGCGGGGCGGCGTTTCATGGGTAGGCCTTCCTGAGAGGGCTGGTCGCGGAGGCACACGGACGATAGCACTCGTCTATTCGATGTAGCGACACTGTACTCCGTTGACACGGGGAAAGGGTCGAGGGTTGCACCTGGCAACGCGAGGCGACGAGCTCCGTGAATACCCCCCCTCAGCACCTGGAGCGGCGAGGCGCCGCTAGGAACCCTCCCTCTGAATCCGGTACCGCACCACCCGCTGCACCCCCTGCTCATCCACCGTCACGGCCCACACATGGTCGCGGCCGAAGACCGGGACCGGGAAGCTGGTGAACTCCTCCGGCGCGGCCACCACGCCCAGGTAGGTTCCGTCCGGTTCGAAGACGTCGTAACGGGTGTCTTCCTCCCAGGTCACGGGGAAGGAAGCGGGGTCGCCGGGGTCGTGGTCCGCGTTCTCCACCGGGCGTCCCTCGGTCGACAGCCGCACCCAGATGCGCCCGTCCCGGCCGGCCCGCAGCGCCCGGAAGAACGGTTTGTGGCCCGGGATCGCCGGGCCGTCCCAGTCCCAGCCCGGGAGCGACCGCCGTATGCGCGCGACGGTGAGGTCGCGCTGGTAGGCCCGCTCCGCCTCCGCTGCCGTGACCGGATCCTGGCTGCGTTCGATCCGAAGGACGCCATCGTCCCGCGCCAGGTCGATCCGATAGTCGGTTGACAGGCCGGTGAGGAAGTGGCCGCTCGGGTGAAAGGTCCAGTGAAACCGTGGGGCGAAGGGGACGCCGTAGGTCACCGACATGCCGCCGGGCGCCTCGGCCCTCACGTAGGGCGCTTCGTAGTCGCTCGAGGGCTCGGGAAGGGTGTCGAGATGCGTCCCGTCGGGGCCCAGAACGATGATTTCCATCCCGAGCTCGTCAAGGCGGAAAAGGTCGCCCGCGAGCAGATAGGTCCGGCCGCGCGTGTCTGCGTGCAGAGGCGAGAACGTGGAGACACCCCCGGCGTACCTCCACACGGCGACCTCGCCCTGCCCGGGCCCGAATACCGTGACCCGCTGGTTCTCGGGATCACGCACGGCAAGCCGCCCGTCCGGCAGGGCCGCAATGGCCTCCGCCTCGGTGAACTCGCCGGGACCCTCGCCGCGCCGTCCCAGGGTCTCTACGTACACCCCGAGCGAATCGAAGACGCGGACGTGCTGCTCCAGCAGGTCCAGGACGTAGACGGTTCCGTCGCCGGCCACCGCGATCGAGCGGATGTTGCCGAAGAGGTACTCCTCGGGGCCGTCGAGCCGGCCGATCGTCATCTCGGGCACGAGCGTGGCTTCGGCGCCCCAGACGCTTCCCGAAAGGGTGCGGACCACCGTCGTGTCACCGATGGTTTCGATGACGGTCTCGGGTGCGGAGCCGGAAGGCGCCGAGTCGGCGCCGCAGGCGGTGAGGAGGGCGGTGCTGGCGGCCAGGAGTAGGGTGAGGGCATCTGTTCGCATCGTGGCATCTGTTCGCATCGTGGCATCTCCTCGCTCGCCGGCAGTCCCATCGCTCCTGATCTCCAGTATGCGTTTGGCATTCGGGTTGACGAAAGTGTTGCCATGGGAGCCCGCGAACGCGCCGCCGGGGGATTCGGCCAGCGCCAGGGCTCCGTCGATGGCAAGCCTTCGTGCCACGAGGTGTCGACCAGTGCAACCCTTCGCCACCCCCCGCTGTCCATGCGACAGGTCGCTGCGGCGACAGCCCGGCACCTCCCCGCCCGGTGGCACGCGGGGAGCGTCCCTCGAACTCGTTCACGGGAGTCATCATGAACCCTCTGACGCCGCCCGCCCGCTCCGAAGTCGCCGCATCGTCCCTTCGTCAGGCCGCGATTCTCGCACTGTGCGTGGCCCCGTTGGCTACCCCTTCCGCTCACGGCCAGGACCTGGCGAGCGCACCGGTCCGCGAAGTGCGCGAAATACTGCGCCTCGGCGACGCCGTGGACGTGCCCGACTGGCTCACCTTCGCGGCCGAGCCACGCCTCATGCTGGACGCTTCCGGACGGCTCTTCGCGGTGCCCGGCAATGACCCGCGGATCCGCCTTCTGTCCCCGGACGGCCAATTCATCCGATACATCGGCAACAGGGGAATCGATCATCCCCGGCTACTATCCGCCCGTTCGGTCACTGTTCGTCACCCATGAAGGCCGCGTCTGGCTGCGGCTGGACAGCGAAGGCGGAGACGACGACGCGGCGGACGAATGGGTCGTTGTCGGACCGGACGGCACCCCGGAGTTCAGGATAGGCGCGCCGCCGGGGGTGACCTTCAAGGCCGCGCACGGGGATCGGGTTTGGGGCACAGGAAAGACCGAGATGGACATACCGTACATCGTTCTGTACGAATTGGGGCCGGCTCGCAACTGACCGCCGCGCCTCCCCGGGGCCAGGAACGGCACGATGTCGGTTCTGCAGCCGACTCCATTGACCGGCCGACCGCGGGCGGTCTGATTCCACAAGGCACCACAAGTTGCCGCCCCCGGGCCCATCGCTAGCTTGGTCCAGGAGTCCAGCCCGCTGCGCCACGGTCCCGCGAGATCAAGATGAAGCGACGCCAAACCGCATTCCCCGTGTCCGCCGCGCTGGCCTGCCTGGTGTGGGCCGCCTGCGGCGATGGCCCGACCGAGCCGCCCCGGTTCACCCTCTCGGGTACGGTGAGCGATCCTCGCCGGGAGGGGATGGTGGTGCCGGGCGTGACCGTGCGTCTGGCGGGCACGGGGGAATCCACGACGACCGGTGCCGACGGCAAGTATCGCGTGTCCAACGTCGGGGGGACGCAAACGGTCACGGTGGCGGCCTCGCCCAGCTACGTGAGCCAAAGCGCAGAGATCACGATGGATGCGGACCGCACGCTGGACTTCGTGCTGGAGCACACGGGTGAACCGCCGTTCGCCGGGACCCCCTGGATCACTCCGGACATCATCACCTCTTCCGATTTGACATCCTTGGGGACCGTGACCTACGCGGGGCGCGGGATCCGGCTGGTGTTCGACAGACGGTTGGGCAGGTGGACCAATGTGAATGCGTATCTTTTCGACGCACTGTTCGGCGTGCAGGAGGTGGAGTTTCACTTGAATCCGGAGTTCGCGGACACGGTGGCCTCGCGCATGGAAGTCGACAGATTCGGGCCGGCGATCGGGCGGCTGCCGGCGGCGCTGCTGTCGAACCTCCGGCAAGTGCAGATCAACGCCGGCGAAGGCGCGTTCGGGGGGAGCTCGCATACGGGCGGCCTCCTGATCCATACGGAGGACGATGCCACGGACCACATGCTCCGCGGCGGGTTCCTGGAGGAAGTCCTGCTGCATGAAGCGGCGCACATGTCGCTCGACATGCTCTACGCCGACTCCGCCGACTGGCAGGCTGCGCAGGCTGCGGACGGCGTCTACATTTCCGATTACGCGCGCGACTTTCCACAGAGAGAAGACGTCGCGGAGTCCATCCTGATGTACTTCGCGGTCCGGTATGTGCCCGATCGCGTTACCGCGGAGCTGCGTTGGCTGATCGTGACGACGATTCCGAATCGAATCGCATTCTTTGACGGAAAGAGACTGGATATGTCGCCGTTTGTGGTGACGAGTTCGTCTGTCCCGGCCCCGGACTTCGAAACCATGCGGCCGCTACCCCGGACATGGCGCCCCTTCGAGGCCCCCCTCGTCAGGAGGCGCTGACGCAAGCATGCGACACGGCACGAGACACGGGTGGATCGAGGTCGTCGCCGGCGTCATGTTCAGCGGCAAGTCCGAGGAGCTGATGCGGCGCGTGCGGCGGGCGCTGATCGCCGGGCGGCGGGTCCAGCTCTTCAAGTCGCACCTCGACGACCGCTACGGCGGCCAGTTTCTCATCTCGTCCCACGACGGGCGGCAGGTTGAAGCCGAGCCCGTCTCCAACTCCGTGCAGCTCGCCGAGAAGATCCGCCCTGACACGCAGGTCGTCGCCATCGACGAGGCCCAGTTCCTGGACGACGGCATCTGCGAGGTCATCGATGTGCTCGCCGACGAGGGGAGGCGCGTCATCGTGGTCGGCATCGACATGGACTTCCGGGGTGAGCCGTTCGGTCCCATGGGGCCGCTCCTGGCGCGCGCGGAGCGGATCGACAAGCTGGACGCGATCTGCGTCGTGTGCGGCGATCCGGCGACGAGAAGCCAGCGCCTCATCGGCGGGAAGCCGGCGCCCGCGGAGGGCCCGACGATCCAGGTGGCGGGCGCGGAGAGCTATGAGGCGCGGTGCCGGCGGTGCCACGAGGTACCGGCGCGGGACCGGGCGCAGAGAGAACTGTTGTAGCGGCTGGAAGGCCCTGAGCACGGAGGAGGCCACCGATGAAGCGTTCGCGGCGCGGCACCGGCGAGGAGCTGCGCCACGAAGTGAACGACCGGATCCCCCGGCCGCTCGCACTTGGACTCGGCCTGCAGCTCGCCGCCCTTGGCGTCAACGGGTTGGTCCTGATGCCCACGATCGTGTTTCGTGCCGGCGGCGCCGAGGAACTGGTGTTCTGGGGCGTCTTCGCGTCGGTACTGGCATGCGGCGTTGCCACGATCCTGCAGGGCAGGAGGTTCGGGAGAATCGGAGCAGGCTACGCATTCACGCACGTGAGCTCGGCCATCTTCATCGCCGTCAGCGCGGAGGCGCTCGTGCAGGGTGGACCGGGGCTGCTCGCCACCCTGGTCGTCGCCTCCGCTGTCGCCCAGGCGGCGTTTTCGGCGCGCCTGTCACAGGTGCACCGCTACCTGACGCCCGTTGTCACCGGTACGGTGATCATGCTCCTTCCCGTCACCGTGATGCCGATTCTCTTCGACATGCTGAACGAGCTGCCGGCGGGGGCCCCTGCGTACGCCGCGCCGCTGAGCGCCGGCGTAACCGTCGCAACGATTCTCGGGGTAGCGGTCAAGGCGAGGGGAGCGTTGCGTCTCTGGGCTCCCGCCGCCGGCCTGGTCGCCGGTTCGCTGGTGGGGGCATTCTTCGGAATCTACGACTCCGGGCTGGTGGCTGAGGCCGCCTGGATCGGCGTCCCGGACGGTCGCCCCCCCGGGCTGGACCTCGGCTTCGGACCGGCGTTCTGGGCGCTGCTCCCGGCGTTCCTGCTCGTAGCGCTGATCGGCTCCACCAAGTCGGTCGCCGTGGCGGTCGCCGCCCAGCGCGTCGCGTGGCGCCGGCCCCGCGCGGTCGACTATCGCGCGGTCCAGCGGACCGTCGCCGCTGAGGGCGCCGCGAATCTGCTGGCGGGGATGGCCGGCACGATGCCCAACACGCCCAACGCGGGAGCCGTGGCGGCCGTCGAAGTCACCGGCGTCGCGGCGCGCAGCGTCGGAGTCGCGGCCGGGCTGGTTTTCTTCGTCCTCGCGTTGCTCCCCAAGGCGCTCGCCGCCATTTTCGCCATCCCCGCCGCAGTCGTAGCCGCCTCCATCGCCGTGGTCATGGCGACGCTCTTCACGGTCGGGATGCGGGAGGCCGTGCGGAGCATCGGGACGAACCCGCGCAACGGTCTGATCGCGGGCGTCTCATTCTGGACGGGTGTGGCGCTTGAGTTCGAGTTGATCTTCCCTGCCTTTTTCGCGGAATTCGCGGGTGGTCTGTTGAGTAACGGGCTCACCGCGGGAGCTCTGGTGGCGCTGTTGCTGACCGCACTGACGGCACGGCGGAAGAGCCAGCTCACGGGAGTGCTGGACGTTGCCGAACTGCCCCGGATCAGGGAGTTCATCCAGTCGTTCGCCGGCCGCCACGGCCTGGAGGCGGCGGTGGGGCGGCTCGAGGCCGCGAGCGAAGAGACGTTGCTCACGCTGATACAGTCGCGCGAGACAGCCGATGAGGAGGAGGAAGCACCGGATGGCGGAAAGCGCGGGCTGCTTCTCACCGCGCACGAGGAAGACGGGGAAGCCGTGCTGGAATTCAGGGTGGGCGCGGCGGGCGCTGACGAACTCAACCTGCAGGACCGCCTGAGCTGGCTCGGGGAGCAAACCCGGGCGACCCGGGTCGAACATGAGATCTCGCTTCGGCTGCTCCGGCACCTCGCGTCGTCGGTCCGGCACCAGCAGTTTCATGACATGGACATCCTGACTCTCCGCGTCGATGCCGCTGCCGCGAGTGGGTCGCGAAGTGCGTAGCAGGCTGACTCTCGCACTCGCGGTCGGACTGCCGGTCGCCACCGGATGCCAGCCGGCGTCCGACGCCCGTGAACTGTCGCTGGCGCATTTCCTGCCGGCGGACCACGCCCTGAACGAGGCCGTGTTCACGCCGCTGGCTCAACAGCTCGCGGAGCTCTCGGGCGGCAAACTGACCGTCAGACAGTATCCCGCGGGCGCCCTGAACACGTCCGCGCCGGCGCAGTACTCGATTCTGCTGAGCGGCGTGGCCGATATCGCCCTTGCCGTGCCCGCCTACACCGCCGACCTCTTTCCGAAGACCGACCTGATCGCCTATCCGGGCGTCTGCAAGACCGCGATGGAATGTACCGTCGCACTGCAACGCGCCCTGTCGGTGCTGGAGGCGGAATACGAAGCGAAGGTGTTGGGGCTCTGGGGCAACGACGCCCCGGTGCTGCTCACCCGCGACAAACCGGTGCGCACGCTGGAAGACCTGCGCGGCCTCAAGATCCGCGTCTCGACCCGGAGCGCCATCCCCTTCATCGAAGCGCTCGGCGCGAGCGCGGTAATGCAGCCGGGTACGGTCGTCCACCAGAGTCTGTCCACGGGAGTCATCGACGGCGTCGCCATCTCCCCCTCGGGGATCGTGGCGTTCCAGCTTCACGAGCCGGCCGCGTACCTGACCACCTGGCTTCCCACTTCCGGGCTGCCGTTCGTTCTGCTGATGAACCAGGGTGTCTACGATGCCCTGGCTCCGGAGGAGCGGCGCTGGATCGACGAAGTCGCGGATTCGTCTCTTGCCATGGCCGGAGCCGTCGCATACGCCCGAGCTGGTGTCGAGGGTCTGCTATTGGCGGAAGGGGCGGGCGTCGAGATGATCGATCTGCCGGAGGGCGAAAAGCGCCGCTTCGAAGCGGCGATCGCGCCGGTGCGGGAAGCGGGGCTTGCACGGCGGGTGGACGACATGACCGTAGGCGAGGTCATCCGCCTGTTCGGCACGGCACGATGACAAGCCAAGTGCCGGCCTCCCCGCCCAACCTGGCGGTGCGGGTTTCGGGACCCCCGATCAGCGCGGGCGGGCGGAGGCCGCGCCCCCGCTCGGTGATTCGGCACGCGTCGCATTGCTATTGCCCCGGCACCCGCAAGATCGGGTACACCTCCCCGACCCCCAGCCTGTCCGCCAGGAATCCCCAGTTCGCGAATCCGTCGTCGGATTGCGGTTCGAGCAGGCTGAAGAGCAGGCGTCCCAGAGGCTGGTCGGCGCGCGCCCACATGTCTCCGGGACCCGGCGTCACCTGCGTCGGCTCATAGCGCCCAAAGAGGGTCTGCTCGTTGCGCCCCTGGAACGGGCGCGCGGCCGTCCGCACCGAATCGATATGGAACACCTCCACATCCAGCGGCGTCGCGTCGGCCGGCTCGAGCGCGACACCGTGCGCCCCGAGCCGGGTCAGGACGTCCTCGAGCTCCGCGGGGATCAGGTAGGCCTCGGGAACGCGCTCGGTGAGCGTCGGCATGAACGTCCCGTATTCGTACATGGGCACGACGTACTGGGTATCGGCGCGCAGGAGCAGCGGGCGCCCGGTGAGCGGGTGGGCCTCCTCGACGGTCGCCCCCATGAGGATGTCGACCCGCTCCGCCGACCGCTCGGGTCCGGCACGCACCGCAAGCGATTCCCCCACCACCGACGCGGCATCGGCCTCGGCGACGATCCGCCGTACCTCGTCCCCGTGCTCGTGCACGTAGTCCAGGATCTCTTCGACGAAGTACAGCGTCGCAAGCACGCGCTCCTCGAAGGACGCGTAGGAATAGGCCTCGCTCAGGATCGCGATCCGGTTGCGCAGACCGATGTAGTTGTTGTTGAACCGGGGGCGGTGGTCGAAGGTGTACCAGCCGCGCTCGCCGCCGCCGCGCCCGGACGCGTTGCCGTAATAGTAGAACTCCCAGCCGTGTTTGTCCCTGACCTCGCCGGTGACGTGGGGAAGGAGGCCGCCGCGGAGGAAGTCGTCGATCGCGGCGGGGGTGTTGGGGTGGAGCGGGGGCGAGTAGGTGAGGTGGTAGGCGTGCTGCGTCCCGTTCGTCGTGTGCAGGTCGACCGCCACATGCGGATCGTAGCTGCCGAACAATCGCGCAACCGACCGGGCCTCGGACGACTCCAGCTTCATGTGATCGCGGTTGAGGTCGTAGCCCTGCGCGTTCGGCCGCTGGCCCATCCCGCCAACCGGCCCGTGCTGTCGGCCGCGGTTGGTGAGGGTCACGCGCTCATTGCCGTCCGCGTTGTAGATCGGCGCGACCAGCAGCACCATCGACTCGCGCCATGCGCCGTGGCGGCCCGCCAGGAGGTCGCGGAGCAGCATCTGGAGCGCCTCCTTCCCGCACACCTCGCCTGCGTGGATGTTGCCCTGCAGGTAGACGACCGTCTTGCCGGAAGCGCGGACGTTTGCCGGGCTCGGGTCGCCGACATCGCCGACTACGGCCAGTGGGAGCGCACGGCCTTCGGTCGTGTAGCCGTAGGTGGTGTAGTGGACCATCGGCGACGCGGCCGCCGCGCGCTCGAGGAAGTCCACGACGTCCGCGTAGGAGCTGGTCTCGCGGTAGTCGGTGCGTTCAGCGCGGGTGAGGAAGGCGTCGTCGGGGGGAGGAGAGGGGTTGCAGGCGGTGAGGAGGACCGCGGCCGCCAGTCCGCGGGCAAGTCCCCAGGTGCACCGGGAGCGCCGGGGTGCCGGGGTGGATGCCAGGCGGCCATGCGCCGCAGTAGCAGGGTTCAGGGTTGCCATGGGTTCACCGCGCCTTTCCGGTGGCGAGGCCAGTTGGACCGAGGGGCTTCTGGATTAGATTGGACGGGTTCACAGGAACCTCGCAAGCCCATCACTTGACACGGTGAGGAACATCTTCGAGAAGCACGCTGGCCGCTTCGCGCGGACCGAGTCGTACAGCGGCCGCGTGGCATCGGCGTTCGCCGTTCCGGGCGGTGTCGCGCTTGTGGTGCTGCTCGGAGTCACCGTGGCCGAGGTCTTCTGGCGGTACGTGCTCAACAATTCGCTGCTCTGGGCCGAGGACCTCGCCACGATGGCGCTCGCCGTGGTTGTGGCCGCGGCGATCGCGTACGGCGCCCGCGAAGGTTCCCACGTCTGCGTCAACCTGATCGCACGCCTTGGGGGCCGGCGCGTGACCAGAATCACGGACGCCGCGGCCCGGCTTCTGGGCGTCGCAGCCACCGTAGCGGCCGCGTACGCGCTGTTCGTCCACGGCAGTCGCGGTGCTTCGTACGGGGCTGTCACCCCCAGCGTCTCGATCTCCCACGCCCCCTTCTACTACGTGCTCGGCGCGTCGCTCGCCTCCTACGCACTGCTGCTCGCGTCCCAACTGCTTCTCGGGTTCGCGACCTGGAACGGCGAAGACCCCAACGAGCCTGCGGACTGATGGACGGAAGCAGCATCGCCCTGCTCGGATTCGCCGCCCTCCTGCTGCTGCTCCTGATCCGGGTGCCCGTGGGGCTGGCGATGATGGTCGTGGGCGTGGCCGGAATCGCCGCGATCCGCCCGGAAGCGGTCGTAGCGGTACTGGCGGGAGAGGTGTTCGGGGTGGCGTCGCGGTACTCCCTCACCATCCTGCCGCTGTTCATGCTGATGGGGAACCTGGCAGTGATCTCCGGGATGAGCCAGGACCTCTACCAGGCTGCCCACAGCTGGCTCGGCCGCGTGAGGGGCAGTCTGGCGTCCGCGTCGATCGTCGCGTGCGCCGGATTCTCCGCACTTTCCGGCTCGTCGCTGGCCGCCGCGCTGACCATGGGGCGCGTGTCGCTTCCCGAAATGCGCCGCTACAGGTACGCCGATTCGCTGGCGACGGGGGCCATCGCCGCCGGGGGAACGCTCGGATTCCTCATCCCGCCGTCGGCGGGGCTGGTCATCTACGGGATCATCACCGAAGAGAGCATCGGACGCCTGTTCATGGCCGGTGTGATCCCCGGGATTCTGCTTACGTTTCTGTTTGTGCTCGCCGTCTGGATCGTCGTGAAGCGTGACCCGGCGAAGGCTCCCCATACCCTGGCACCGGTCGTGTGGCGGGATCGTCTCGGGGCAACTGCAAGGGCGGCCTGGATCCTGGGCATCGTCGTCGTGACCATCGGTGGCATCTACGCCGGCGTCTTCTCCGCCGTTGAGGCGGCTGCCGTGGGAGCCTTGCTGACGCTGGTCGCGGCCCTGGTACGGCGCGCACTCAACCGGGATTCGGTGAACGAGGTGGTCAGGGCCACGCTGAAGGCGAGCGGCACCGCCTTTCTGGTGCTCTCCGGCGCGTTCGTATTCAAGGTCTTTCTCGGATTCACGGGGATCGCCTTCGTCGCCGCCGAATGGGTTGGCGAGCAGGGGTTTTCAGGCACTCAGGTCGTCATGCTGGTGCTGGCGATGTTCATCGTGCTCGGCACCTTCCTCGACGGCTTCGCGATGCTCGTGCTCACCGTTCCCCTGGTTCAGCCGATTCTCGAGTCGCTGGGCGTCGACATGATCTGGTTCGGCGTGATGATCGTCATCACGCTCGAGATGGGCCTGATTTCGCCTCCGGTCGGGCTGAACATCTTCGTGGTAAAGAGTGTGGCTCCCGACGTGCCCGTCGGGACGATGTTCCGCGGCATCGTTCCCTTCTGGCTCGCGATGCTCGCGGCGCTGATCCTGATCGGGCTGCTGCCCGCCCTGGCCACGGTCCTGCCCAACGCCATGTTTGGATGAGCCCCGGCAGGACGTGCGGAATTCCCGTATCCGGCTCTCAGCCGGGATCACGCCTTCGCCCACGGAAGGTTCCGCGTCCAGGTCGCGACCGTTCGCATGCCGACACTGGTCCGAGGGCCCGTCTCCCCAGTACCACCTCGTCTCGGAGCCCGCGCGCACAACGTACTCCCACTCTGATACGCTCAGTAGCCGGTACGACTCCCCGGGGCTGCCGATTCGCTGACAGTCCGCGGACTCACGTCCGCCATCGGTCACCTGGCATGATTCGCCGCATGAATCCGTCAAAGCGCGGAACGGTGAAGCCGGTGTCGCCGTGGGCTGGGCTCCAGACCATTCCCTTCGCAATCAGTTTGCTGCGGACTGGCGCAAGGGAGGTGACCGAGCGTCCCAGTTCACCGGCGATCTCGCCCGAGCGATGTGGCCCTGCACCCAACTCGGCCATTGCTCGCAGGTACCGCCGTTCAGTCTGCGTCAGACGATCGAACTGCACCATGAAGAAGCCCTCGTCGAGTGTGGCGAGAGCGGTTGCCGACGCTGAGCGAACGTCCTCCGCAGTGATCGGTGATCGCTGTGCCGCGTCCCAGACGTGTTTTCCCCACTCCTGCAGGAAATACGGGTAGCCTTCGGCCTCGTGAAGTATCATTTCGACTGCAGCACCCTCGAACTCGACATCCAGTTCCTGTGCGGGTTTGGTGATCGCGAGCGATGCGGCGGTTGGCGACAGCGGGCCCACTTCCGGAAAGTCGAACAGGCGCTCTGCGTAGGACTTGGCCTGCCCCATGCGTCCGCGCAGCTGGGGCAGACCCGCCCCGACAAGGGTCACGGGAAGTCTCCGTTGCGCGGCGCGGTGCAGCGCGACGATCAGCGCCGCCAACTCGCCTTCGGTCACGTACTGGAGTTCGTCGATGAACATTGCCAGCCCGGTCTCGGCGCTCAGGCATGCCTCGCCCACGGCCTCCAGGAGGGCTTGCAGGTCGAGTTCGAGGTCGCCGTTGTCCGCGAGGCCCGGCTCCGGATCGAGGTCGAGCCCGAGTTCGATGTCGTGGTATTTCACCTTGAGCGCGCCGGCGAATCCCGCCAGGCCCCGCAGGGCACGCCGTGCCAGTTCACGGGCACGCGACCTTCTCGCGAGCCTGATCATGGCCGTGCGCAACCCCGGAGTCAGC
The DNA here is from genome assembly GCA_009841475.1 of Gemmatimonadota bacterium. Classification (GTDB taxonomy): domain Bacteria; phylum Gemmatimonadota; class Gemmatimonadetes; order Longimicrobiales; family Gaopeijiaceae; genus Bin94. The sequence continues at coordinate 36,236 of VXLT01000256.1, forward strand.
AGGGCAGGCAGGGAGCGGGATTCCGGTGCTTCAACGCGGGTAACCAGCATTCCCCTGGATTCGGCGTAGTCGCTCGATCGCAGGAGCAGGACAGTCTTGCCCACGCCTCGAAGGCCGACCACGAGGATGCTCTTGGCCGGGCGACGCATCCGCACTCTCTCAAGTGAGATCCGAACCCGGTCCAGCAGGTCTTCGCGCCCCGCCAATTCGGGGGGCGGCATGCCCGCGCCGGGCGAATAGGGGTTGAGAATCGGGTCCATGCTGGCATCGATTATACGAAAGTTAGCCGGTTTATCGAAAAAAGATAATATCGCTAAACTAGCTATAACTCAAGAGCGGCCGCCTGCCAGGGGTGCGGGATTCCCCGCCCTCAGAACAACGCTTCCAGCGCCTCGGCCGGGGTAATCGCAGGCGTCGGGGAGTGCTTGAAGTCCCGAGCGTTCCTCGTGACGACGTAGCGGGCCCCGCAGGCGCGTGCCGCGGCGACCTGCATCGCGTCCTCGAAGTCGGCCATCCCCAGCCGGGCGGCATAGCCGATCGCGTTCGTACCGCATACCGCGACAGCCACGAAGCGAATCAGCTCGGTGATGAAGGCGCGCGCGTCCGCACCGCCTCGCGCGGGTGAGACGAGGTAGTAGAAGTTAGACAAGGTGTGCCATGCCACGAACGCACGCTTCGGTCCGGTCTGCAGGCGATCGATAAGCTCGGAAGCAGGGTCGGAAAACGGCTGGCGGTCGAGCGCGACGTCGATGAGCACGTCCGTGTCGATAAGGATCAAAGGTACTTCCGGGCCAGGGCGTCATACCGGGGATCGTCATGGTTCGCGGGCCGGAACTGCCCTCTCCACCGCGACGCGAAGGACGGCTCGCCGACGGAAGCCTCTTCCCGCAGGGCCCGTTCGGCCGCCAAGCCCGTGGACAACCCGCGTGAGCACCCGCGTGACCCGCGCGGCAGCTCTGACCTTGCTGTCCCCCGAGTCATGTTATACTATCTACTAAAGAGATAGGTGATTGACCTGATTTCAGGAGTTCGGCATGAACGCGATCCGCCTCGCCGCCACCACACTCTTCACCTTCGTCGCGCTGACCTGCGACATCACCGGCGTGATCGCTCAGACGATCGTGGAGAGCGGGTCCCCTCGCGAATCCGACCTTGTGCTCGCCGACGAGCCGGTGGTGCGCGTGGGAATGCTCGACGGCCCCGTCGAATACCTCTTCGGCAACATCACCGGCGCCGTCCGGCTCAACGATGGGAGCGTCGTCGTCGCGGACGAGCAGAGTCACGAGGTTCGAATGTTCGACGCGGGCGGGGGGCACGTGTGGACCAGCGGACGCGAAGGAGAGGGGCCGGGCGACTATCGGGGACTCTGGTTGCTGCGAGGGTGCCCGGGAGCGACGGTCACGATTTACGACTGGCAACTCAAGCGAATCACCGAACTCGACTCGGAAGGCCACGTGGTTGGCACACGGGCGCTCCGCAGGGCTGGCGGACCCGGTCCCCATGGGGCACCCGCATGCTCGCCAGGCGGCGACCTGGTGTTCACCGATTGGCCGGACAGTGAGCAGGAGGCCGTGGGTGAGTACCGCTGGGAGATGTCGCTGAGCTGGGCGCGAGACGACGGCGTGGCCACCCTGCGATCAGGTATCCCGGGGAGGGAGCTCTACCACCATGGTGGCGGTATCGTCGGTTCGGTAACGTGGGGCAGGGAAATGGCCTTCGCGGTCACGGCCACCGGCGTCTGGTACGGATCGGCGGACGACTACGAACTCGAACACGCCGACTGGACCGGCCGCGTCACGCGCGTCGCGCGGTGGAGCGGACCGGACCTCGCGGTCACGCGCCAACACCTGGACCGCTACCGGGACTTCCACCTGGCCCGGTACGAAACGACCGAGGAGCGCCGAGACTTCGAGAGGGCGAGGTGGCCGGAGATTCGGGACGGCCTGCCGGAGCGATTTCCCGCCTTCGTGGAGAGGGGGCTCCTTCCGCTACCGGACGGCAGCGTCCTGGTGGCGCCGCACTCCTGGCGGGACCTCTGGGGCAACGAGTTCCACCTGCTGGGCCCGGACGGCACATGGCTCTACCGCCTGACGATCCCGTCCGGCCGGACGCTTCTCGACGCGGGCCCGGGCTGGGTGCTGCTCCTTGAGAAAGGGGAGTTCGACGAGCAGAGCGTGGCGGTGTACGAGCTGGTGGAGGGGTCATGACCGGGCTACAGCTCTGGCCACTGGACCGGGTGGGAGAATAGGGCGGTAACTCAGCCACCCTTGTCGAGGTGGTGAACCCTTACCGTGGGAACACCCAGTTCGTCCCGGTGAGTGCCGTACACGCGGCCGCGCGCAACCTGGCTGAGGCTGAAGCCGCCGGGCATCTGCACCGCGCCGAACCAGCGTCCGTCGGAGCCGAGGACGGTCCATCGTTCGGGGGCGGGGTCGGGTTGGGGAGGGGTGCGAACCCAGATGTTCCCTTCGTCGTCGGCCAGCAGCCGGTCGAAGAACGGCTTGTGCTCGGGCAGCCAGGGGAAATCGTCCAGCTGAATGCGGCGACCGCTCTCACTACCAACCACTTGTTGGTTGTTCCATTCCTGTCTTTCCTCTGTGGTGATGGGGGCGGGCGTCGCGTGCCAGCGCAGGATGCGCTTCAGCGCCCCATCGGAGGCGACGATGCGAACCTCCGCCCGCTGGGAGTAGCCGAACAGCAGATCGTCACCCGTTAACCGAATGGGCAGGACGCGCGTGGTCCACGGGACGGCCCGGGTGAAGATCTCTGCATATCGGAACTCGTGCCCCTCGATCACGCGCGCGACGGTGTCTCGCCCAGCAAAGGACTCGTCCGTCCACGCGAAGTCCCAGTAGGTAAGGCCCTGCGGCCCCTCCGGCTCCGCCGTCCGATACCGGTCGGTAACCAGGAAGCGCCGGCAATCACCGGACCTCAGAAAGACACTCAGAGGCATCTGGGTCCGGCCATCGACCGTCGCCAAGCGTCGTATGAAGCGGCCTTCGGAATCGAAGTAATTGTACGCATACACATCAGCCGCGATGATCGTGTCTCCCTCGCAGGCAAACACTGTGGAAAGGTCCTCGAGTTCGCCCGGGCCCTCGCCCTGTCCACCGAACCGATGGGTGAACTGACCAACGGAATCGAAGACCATCACCTCGGAGGTGGTGGCGTCACCGACCGCCAGGCTCCCGTTGGTGAGGACATTCAACCCCCGAACGCGCCCCCAGGGGGGGTTGTCGGGATCGTCGCCCCCTTCAGCCCCCGCGCCGATTGAGAGTCCCGGTTCGGCAA
>VXLT01000321.1 GCA_009841475.1 Gemmatimonadota bacterium
CTAGATCACCTGTTTTTCTCTGGCCGCTTTCTTTTGTTTTTTATAACCCCCCCCCGGGGGGGCGGGGTGGGCGGGCGGCGCGGGGGGGGGGCGCCCGGGCCCCCCCCCCGCCCGCGCGAGGCCCAGCGCGGCGTCCACGTCGTCCAGGGTGCGGGGCAGCACGACCCCCAGAGGCGCGATCTGGTAGATCGAGGCGTCGGTGGCGTACAGGCCGCGCGTCAGGGAGTCGAAACGAACCGGCCCCTCGACATGCGCGCGGAGCTGCGAGGCGAGACGTGAATGTGCGATGCGCCCGCCCCGAAAGCCGGTGGGGCCGCGTCCGCTCACCTGTCCTGCGCGGCTCACTCCTCCGCCCGCCCACGGTTTCTTCACGGGGAGTAAAGACATTTCGCAAACTGCCGACTATGTTGATGGGCGACAACAGAAACCCTTCAGGAGGGACCGATGCGGCCACGGCGGGAATCAGTTCACGGAGCGGGACGCGCCTGCGCCGCGGCCCTGGCGGTCCTCCTCGCGGCGGCCTGTGCCGGCGCCAACCCCGAGGACGGGCTCGAGCTCAGCTTTGGCCACGTCGGTGCGCCCGGTTCTCTCTTTGCAGTCACCGCAGAGGAGTTCGCGGCCCGCGTTAACGCCCGCCTTGAAGGACGCGCCGAGGTCGTCGTTTACGGCTCCAGCCAGCTCGGCGGAGACGAGGTCCTCCTTCAGAAGCTCAGGCTTGGAACTGTGGATCTGGCGCTCCCGTCGTCGATCATGTCGTCGCGCATCCCCGAGTTCGGACTCTTCGAAATGCCGTACCTGGTGAACGACCGCGTCCATATGGCGCGAATCCAGGAGGAAGTGATCTGGCCGGAGCTGGTTCCGCTCGCCGAGTCCCGGGGTTTCCGCATCCTCGCCGTCTGGGAGAACGGGTACCGGCATGTCACCAACAACGTCCGCGAGGTTCGCGTTCCGGACGATCTCGCGGGGCTCAAGCTCCGCACGCCGCGGGGCACCTGGCGGGTCAAGCTCTTCCAGCACTTCGGCGCCAACCCCGTGCCCATGGCCTTCTCGGAGGTGCTCCTCGCGCTGCGCACGGGGAATGTGGACGGGCAGGAGAACCCGCTCGCGCAGATCCACGCTTCCAAACTCAACGAGGTGCAGCGGTATCTCTCCATGACCGAGCACGTGTACACGCCCGCGTACGTGACCGCGTCCAGCGAACACTGGATGGAGTTGCCCGAGGAAGTCCGCACCGTGATCGAGGAAGAGGCGCGCGATCTGCAGGAGTTCGTGTACGAGACCGCCAAGCGGCTGGACCGTGAGCTGCTGCTCGCGCTGGCCGATACCGAAATCCAGGTCAACTGGGCGGACAAGTCCGCGTTCCAGCGCGAAAGCCAGGCGGTCTACGATGAATTCGCGGCCGAGGTGCCGGGTGGGCGGGAGCTGATCGACCGGGTCCTGGGCTTGCTGCAACAATAGGTCCTGGCGGATAGACCCGCGTGAGCACCGGGCTCCTGGGGGTGGCGGCCGCGAGGCGGGTCTTTCAGCGCGCCATGGAGGCGGTGGTCGCGGCGCTGGTTGCCGCGCTCGCGGTGGTCGTGGTGCTGGGCGTGGGGTTCCGCCAGGCGGGCAATGCGCTGGTCTGGTACGACGAGGTGGCCGCGATCCTGCTGGCGTGGCTCACCTACTACGGAGCCGCCCTGGTGGCGCTCACACGCGGCCACATCGGGGTGCCCATGCTCGTCGAGCGGCTGCGGGGCACGGCGCGCGCCATCGTAGTGGTCGCGGCGGAGGCCGCGGTCGTGGCCTTCTTCCTCGTACTGGCATGGGCGGGATGGCAGGTGCAGAACGCGCTTTCCGGGGCCTCGCTGGTGAGCCTGCCCTCCGTTCCCGCCGCCATCGCCCAGTCGGTGATCCCGATCGGGGCCGTGCTGTTCATCGTCGCGCAGCTGCTGAGCCTGCCTGAGGCGCTCGGAGGTGGTGACGGGGTGGACGGCGGGGCATCGGGCCGGGCCGGTCAACCGGGCACGACGGTTCCCGACCCGGGGGACGGCGTCCCGTGACCCTCGCCCTCCTCGCCCTGCTCCTCCTGCTCGTCCTCATCAACGTGCCCATCGCGGTCGCGCTGGGGCTGATGACAGTGGTCGCCATCCTGGCCTCCGGCGGCATCGAGACGCTCCCCAACGCGGGCCTCCTCATGTTCTCCGGGGCCACGAAGTTCCCCCTGATCGCGATTCCGCTCTTCATCCTGGCGGGCGCGATCATGAACCGGTCGGGGATCTCGCGGCGGCTGGTCGCCTTCGCGTCGGCGGTGTTCGGGTTCATCCGCGGCGGCCTGTCGATGGTGAGCATCTCGGCCTCGATGTTCTTCGCCGAGATCTCCGGGAGCGCGGTGGCCGATGTGGCGGCGTTGGGGTCGATCCTCATCCCGGCGATGAGGAAGCGCGGCTACTCGCGCAGCTTCGCGGCGGCGGTGACCTCGTCCTCGGCGACGCTGGCCGTGATCATCCCCCCGTCCATCCCCATGATCCTCTACGGGGTGATGTCGGGGAGCTCGGTGGTGGAACTCTTCGTGGCGGGGATCATCCCGGGGGTCGTGGGCGGGATCCTGATGATGTTCGTGGCGTACCTGTGGGCGCGCCGCAACAACCTGCCGATGGAAGAGGCTTTCCAGCTCCGGCGGGTGTGGCGGACCTTCCGCGAGGCGGGGTGGTCGCTGCTGCTGCCGCTGATCATCCTGGGCGGGATCTTCAGCGGCTGGGTGACCGCCACCGAGGGGGCCGGACTGGCGGTGGTGGCCGCGCTCGTGATCGGCGGGCTGGTGTACCGGGAGCTGAACCTGAAGGGACTGAGGGAGGCGATGCTGGAGTGCGGGCACCAGACGGCGGTGGTGATGCTGCTGGTGGCGGCGTCGGCGCTGCTGGGCGACTTCCTCACCGAGTCGCGCGTCCCGCAGCAGGTGGCGGCGGCGATCACCGCCCTGACCGATTCGAAGCTCGCGATCCTGGCGCTCCTCAACCTCTTCCTGCTGGTGATCGGGCTCTTCCTGCACTCGGCCGCGGCGATCATCCTCGTCGTCCCGATCGTGATGCCGCTGGTGCTGGCGATGGGGATCGATCCGGTGCACTTCGGCCTGATCGTCACGCTGAACCTCGGCATCGGGCAGCAGACGCCGCCGGTGGCCTCCGTGCTGGTGACCGCCTGCTCCGTCGCGAAGGCGGACATCTGGAAGGTGACGAAGGCCAACCTCTGGTTCATCGGGGTGTTGCTCGCCATCCTTCTGCTCGTGACTTACGTACCTGCATTCTCGCTTGCGCTCGTGGAGCTGTTCTACCGATGAGGGGGGCGTGCGCCGGTGCGCCGGAGGAGCGATGAGCGCGTCGGCGGGCGGGGGCGCGGACGGGACGGGGGTGCCGTCCGGACGCGTGAGCACAAGCCGCGAGGGCGGCATCGTGACGGTGACGCTCGATCATCCCGGGAAGATGAACGTGCTGGACCAGGCCGGGTGGGAGGCGCTGGGCGAGGTCTTCGAGGGGCTGGCGGGCGACGACTCGGTGAGGTGCGTGATCGTGGAGGGGGCGGGGGCGGCGGCCTTCTCCGCCGGGTCCGACATCTCGGGGTTCGCGGCGCACAGGAGCACGCCTGAGCAGGTGACGCGCTACGCGGCCGCGCTGAGGCTGGGGATCGAGGGCGTGTGGGACTGCCCGCACCCGACCGTGGCGGCGGTGCGGGGGATGTGTGTGGGCGGGGGGCTGATCATCGCGGCGTGCTGCGACGTGCGTGTGTGCGGCGAGTCCAGCCGTTTCGGCGCTCCCGTGAACCGGCTGGGAGCCACCATGGCGTATGAGGAGATGGCGCCGCTGCTGGCCGCGGCCGGGGCGGGGGCCGTGCTGGAGATCCTCCTGACGGGCGACCTGGTGGACGCGCGCCGCGCCCGCGAGATGGGGATCGTGAGCCGGATCGTGCCGGATGGGGCGGTGGGGGAGGG
>VXLT01000226.1 GCA_009841475.1 Gemmatimonadota bacterium
GGGGTGGGGCCGGGGCCGCCGTCCGGTGATCAATGTGAGCTGGGAGGACGCGCAGGCCTACGTGCAATGGCTGTCGCGGGAGACCGGAGAGGAGTATCGTCTGCTCAGCGAGGCGGAATGGGAGTACGCCGCGCGGGCGGGCACGGACACTCCGCGCTATTGGTCGGGGGAGCCGGAGCATTGCCGGCACGCCAATGGCCTGGATCAGGATCTGGCGCGAACCAGCGAGGGGCGGGCCTGGATGAACGAATACAATCGGCTGAATCCCGCGCAGTGCGCCGACGGGCACGAAAAGAGTGCGCCTGCCGGCAGCTACCCGCCCAATGCGTTCGGGCTTCACGACGTCATGGGAAACGTCAATGAATGGACGCAGGATTGCTGGAACAACAGCTACTCGGACGCGCCGGACGACGGGAGCGCCTGGATGTCGGGCGACTGTTCCTCGCATTCGCTGCGCGGAGGTGGGTGGCTCGGTGGCGCGCGCGTCCTCCGCTCGGCCTTCCGCATCGGCTACCCGGCCGGAAACAGATACTTCCTGATCGGTCTTCGCGTGGCCAGATCAATGGGGTGACGCCCGGAATGTGCAGTACCGCCGGATTGCGCGGGTCGCCCGGGTACCTTCCCGCCACTTTCCTCTTCTCGGCGCTTCTTCTCGCGGATCCCGGTCCTGCCGCCGCCCAGACCGATCTGCTCATGGTGGTATGCGTTGGCAGCGAACTTGAGGACGTGATGGGCGCCAACCAGGTCCCGCAGACGTTCCGGCGCGACGAAGAGATGGGGTACATCACGGATGTCGATCCGGCGTACAGGGAGGAGGCGGAGCAGGCGGTCCGCGAACACCTGGCCGGCTACACCAGGGTCTGGTGCGAGTGGTCCGGTCCCGGGGACAGCCATGTCGTCGTCGTGAGGTTTGCCGCGGTGTTTCGCCGTGACGAGACGGTGGATCCGGGTGATCCCAGGTTCACGAACTACGCGGTGGGATTCGGCAAGAGTTGGGACGAGGCGGAGGCGCGCGCGACCAGCCTGAATGAGCGGTTCACGACGTTTACCGACGGCACCGACTACGGCCGGATGCTGCAGCTGCGGTGGGGGGAGGTCGAGGAGGATGCCGATCGTCCCGAGATCCCGCGGCCCGAGCCGGCAGGTCTTTTTCGCGACTGCGGGGCCTGTCCCGGGATGGTGGTCGTCCCTGCGGGGACCTTCCCGATGGGCGCGCCGGATTCGGAAGCGGGCCGCTCCGGGAGCGAGGGACCGCTGCGCCCGGTCACGATCGGCGCCCCGTTCGCGGTCGGCGCGTACGAGGTGACGTTCGCCGAGTGGGACGCGTGCGTTCTCGCGGGTGGCTGCGACGGCATCGAACCCGATGACCTGGGGTTGGGCAGGGAACGCCGTCCCGTCATCAACGTCACCTGGGACGAGGTACAGGCGTACCTGGCATGGCTGTCGGCGGAGACGGGGCACCGGTACCGGTTACTGAGCGAGGCCGAATGGGAGTACGCGGCGCGTGCGGGGACGGAGGGCATACGTTACTGGGGGGAGGGCGAGCCGAGACAGTGTGAACATGCGAACGCGCAGGACGCGGCCTACCTCAGGGAGTCGCCATCGCAGACGGCGGCGTCCTGTTCCGACGGCTATGCGAAGACGGCGCCGGTGGGCCTGTATGCCCCGAATGCGTTCGGGTTGCACGACGTTCTCGGCAACGTGGGGGAGTGGGTCCGGGACTGCTGGAACCCGGACTACAGGGGTGCGCCGCGCGACGGCAGCGCCCGGGAGGAGGGGGACTGCACCGTGCGCGTGGTGCGCGGCGGCTCCTGGAGAACCTCGCCGGACGCGCTGCGCGTGGCGGCCCGCTTGCCGTGGCCGTCCGACCACGGACAAGACACCTTCGGGTTCCGGGTTGCCCGGGACGTGAATTGAACGTGCGGGATCTGTGCGACCGAAGGCGCGCCACGGTGTAAAGTTTACATTACACAATGTAAGGTAAGGTGTACCAGTCATGCCTGCTCGACCAGCTCCACAAGCACCCCCCCGGTCGACCGGGGGTGCATGAATGCGATCCGGTGCCCGCCCGCGCCGGCCATCGGCTCCCCCGAGGTGAACCGGTAGCCGAGCGCGGCCAGCGTCTCCATCGCGTGGGCCACGTCCGGAACCCGGTAGGCGATGTGATGGAGCCCCGGCCCGCGCCGGTCGATGAACCGCGCGACGCCGTTGTCTTCCGAGAGCGGACGGATCAGCTCCACGTTCCCGACGAAACAGACCTCCACGCCCTGCCGCTCCACCCGTTCCGGCCGGGTCGCCTTCGAGCCCGACAGTTGCTCGAGCAGCGGCACCATCTGGCCGAAGGAGCGAACGGCGATGGCAGCGTGGTCCAATTCGGCACCATCCGCCCGCGGCACGCGGTGAGACCGGCCGGCCGATTCCGGGTTGTCGGCGTGAGCGGTTCCGGGGCCGCGGGGTTCCCTCGTGTTCAACTTCGCGGGTCCGTGTGTGTAGAATACATGCAGGAGATTCCTTATGTCGGCGGGGTCGCAGCGGTGCCACGCGGCGGTTCCACGCGCACCAGCCCATCCGGCCGCGCCGAGTCACCTTCATCCGGGGAACAATCAAAATGGCGGACAGCACGAATCTCGTCACGGTTACCGACGACAACTTCAAGGAACAGATCGAGGACCATAACGGCCTTTCCATGGTCGACTTCTGGGCCGCGTGGTGTGGACCCTGCCGGATCATTGCGCCTTTCGTCAGCGAGCTGGCCGACGATTTCGCGGGGCGCGTCAGGGTCGGCAAACTGGACGTGGATGCCAACATGTCGACATCGATGCGCTTCGGGGTGCGGTCGATCCCCACCGTGCTCTTCTTCAAGAACGGGGAGCATGTCGATACCGTCATCGGCGCGGTGCCGAAGGCCCAGCTCGCCCAGAAGATCGAAGAGCACCTGTAGGGGGCAGGCCTCCCGGGGTGCTGAGCACTGTGGCGGGACGGCTGTTCCTGGTGGCGACCCCGATCGGGAACCTGGCCGATCTATCGGCGCGCGCGCGGGAGACCCTCGCCACGGCCGACTACATCCTCGCGGAGGACACGCGCCGCGCCCGGGTGCTGCTGTCGCACATCGGCATCTCCACGCGGCCGGTCTCCTTGCATGCACACAACGAAGCCGCCCGGGTGGAGCGGGCGGCGCGCCGGCTCGCGCGCGGCGACGACGTAGCGCTCATCTCCGACGCCGGTACTCCCCTCCTCTCCGACCCGGGGGAGCGCCTGGTGCGCCGCGCGATCGAGGAGGGGTGCGACGTGGTGCCGATTCCGGGTCCCTCCGCGGTTCTCGCGGCGCTGGCGGCGTCGGGACTACCTTGTGTGCCGTTCACCTTCGTGGGCTTCCTGCCGCGCAAGGCGGGGAAGCGGACCCGGGCGCTGGAGCGCATCATCGAAGCGAGAGAAACGACGGTGCTGTTCGAGTCTCCGGCGCGTCTGGTTTCCCTGCTGGAGGAGCTGGCGGAGCGGGCGAGGGAAGCCGGGTCGGAGCGCGCGGCGGAAGCCGGCGCCGGGCCGTCCGGAGAGCTGGGTGCGGCACGGGCTGCCGGAGGCGGGCGGCGGGTCGCGGTCTGCCGCGAAATGACCAAGGTGCACGAGGAGGTGGTGCGCGGGACGCCGGGCGAGGTCGCCGATCACTACCGCGAGCGCCCGCCGCGCGGCGAGGTGACGGTTGTGGTGGCGGGGCGCGGCGATGATGATGGCGCCGCGAGCCCGGAGGCGGTGGAGGCGCTGGCCCGGGAAGCGGTGGCTGCCGGGATGGCACCGACCGCTGCCGCGCGGGAGGTGGCGCGCCGCGCGGGTGTGCCGAGGGGCGAGGCCTACGAGGCCGTGATGAGGGTGCGGAAGGGGGCTGGGGG
>VXLT01000062.1 GCA_009841475.1 Gemmatimonadota bacterium
GTGGGGGCGATGGGGAGAGTGGTCGTCGGGCGGGTGCGGTATCTGAGCGGCGGCGACATTGTCGACGAGACGCCGATCTTCACCCATGTGCTGGTGACCGAACCGGGTGGAGATCCGCCCCTGCTTGGTGCCGATGAGTTGGCGAGGGCGCCGGGCACGCACCGAGTGGTGGTCTGGAACGTGTCGTCGCGGAGCTTCCGTGCGAACCGGCGCGCGTTTCAGCGTGTGCTTGCGGGTCTCGCGCCGGATGTGGTTCTGCTCGACGAGGTTTACGCCGATGTGACGATGGAGGAACTGGCGGGGTTCGGTGAGGGGGTCCCGGTGGGAGAGGCGGCGCCGGACGCGTGGAGCTGGTGGCTGGCGTCGGGTGGCGGCCGACAGCGAACTGTGGTGGGTGCGCGGGGACTCGAGGTGCGGGGGGCGCGGGGTCTGAGCCGGATCGACCATGCGCCGGGCGCGCTGGAGGGGTGGCTGGGTGAGGTGGGCGACGATCCGGAGTCACCCGGGATGGCGCCGCCGGCGGAGCTGGCGATGGCGGAAGAGGAAGGCGGCCTCTCGGCGACGGGCGCCTGGGTGAGGCTGGATGGGCGCGATGTGCTGTTCGTCCCCGTCGACCTTCAGAGCGCCGGGTACGACGGCTCCCCCCGCGACCGCCTGCGGGAGCTCCAGGCCCGTACGCTCAACCGTGCGGTCGCGGCAGCGCTGGCCGAACGACCCGGTGCCGGCCTCGTCATCGGTGGCGACCTCAATGTCGTGGGATCCGCCCGCCCGCTGGACGAATTGCGCCGTGGCCTGGGAATCGACGGTGGCGACCTGGTGGTTGCCCGCCTGGAACGACGAAGGGACCGCTCCCTGTCAACCTGGCGCGGCACCTGGGGCGATGACCCGTTCTCGCCCGGAAGGCTGGACTTCGTCCTCTACAGGGGCGCAGTGCTGCAGGCGCAACGGGCGTTCGTCTTCGACGCGGCGGACATGACCGCGGATGCCCTGCGCGACCTCGGGCTCCGGGACTCGGACACCGAGCACTCCGATCACCTGCCGCTGGTGGTGGATTTTCGGGTGCGGTGAGGGCCGGGGCTGAGATAGGGGTGCGTCCGGAACTTGCTACTTCTGATCGGATGACTGCGGGTCAATAGAGCAGTGACGGATCCACCGCCGCGGCGAACTCCCCCAGTTCGGCTTCGGTCCCCGTCAGGATCTGGTCTGTGGCGACTCCGTCATCGAGGCCCTTCCGCAGCCTGTCGTTCCCCCACAGGATGTCGATGGGGGGCAAGGTCTCTTCGTACTCGTAGGGGGGCTGGCGCCAGGCGAAGTCGCGCGGGGCGAGGGCGCGGGTCGCGAACAGGATCTCGACGGCGGTGCGGACGGGTTCGAATGTGCCCGGGTCGGTGACATGCAACTGGGCACCGCCGCAGAGCGTGCCCGCGTGTTTCTGGAAGGTCGGCTCGAAGTGGCAGGGGCGGAAGGTGACGCCGGGGAGGTGGGCGTCGGCGAGGTGGGCGGTGAGGGAGGTGGGGTCCAGCCAGGGGGCGCCGAAAAGCTCGAAGGGCCGGGTGGTGCCGCGGCCCTCCGAGAGGTTGGTGCCTTCGAGGAGGACCATGCCGGGATAGACCAGGCAGGATTCGGGCGTGGGCAGGTTGGGGCTCGGCATCACCCAGGGCAGCCCGGAGTCGGCCCAGGACATGTGGCGCTCCCAGCCGTCCGCGCGGATGACGTGGAGGTCGCAGGCGATACCGCGCTCCTGTTGCAGCCAGCGGGCAATCTCGCCGCAGGTGAGGCCATGTCGGAGGGGGAGGGGGTGGAGGCCCACGAAGGACTCGTAGCCGTCCAGCAACACGGGGCCCTCGCGCTTGAGGCCGCCGATGGGGTTGGGGCGGTCCAGGACGACGAACCGGACGCCTGCCCCCGCGCACGCCTCCATGGCCAGCGCCATCGTCCACACGAAGGTATAGACCCGCACCCCCACGTCCTGCAGGTCGAAGAGGAGCGCGTCGAGGCCGTCGAGCATATCGGGGGTGGGCTTGCGCACCTCGCCGTAGAGGGAGTGGACGGGCAGACCGGTGACCGGGTCCGTGTAGGGGTCCGACTCGATCATGTTGTCCTGCTTCTCGCCGCGGGCGCCGTGCTGGGGACCGAAGAGGGCGCGGAGGTCATAGCCGGCTTCGCGAAGGGCGTCGGCGGCGTGGGTCAGGTCTGAAGTGACCGAGGCGGGGTGGGCGATGAGTCCCAGGCGGGCATCGCGGAGTTCCATAACCTCGGAGGACCCGGTGACGAGCTCTTCGAGGCCCGGGGTGACGGGGGAGCGATTCACCGGGCCCGCCCGGTTGGAGCCCTGGTCCTGGCCGACGTAATCCTGAGACCGACCGCGCCCGCAGGCGCCGTCATCCGTCTTCCGGAAAAACTCTGGATACCGTCCTCGCGAGGGCCGCGCCGATCTCTGCGCAATGCTCTTCCCCGACTCCGTAAGCCGAAAGCCACACGCCCAGCTTCCAGCGTTCCCCCGTCCCCTCCATCTCCACATGGAGAACGCCGTCGTTCAGCGAGGACATCACGCCTGCGAAGGCCCAGGGCCGGTCGCACAGTACGGCGGTCCCTTCGAGTGGCTCCAAGCCGTCCAGGACGCAACGAAATCGGTCCCCCGTAGCCGGGTACGCACCGTCCGCGATCGTGTCTACCAGCCCATTTGCGCCGAAAACCCGGTCCCAAACCTCCTCCCGGGAGCCTGCCACCCATGGGCGCTCGCTGATCATTGTTCGCGTGGCGCCGGGGTGGCGCTCCAGGAAGTGCTTGAGGTTCCACAGGAAGAACCGCCAGCCGTTCTGCATCATGTGGAAGGTGTCGTCCCAGTCCGGGGCGGAGGACAGCCCCGAGTTGACGAGGTCGAGCCGGGTGGCGCCGCCAGGGTCCGTCAGCCGGTAGTCGAGCGCCATCACCGCCGCGGTCTCGCCCGCCTTTTCGGGAAGCTGGTCGACCAGGCGAAGGTGCCGCCCCGGATCCCACTTGGTGATCCAGCTGGTCCATTCCGCCCCGGCGCCCCACGACACGGTGAGGTGGCCGCCCTCCCCCGGTTGGGCCGAGGCGACCGGCGCGAACCAGTTGGCGACCAGCTCGCCCTCGGTGATCGCGCGCCAAACCGCGTCGATGGGTGCGGCGATCTCGACCGCGAGCTCGATGTCGCGGGTGCCGGGGGGGTCGGATTCCTGCACGGCCGCGTCGAGCGGCTCGATGGGGACGGCGCCCGTCTCCGCCGCGGAGGGTTCCGGCGAGACGGGCGCCGGGGTCGCCCCGGGCGCTTCCGTTGCGCCAGGCGCCTCCTCCGTCACCTGCCGTCCCGTCCGGTGCCGGTTCGCGACAGCGAGCGGTAGTACTCTTCCACGAGGGCCCGGTACTCCGGCGGGACATCGCTGGACCGGAAGAGAAGGACATCCTGTTCGTCCTCGAGGGCGAACTCGCGCCGCAGCCGGAACTCCAGCTGCTTCAACCCCTCGACCAGCTGGCTCTGGAGTCTGAGCACCTCTTCCGGATCGGCGTAGGTGCCCTCGCGGTCGAGCGCGCGCATCGCCTCGAGCATCGCCTGCAGCTCCCGCGGGTCGGCTCCGCTCCGCTCGATCAGCGTCGCCAGGTTGCGAAGCTCGCCGGTCCTTTCGCGGATCTCACGGCGCATCTGGCGAATCGCCTCCGGGTCGAAGTTCCTGAGACCGCCGTAGCGCCAGTTGGCATCCCGGTAGTTGCCACCGTAGTAGCCGCCGCGGTAGTCACCGCCGCCCGCGCGATTGTCGCCGCCCTGCTGCCCCTGTTGCCCTTGCTGGCCCTGCTGGCCCTGCTGCCCCTGTTGCCCCTGCTGCCCCTGTTGCCCCTGCTGCCCTTGCTGACCCTGTTGCCC
>VXLT01000367.1 GCA_009841475.1 Gemmatimonadota bacterium
AGGCGGCCGCACGGTGGGTGCCGGCGTCGTTACTGCAATCATCGAGTAGGAGTACCATGGCACGCGCGACCAGCCCGATCACTCCCGCGAGGGGACCGAAGGGGATGACGAACCGGATCAGGATCCGCCTGAAGGCCTTCGACCACTGGGTCGTGGACCAGACGGCAGCCGACATCGTGCGCACCGCGCAGAAGACGGGCGCCAAGATCCGCGGGCCCATCCCGCTTCCGACCCGCCGCCAGCGCTGGACCGTGCTGCGCTCGCCCCATATCGACAAGAAGAGCCGGGAGCAGTTCGAACTCAGGACCCACAAGCGCCTGATCGACATCGTCGAGAGCCGCCCCCAGACCATTGACGCACTGACCAAGCTGGACCTGCCCGCCGGCGTGGACGTCGAGATCAAGGTGGACTGACGATGCCTGGACTGATTGGCAGGAAGGTCGGGATGACCCGAGTCTTCACGGAAGAGGGCCGCTCGATACCGGTCACCGTGCTGGAAGCCGGTCCGTGTTCGGTCGTCCAGGTGAAGAGCGAGGAGTCCGACGGCTACTCGGCGGTGCAGGTCGGGTTCGGCGCAAGGAAACACAAGCGCACCAGCAAGCCGGAGCTGGGCCACGCCGCGAAGGCGGGCCTGGAGGCCGCGCCGCGCCTGCTGCGCGAGTTCGCTTCCGCGGATGGCGACGCCTATGAGCCGGGCCAGCAGCTGACCGTCGGGATGTTCGAAGCCGGACAGCGGGTGCGCGTCACGGGCGTCACCAAGGGGCGCGGCTTCCAGGGCGTCGTGAAGCGGTACGGATTCACCGGCCGCCCGGCGTCGCACGGACACCCGATGTCGCGCACTCCGGGCTCGATGGGGCCCGGCACCGATCCCTCCCGGGTGATCAAGGGTAAGAAGCTGCCCGGACGCATGGGCGGCAGCCGCGAGACGATCCGCAACCTGGAGGTCGTGAGGGTCGATTCGGAGCGGAACCTGCTCTTCGTTCAGGGAGGGGTTCCAGGGAGCAGGAACAGCTACGTACTGATTCGGAAATAGAAGCATGTACCAAGCCCGCTACATCAGAATGGACGGCAGCGCCGGAGCGGAAGTCGCCCTTCCGCCCGCACTGTTCGACGGCGTGATCCACGAGGGAGCGCTCCACCAGGCGGTCACGGCCTACCTGGCCAACCAGCGGCAGGGCACCGTCCAGAGAAAGAACCGGAGCGCCGTCGCCGGGGGCAGCCGCAAGCCCTGGCGGCAGAAGGGCACCGGCAGGGCCAGGCAGGGCACCATTCGGGCCGCGCAGTGGCGGGGGGGCGGAATCGCGTTTCCGCCGCAAAGCCGCTCCTGGACCCGGCGCGTGCCGAAGCGCATCCGCGCCCTGGCCCGTTCCTCGGCCTTCAACAGCCGCGCTGCCGAAGGCCGGGTGGCGGTCATCGAGGGGTTCGACTTCGAGGAGCCGCGGACCCGCAAGCTCACGCAGCTCCTGGCCGCGATCGCCGGCGAGGGCAAGATCCTCTTCCTGACCAACGGGGTGAACCGCGAACTCTACCTCTCCGGGCGCAACCTGGCCGGGGTGCGGGTGTTGCCATTCGGGCAGGAGTCGTCGTTCGACGTCGTGTGGGCCGGAACGGTGATCATCGAGGAGGCGGCGCTCGCCGCCATCGCTGACGTGCAGCGGCCGGACGACCGTCCCCGCCGGCGCCCCCTCGCTGGTGCGGGCGCCACGGCCGCCGACGGTGAGAACCAGGAGGAAGGCTGATGCGCGAGGCCTGGGACGTGATCGTGTCGCCGGTCGTCACCGAGAAGACCACCCGGCAGATGGAGACGAGCCTCTACACCTTCGTCGTCAACAAGCACGCCAACAAGCACGAGATTACCCGCGCGGTGGAAGCGCTGTGGGACGTGACGGTGGAGGACGTGCGCACCATGAGGTATCCGGGCAAGGCCAAGCGCGCCCTGCTCGGCCGCATGGCCAAGAACTGGAACCTGGGTCGCCGGCCGTCCTTCAAGAAGGCGGTCGTTCAGCTCGCCGAGGGCGACGAGATCGAATTCTACGAGATGGGTTGATTGATGGCGCTGAAGAAATTCAAGCCCGTGACGCCGGGTACCCGGTTCCGGTCGATCACGGCCAAGGATACGGTGACCCGCAAAGGGCCGGAGAAGTCGCTGACCGAACCCCTGACGCGTTCGGGGGGGCGGAACCATCACGGCAGGATCACTGTGCGCAGGCGGGGCGGGGGCAACAAGCGCCGCTACCGCATCATCGACTTCAAGCGCGACAAGCACGGGATCAAGGGCAGGATCGCCGCCGTCGAGTACGATCCCAACCGGTCGGCGTTCATCTCCCTGGTGCACTACGAGGACGGCGAAAAACGCTACATCCTCTACGTGCGGGGCACGGGAGTCGGCGACACCGTGGTGTCGGGTCCGGGCGCGGATGTCCGCCCCGGCAACGCGCTGCCGCTCGAGCGCGTTCCCCTCGGCACGATGGTCCATAATGTGGAGATGAAGCCGGGCAAGGGCGGGCAGATGGCGCGTTCGGCGGGCGCCGGCGTGCAGGTCGTCGCGAAGGAGGGCGACTACGTCACCGTTCGGCTCCCCTCCACCGAGGTGCGGCGGATCCACAAGCGCTGCATGGCGACGGTGGGACAGGTCGGGAACGCCGACCACAGCCTGCGCTCGCTCGGGAAGGCGGGCGCGAGCCGCTGGCGGGGACGCCGTCCCAAGGTGCGGGGCGTGGCCATGAACCCGGTGGACCACCCGCTGGGCGGTGGCGAAGGCAAGGCGTCCGGCGGACGCCCACCCGTGACCCCGTGGGGCAAGCCGGAAGGTGCCAAGACGCGGAAGCGAAAGAAGGAATCGAACAAGTTCATCGTCCGCGGGCGGAAGCGCGGCAAGGCGACGCGCTGAGCGCGGACTACGAGGAGACTGGGCAAGGGCTATGTCACGAAGTGTGAAGAAGGGCCCGTTCATCGACGAGAAACTGCTCCGCAAGGTGGAGTCGATGAACTCGCGCAACGAGCGGACGGTGATCCGCACCTGGGCCCGCGCATCGACGATCTCGCCGGAGTTCGTCGGTCACACCATCGCCGTCCACAACGGGAACAAGTTCATCCCCGTCTACATCACCGAGAACATGGTCGGCCACAAGCTGGGCGAGTTCTCCCCCACGCGCCTCTTCCGCGGACACGGGGGCAAGCTTGCCGACAAGCGGTCGAAGAGGTAGGGGGACGGCAATGGAAGCGCGCGCGATCGCCCGGCACATCCGGATGAGCCCGAGGAAGGTCCGCCTGGTCGTCGACCAGATCCGCGGCCGGTCCGTAAACGAGGCCATCTCCGTGCTCACGTTTTCGAAGAAGGCGGCGGCGGTGCCGGTGAGCAAGACCCTCCTGTCGGCCATTGCGAACGCGCAGGACCTGGCGGACCGGGACGGGGATTCGGTGGACGTGGACGAACTGGTGGTCAGCCGGGCTTTCGTCGACGAGGGCCCCACGCTGAAACGGTGGCGGGCGCGCGCCATGGGACGAGCATCTCCCCGGCGGCGCCGGACGAGCCACATCACGGTCGAAGTGACAGCGAAGGAGAATTAGCGGATGGGTCAGAAAACCCACCCACGCGGTTTCAGGCTGGGCATCGTAGCGGACTGGCGCTCCAGGTGGTACGCCGAGCGCGACTTCCCGAAGCTGCTCAAGGAGGACCACACGATCCGGACCTACCTGCACCGGCGGCTCCACCACGCGGCCATCGCCAAGGTGGAGATCGCCCGCAAGCCGTCCAAGCTGGTCGTCACGGTGCACACCGGGCGCCCCGGAGTCGTGATCGGCAAGCGGGGTGCCGAGGTGGACAAGCTCCGCGACGAACTGGCCGTGCTGACCAACAGCGAGGTCTCCGTGAACGTGGAGGAGATCAAGCGTCCGGAGCTGAGCGCGCGCCTGGTGGCGGACAACGTCGCCCACCAGATCCGACAGCGCATTTCGTTCCGGAGGGCGATGAAGAAGGCCGTGCAGTCCGCGATGCGCGCAGGCGCGGAAGGGATCCGCATCCAGTGCGCCGGCAGGCTGGGCGGGGCCGAAATCGCGCGCACCGAGGGCTACAGCGAGGGCCGCGTGCCCCTTCATACGCTGCGTGCGGACATCGACTACTCGCACGTCGAGGCGGCCACGACCTACGGGGTCGTCGGCGTGAAGTGCTGGGTCTTCAAGGGCGAAGTGATCGAGGACCGGTTCGGCCGCACCTATTCGGCGGGGCCCTCCAAGGTGGCGAGGAGCTGAGATGCTTGCACCGAAGCGCATAAAGCGCAGAAAGACCCACAAGGGGAAGATGCGCGGGAAGGCATACCGGGGTAGCAAGGTTTCCTTCGGCGAATACGGCCTCCAGGCCACGGAGGCGAGCTGGATCACGAACCGGCAGATCGAGTCCGCCCGTGTGGCCATCACCCGGCATGTGAAGCGAGGCGGCAAGGTCTGGATCCGCATCTTCCCGGACAAGCCCGTCACGAAAAAGCCGGCCGAGACCCGCATGGGCAAGGGCAAGGGCAATCCCGAGGAGTGGGTGGCCGTTGTCAAGCCCGGGCGGATCATGTTCGAACTGGAAGGCGTCCCTGTCGAGACCGCGCGGCGGGCGATGCAGCTGGCGTCGTTCAAGCTGCCGGTCAAGACCCGCTTCGTCGTCCGGGAGACCCAACTGTGAACCAATCGACCCCTGGAGCGACACCGTGAAGGCCGAGGAGATTCGCGAACTGGACAGCGTGGAGCTGGGGCACCGCCTCGGGGAACTGCAGATGGAGCAGTTCCGGCTTCGCTTCCGGAGCGCCACGATGCAACTGGAAAACCCGAAATTGCTGCGAGAAATCCGGCGGGAGATCGCCCGGATCAAGACCATACTGCACGAGCGCCGGAGCGCGGAAGATGAGTGAAGACAGCGTGCGGAACCGGCGCAAGTTGCGTACGGGCGTGGTGGTGGGAGACCGGGCCGACAAGACGGTCACCGTCCTGGTCGAGCGCCGCCTGGCCCATCCCCTGTACGGGAAGCAGATCAAGCGATCGAAGAAGTATCACGCCCACGACGAGGAGAACGAATGCCGGGTCGGAGACACCGTCTCGATCATGGAGACCCGGCCGCTCTCGAAGACCAAGCGCTGGCGTGTTGTTGAACTCCTGGAACGGCCTGCCTGAAGGCCTGGCGCAAGGAACTGGGTGAGATCCGATGATCCAACAGGAATCGATGCTGAAGATCGCCGACAACACCGGCGCCAAACGGGCTCTCTGTATCCGCGTGCTGGGAGGGTCGAGGCGGCGCTACGCGCGGATCGGCGACCGGGTCATCGTCACGATCAAGGATGCCGTGCCCAACGCCCCGGTCAAGAAGGGCGAAATCATGGAGGCCGTGGTCGTGCGCACGGCCAAGGAGATGCGGCGGCGTGACGGGACGTACATCCGCTTCGACGACAACGCCGCCGTGCTGATCAACGCGCAGAAGGAGCCGCGGGGCACACGCATCTTCGGTCCCGTCGGGCGCGAATTGCGCGAGAAGCGGTACATGAGGATCGTGTCGCTCGCTCCGGAGGTACTCTAGCGATGGCCAGGACCACTACCAGGATTGTGAAGGGGGACCGCGTCCGGGTGATTCGCGGCAACCACCGCGACGCCGAGGGTACGGTGCTCAGGGTTCTGCGCGGATCGGACCGCGTGGTCGTCCAGGGTGTGAACATGCGCAAGCGCCACGTCCGGCCGACCCAGGCGAACCCGGAGGGAGGCATCGTCACCTCCGAGGCGCCGGTCCACATCTCGAACGTCATGCTCATCGATCCGGCCGGCGGCGAAGCCAGCCGCATCCGGATGCGGGTCGAGCCCGACGGCTTCAAGGAAAGGATCGCCGTGAAGAGCGGCAACCCGGTGCCGAAACCGGGTTGATAGAGCGGAGACACCGAAAGAAATGATGGAACCACGACTACAGACCCACTACCGGGAGGTCGCGAGGCCGGTATTGCGGGAGCAGTTCGGCTTCACCAACCCGCATCAGATCCCGCAGGTCCGCAAGGTGACGCTCAACGTGGGCGTCGGCGAAGGCAGCCGGGATCGCAAGCTGATCGATTCGGTCGCCGAGGAGCTGGCGGTGATCTCGGGGCAGAAGCCGGTGATCACGCGGGCCCGGAAGTCGATCTCGAACTTCCGCCTGCGCGAGGGAATGCCGGTGGGCGCGTCCGTCACGCTGAGGCGCCGGGGGATGTGGGAGTTCCTCGACCGCTTCGTGTCGATCGCGGTCCCCCGCATCCGGGACTTCCGCGGTCTCAACACCCGTTCCTTCGATGGCCGCGGCAACTACACGGTCGGCATCAGGGAGCAGATCATCTTCCCCGAGGTCGACTACGACCGCGTCAAGCAGATTCACGGAATGGACATCTCGGTGGTGACCTCGACCAACAAGGACGACCAGGCCTATGCCCTGCTTCGGCAGCTGGGCTTCCCCTTCCGCGGCGAGATTCCCGTGATCATCGGGGGCGCCAGCGCCTGAGTGAGGAGAACGAACACGCATCATGATGACCGATCCCATCGCCGACATGCTCACTCGCATCCGCAACGCCGGGAGCGCGGGGCACCGGTGGGCCGACGTGCCCCTTTCGAAGCTGAAGGTGGAGCTGGCGCGCATCCTGAAGGAGAACGCCTTCGTCCACGACTACAAGGTTCTGAACGACGGTCGCCACGGGCTCGTCCGCGTCTACCTCAAATACCACGAAGGACGGCCCGTGATCAGGCGCATCGCACGCGTCTCCCGGCCCGGCCGGCGGCGGTACGTGGGCGTCGACGACATCCCCAGGGTCAGGAACGGCCTGGGAATCGCGGTGCTGTCCACGTCGCGCGGCCTGCTCTCGGACCGCGCCGCACGGGCGGCCAACGTGGGCGGCGAAGTTCTCGCCGAGGTCTGGTAGGAGGTCCGATGTCACGTATTGGCAAACAGCCGGTGAACGTCCCTGCGGGGGTCAAGGTCACCCTTGACGGGCAGCAAGTCGCGGCCAGGGGCCCCAAGGGACAACTCGCGATGGAGGTGCGCGACCCGATCACCGTGAACTGGGACGGGGAGCCCGGCGCGACCCTCGTGGTCAGGCGGCCGAGCGACCAGAAGGAGCACCGCGCGCTGCACGGCCTGACCCGCGCCCTGGTGGCCAACCTGGTCCAGGGGGTCAGCGAGGGGTTCAGCAAGACGCTGGAGATCGTGGGAGTGGGGTACCGCGCCGAAGCCAAGGGCAAGGGACTGCAGCTCAGGCTCGGATTCTCGCACAACATCGACTATCCGGCGCCGGAGGGGATCACCCTCGAGACGCCGAACCCGACGACCATCGTCGTCAGCGGGGCGGACAAGCAGCAGGTGGGCCACACCGCCGCCGTGATCCGGTCGTTCCGCCCGCCGGAGCCGTACAAGGGCAAGGGTGTCAGGTACCAGGGAGAATACGTCCGGCGCAAGGCCGGCAAGACGGCCGGAAAGTGACGGTCCGATTGACGATGATCAAGGCAAGCAAACTGAGGAAGAGCCGCCGGCTCCAGCGCCGCCGCCGCCACACCCGCATCCGCAAGAAGGTGCACGGCACCGGCGAGAGGCCGCGGCTGGCGGTGTACCGGTCGCTCCGGAACATCGAGGGACAGGTGATCGACGACGACCGCCGCCACACGCTGGTGGGGCTTTCCACCCTGGCGCCGGAGTTGCGAGACGCCGCCCCCAATGGGAGAGACGGCAAGATCGGTGCAGCGCGCGCGGCCGGAAAGCTTTTGGCCGAGCGGGCGTGTGAGCGCGGCGTTACGCGCGTGGTGTTCGACCGTGGGGGGTATCGCTATCACGGCCGGGTGAGGGCTTTCGCCGAAGGTGCCCGTGAAGGAGGACTGATCTTCTGATGGCCAGGGACAAGAGACCGCCCCGCGAGGGAGCCGAGCAGGTCGAGAACCTCATCCACATCAACCGGGTGGCGAAGGTCGTGAAGGGCGGCCGCCGCTTCTCCTTCACCGCGCTCGTCGCCGTCGGCAGCCAATCGGGCCGCGTGGGGATCGCCCACGCAAAGGCCAACGAAGTTGCCGAGGCCATACGCAAGGCGTTCGAGCAGGCGCGCCGGGAGATGGTCGACGTGCCAATCATCAACGGCACGATCCCGCACGACATCATCGGACGGTGGGGCGCGGGGCGTGTGCTCCTGCGCCCGGCCGCTCCGGGAACCGGGGTGATCGCGGGCGGGCCCGTGCGGGCCGTGCTGGAAGCCGCGGGATACACCGACGTGCTTACCAAGAGCCTGGGGACGAACAACCCCATCAACGTGGTGCGCGCCACTCTGACGGGGCTGGAAAACCTGGACACGGCCTACGACGTGGCGGCTCGCCGCGGCATTTCGCTGCAGGAGCTGGGAGTGGCGAACCATGGCTAGGAGAATCAGGATCAAGCAGGTTCGGAGCGCCGTCGGGCGCCAGAAGATCCAGCGCCGCACGCTCGCCGCCCTCGGAATCCGGAGACACCAGCAGTCCGTAGTGCATGAAGACACGCCCGCCATCCGCGGGATGATCGCCAGGATCGACTATCTGCTAGAGGTCACGGAGGTGGATTGAACGATGATCGAACTGCACAATCTCCGGCCCGCGGGAGGATCCCGCCGGGCGCGCAAGCGCGTCGGCCGGGGTCCGGGGTCCGGGAAGGGCAAGACGGCCGGCAGGGGTGAGAAGGGCCAGAACTCGCGCTCGGGCGGGGGCGTGCCGGCGTGGTTCGAAGGCGGCCAGATGCCCTTGCAGCGTCGCATTCCGAAGCGCGGCTTCACGAATCGCACCCGCGTCGAATACCAGGTGGTGAATGTCGGCGACCTGCATATCGCAGGCGGAAGAGCCACACCGGAAGCGCTCAGGGAGGCCGGGCTGATCCGGTCGCTGCGGACGCCGGTGAAGATCCTGGGCCACGGCGAAATCAGCGCGGCCGTGGACTGCACGGTCCACGCCGCGAGCGCCGCCGCCCGTGCCAAGATCGAGGCCGCGGGGGGCTCGGTGACACTGTTGCCCCTGCGTGGCGGGGAAGGGGAATAGGCGGCGCTCATGGCCAACCCGATCCCGGCCCTTTTCCGGGCTCCAGAGCTCAAGGACAAGATCCTCTTCACGCTCCTCATGATGCTCATCTACCGGCTCGGATCGCACATCACCGTGCCGGGGGTGGACGTGGGGGTGCTCCAGGAAAGGGCTGGCCAGTTCTCGAACACATTCCTCGGCGTCTACGACCTTTTCGTGGGCGGGAACGTCAGCCGGGCCACGATCTTCGCCCTCGGGATCATGCCCTACATCTCGGCGAGCATCATGTTCCAGCTGCTCAGCGCCGTGTTCCCCACGGTCCAGAAGCTGCAGAGGGAAGGCGAGCAGGGCCGCAAGAAACTCACGCAATGGACCCGCTACACGACGGTGCTCCTCTGCGCGGTCCAGGCGTTCGGGTATTCGTCCTTCCTTGAGAGCATGGGTGCGGTCAATTCCCCGGGGATGGGCTTCGTCTTCACCACCGTGATCGTTCTGACCGTCGGCGGCGTCTTCATCATGTGGATGGGGGAACAGATCACGGAACGGGGCGTGGGCAACGGCATGTCGCTGATGATCCTGTTCTCGATCATCCAGAGCTTCCCGACGACGGCGCGCGGCGTCATGGAGTCGCTCCGGACCGAGCAGATGTCCCTGTTCGGCCTGATCATCATGGTGGTGATGATGGTGGCCATCACGGCCGGCGTAGTGGCGATGACCATGGCCGCGCGCAAGATCCCCATTCAGATCCCGCGCAAGGTCGTCGGGCGGGGCCGCATCCGCGAGGGGCAGAAGAGTCACATCCCGCTCCGCATCAACTCCGCAGGCGTGATGCCGATCATTTTCGCCCTCTCTTTCATGGCGGTCCCGGGGACGCTCGCCGCGTTCAGTTCGGTCGGGTTCGTCGAGGAACTGGCGAACATCTTCCAGCCGCAGACCATGGTCTACTACTGTACCTATGCTGCGCTGATCATCTTCTTCACCTACTTCTACACGGCGATCATCTTCAACCCCGTCGACCTGGCGGAGAATCTGAAGAAGCAGGGTGCCTTCATCCCCGGGGTGAAGCCCGGCGCGCGCACCGCCCAATACATCGACCGAATTCTCACGCGCGTCACCCTGCCCGGGTCGGTCTACCTGGCGGTCATCGCGCTGATTCCGTCCTGGATGCTCAGCTACACCGGCAACCAGAGCCTGATGTTCGGCGGGACGAGCCTGCTGATCGTGGTCGGGGTGGGTCTCGACACGGTGCAGCAGGCCCAGCAACACCTCCTGCTGCGCCACTACGACGGCTTCATGAAGAAGGGCCGGGTAAAGATGCGCGGCCGGCAGCGCTACATGTAGCAGGCCGTGGACAATCCCCACGTTGCACCAGGCAGGCAGATGCCGGGCGTGAAAACGGCGGGCAGGATCGTCGTGCTCCTGGGGGCCCCGGGGGTCGGGAAGGGAACGCAGGGCATCCGACTCGGACGGGAACTGGGGTGGGCGCACGTCTCCACGGGGGACCTGCTGCGCGCCGCCCGGCGGGATGGCAGCGTTCTGGGACTCGAGGCGCGCAAGTACATGGACGCCGGGAAACTGGTGCCCGATGGCGTCATGGTCGATCTGGTGCGGGAGCACCTGGCGGGCCTCGGGTCGGGGAGAGGGGTGGTCTTCGACGGCTTCCCGCGCACCGTGCAGCAGGCCGAAGCACTGGATCGGGCGCTCGCTCCCGAGCGCGAGGTCAGCGCCGCCGCTCTCCTGGACGCTCCCGAGGCCGTGCTCTTCAAGCGCATCTCGGGACGGCGCTCGTCGCCGGGCGGCCGCGTGTACAACGTCTACTTCGACCCCCCCCGCCGGGACGGAGTCTGTGATGAAACCGGGGAGCCGCTGATCCACCGCACGGACGACCAGCCGGACACGGTGCACACCCGGCTTGCCGTTTACAGGGAGGCCACGGCCCCGCTCATCGGTTATTACGAGGCGAAGGGGCTGCTGGTGCGGGTCGACGCGGAGGGCGATATCGACCAGGTCTACGCGGGGCTCCGGGCGGCGGTGGCCGACCGAAAACCCGCCGCGGACCGCGCCGCCACGGGTTCCTGACGACGCGATGCCCGGAAAAAGGGCCGCAGGGGTCCACCTCAAGTCGAAGGCCGAGATCGAGGCCATGGGACGGTCCGGAGCGATCATCGCGGCGCTCTTCGCGGAACTGCAGCCTCGAGTCGCGCCGGGCGTCACCACGACCGCGCTGAACCGCTTCGCCGACACCTTCGTCCGCTCGCACAGGGGGGCGGTGCCGGCCTTCAAGGGGCTTTACGGCTTCCCCGGAAGCGCCTGCATCAGCATCAACGAGGAGGTGGTCCACGGGATTCCCTCCAGGCGCAGCCTCAAGGAGGGGGACATCGTGTCCATCGACGTGGGGGTGAAGCAGGGGGGCTGGTGCGCCGACTCCGCCTTCACCTTCCCGGTGGGGGAGATCGGTGCCGAGGCCGCGCACATCATGAATGTGACGCGGAAGGCGCTGCGCGCGGCGGTGGCGGCCGCCCGCCCCGGCCACCATGTGGGCGACATCGGCGCCGCCGTGGTGGAGACCGTGAGAGGAACCGGTCTCGCGATCATACGCGACCTCGTCGGTCACGGCGTCGGCCGCGCGATCCACGAGGAGCCCCAGGTGTCGAACATCGGCCGGCGCGGCTTCGGCATGCCGCTGCGCGAGGGAATGGTCCTCGCGATCGAGCCGATGCTCGCGATGGGAACCGAGCGCATCGCCACGCTCGAGGACCGCTGGACCGTCATCACTGCCGACCGTTCGCTCTCCGCACACTTCGAGCACACCGTAGCGGTCACCGCGGACGGTCCCCGGGTGCTCACCGGCGGCGGAATATGGGACGAGCCGGAATGGAGTATGGAGCCCACCGCGCTTCCCCAGGATGTGCGGATGCGTTAACTTAATATGCTGTGCCCTATTCGAGCATCCGGGAGTTCGGGAATCCGGAAAACGGACCGGGAGGTCAGATTCCATGAAAGTGCGTACGAGCGTGAAGCCGATGTGTGAGTACTGTCGCGTTATCCGCCGCAAGGGCGTCGTGAGGGTGATCTGCAGCCGGAATCCGAGACACAAGCAGCGGCAGGGCTGAGGAGAACGGGGCATGGCACGGATCGCCGGGATCGACCTTCCCAGGGGCAAGCGCATCGAGGTAGCGCTCACCTACCTCTATGGCGTGGGCGCCACGCGCTCGAAGCGCATCCTCGAGGCTACGGGGATCGATCCGGATCTCCGCACCCACGAGCTGACCGACGAGGACGCGAGCCTCCTGCGCCGCGAGATCGAGAGCAACCACAAGGTGGAGGGCGCGCTCCGCACCGAGGTGTCCATGAACATCAAGCGACTCATGGACATCGGTTGCTACCGGGGCCTGCGTCACCGGCGAGGGCTGCCCGTGAGGGGGCAGCGGACCCACACCAACGCCCGTACCAAGAAGGGCCCGCGGCGCGCCATCGCGGGCAAGAAGAAGGCTCCCAAGAAGTAGAACGAGGTAACGAACAGGAACCCGTAACGCGCGGGTCGGACCCGGGCCGTCGCATGGAGGAAGGTGCCGTTTGGCAAGACCCAGATCGACAAGACCGAGGAAGACGAAGAAGATCGTCGCCGCGGACGGTGTCGCCCACATCAAGGCGACGTTCAACAACACGCTGATCACGATAGCCGACCAGGCCGGCAACGTCCTGGTGTGGTCGTCGGCGGGGACCGCCGGCTTCAAGGGATCAAAGAAGTCCACCCCCTTCGCAGCCACGATGGCAGCCGAGGAGGCGGGTCGCGAGGCCCACGCCATGGGGGTGCGCAATCTGGTTGTGCGGGTTCAGGGCCCTGGTTCGGGCCGGGAGTCGGCCATCCAGGCGCTCGCTTCGGCGGGCCTCAACATCCAGTCGATTCACGATGTGACGCCACTCCCGCACAACGGGTGCCGGCCACCCAAGAAACGCCGCGTCTGACGGAAGAAGAACCCAGCAAATGGCACGATACACAGGTCCGGTCTGCAAGCGTTGCCGCCGGGAGGGACAGAAGCTCTTCCTCAAGGGCACGAAGTGCTACACGGAGAAATGCCCGGTGGAGAGGCGCCAGTACCCGCCCGGTCAGCACGGTCCCGCGTCGGTCCGCCGCCGCAAGCAGTCGGACTACGCCGTCCAGCTGCGCGAGAAGCAGAAGGTCAAGCGGATCTACGGACTCCATGAGAAGCAGTTCCGCAACCTCTTCGAATACGCGGCCGCCCGCCCCGGCGTGACCGGAGAGAACCTCATCGTGGCGCTCGAAAGCCGACTGGACAATGTCGTGTTTCGCATGGGGCTGGCGACCAGCCGGCGCCAGGCGCGCCAGCTCGTGCGTCACCGCCACATCGAAGTCAACGGCAGGGTCGTCAACATACCCAGCTACCGGCTTTCAGCCGGGGACGAAGTGGCCCTGCGGCCCGGTTCGCGTGAACTGGAGCTGGTGGACGCGAGTCTCGGTGCCCGGTCACGCCCCCAGCTCCTCGAGTGGCTGGCGCTCGACGAGAAGAAGCGTGTCGGCAGGGTGGTGAGGCAGCCCACCCGGGGCGACATACCGCTGGCGGCTCAGGAGCAGCTGATCGTCGAACTCTATTCCAAGTAGTCCGGAAGGCGGAGTGCGAGGCACTTGCGTCGCCGACTTCCGAACGAAAAGCAACTAGACCAGAGGGGGACAACGAGGTGAATTCGGAGAATCTGGAGAATCTGGAGATCGATCTTTCCGGTTTGGTGCTCCCGGAGCGCATCGAGATCACCAGCATGGCGGAAGACGGCCGGTCCGCCGCCTTCGTCATGGAGCCGCTGGAGCGCGGGTTCGGGCATACGCTCGGCAATTCGGTCCGCCGGGTGCTTCTTTCCTCGCTTCCGGGGGCTGCGGTGCGGGCGTTCCGGATCAGCGGCGTCGTCCACGAGCACCAGACCATCTCGTCTGTCGTCGAGGACGTGCACCAGGTCATTCAGAACCTGAAGTCGATCGTCCTGAGCATGGACGATGACGTGGAGGCAGCGGTACTCGACATTCGTGCCCAGAAGGCGGGGCCGGTCAAGGCCGCCCGGATCCGGGGGCCGGCTTCGGTGACGGTCCATAACCCCGACCACCACATCCTGACACTCGAAGACGACCTCGAAGTGAACATCGAACTCTACGTCAACAAGGGCCGCGGCTACGTGCTGGCCGACCAGCAGGAGCCGCCCGAGGATGCGCCCGTGGATCTGGTTCGGATCGACGCCATCTACAATCCGGTCCTCCGTGCGAGTTTCAAGGTCGAGGAGACGCGGGTCGGGCAGCGCACCGACTTCGACCGGCTCCTGCTCCATGTGGAGACGAACGGCGCGGTGGATCCCGAGAGCGCGGTCAGGTATTCGGCCGAACTCGTTCGCAGACACCTCGAGTACATGTTCTTCTTCAAGGAGGGAGGTCCGCCGCGCGAGGATGAGCCCGAGCCGGATCCGGTGCCGGAGAAGATGGCCGAGCTGTTCGGAACCCCGATCGACGACCTCGCGGAGTTGAGCGTCAGGTCCCGCAACTCCCTCCAGAGGGAGTCGATCGAGAACCTGGGCGATCTGGTCGGCCGCACCGAGGAAGAGATGCTCGCGATCGATAACTTCGGCCAGAAGTCGCTGGGCGAAATCTACGAGTTCCTGCGCGAACACGGCCTGCACTTCGGCATGAAGACAAAGCGGGGCGGCGATGGCCGCCTCTACTGGGCCGAAGAAGCCGCGCGCGCCGGGACGAGTGACTAGCAATCCGAGGACAGTCCCCGCATGGCACCGGGCGGCGGCGCTCCGGGAGCCTTGGAAAGTAAAGATGACATGACAACTTGTAATGTTCTCGTTACATGCCGAGTGCGTGAGCGACGCGGTTCGGCCCGCGCGCATCGCCGCCCGAATGCCGCGAGGACTTGTTCCGCGGGCTTCTAGGCCGGCAGGAAGGGATACCGGAGAATGCGCCACAGAAAGAAGGGCAGAAACCTGTCGCGGTCGCCGAGCCACAGGCGGGCGCTCCTGCGCAACATGGCCACTTCGCTGTTCCGTCACGAGCGGATCCGGACCACCACGGCCCGGGCCAGGGAACTGCGCCCGTACGCGGAACGGCTGGTCACGCTGGCCCGGCGCGGGGATCTCCACGCGCGGCGTCTGGCGGCGCGGAAAATCGCCGACCGGGAAATCCTCGGGAAGCTGTTCGACGACATCGGCCCCCGATACGCCGATCGGCCCGGCGGATACACGCGCATTCTCAAGCTGGGTCCGCGCAAGGGAGATGCGGCGGATATGGCGCTCATCGAGCTGGTATGATAGAATCCTGCCGCAGGGCGCCGCGCCGGGTGCCGGGTTCCCACTGTGGAGGGAATGCGCGGGGGGTTTTCCGGATCCCGGAGTCGAAACGGCGAATTACCTCAACCCGGTAGAAGAGGAAGGCAGATGCAGATGTTTCCGAAGTCTCGCGCGGGCGCCGCGAAACTGGGCACACCGTTGATGATCGTGTCCTTCCTCGCGATGGCCGGCTTCCTGTACTGGATGTCCAGATACGAAGCCCCGGAAGTCGATTCCGACGCAATGGCCACGGTCAGCGACGATGGCCTCAACGAAGTGGTGTTCGACGATTTCGTTCTGGAAACCCAGGGCTACATGGGCGTGGAGATCACCCTGCGCCAGGTCGATGTGAACTCCACGATCGGCGACCGTCTCTTCTGGACGATGCTCCCCGGCGATAACCCGTACCTGATGCATGTCTCCGACGAGGCGCTGGCCGACTCGGTGGAGGTTCTCGGCGGCCTCAGGGTGGACATCACGGGAACGGTCGTGGCGCTATCCGATTCCCTCCTGGGCGTGTGGATGGAGGCCAATGTCCTGAGGAGCGTCGGTGACAGCCTGCAGGCGCTGTACGCGCTCGACAAGGGGGACTACTTCCACGTCCTGCGTTTCGAAATGGACGACGAAGGCGAGTCCGGCGACGAGCCCGGCAACGAGTCCGGGGAGTCCGGATAGTCCGTTCCCCGGCCCGCGGGCGCGACCGGTGAACGCGGTGACCGGAATGTCCTCCCGGGATGCGATCTTCGGGGTGGTGGGCCTCGGCTACGTGGGATTGCCGCTCGCCGCCCGGGCGGCAGGAGGCGGGATCCGCGTCATCGGATTCGATGTGAACCCGGCGGTGGCCGACGGCGTGAACGCGGGACGCAGCCATATTTCGGATCTCGATGACGGGGAGGTGGCGGTAGCTCGCAGTCGGGGACTGCTGGAAGCGACCACCGACATGTCGCGCCTGGCCGCCTGCGACGCGATTGCGATCTGCGTGCCGACGCCGCTGTCCAGAACCCGCGATCCAGACATCGGGCATGTCCTGGCGGCTTCCGAGGCGGTGGCGGACTCGCTGCGCGAGGGGCAACTCGTGGTCCTGGAATCCACCACCTATCCGGGCACGACTCGCGAGGTGGTGCTCCCGATCCTGCGCCGGGCCGGTCTGGAGCCGGGGAAGGGTTTCTTCCTGTGCTTCTCCCCCGAGCGCGTCGATCCCGGCAACGCAACCTGGAAGATCGGCAACACCCCGAAGATCATCGGCGGGGTCACGCCGGCCTGCACCGAGAGGGGGGTGGCGTTCTACTCCCGCTTCGTGGACAGGATGGTGCCCGTTTCCTCGCTCGAGGCGGCCGAGCTCGCAAAGATCCTCGAGAACGCCTTCAGGGCGGTCAACATAGGACTCGTCAACGAGATGGCACTGATCGCCGACCGCCTCGGGCTGAACATCTGGGAGGTGATCGACGCCGCGGCCACCAAGCCCTTCGGATTCATGAAGTTCACGCCCGGCCCGGGGTTGGGGGGACACTGCCTTCCGGTAGACCCTCACTATCTCGCCTGGAAGATGCGGACGATGGACTTCCGCACGCGCTTCATCGACGTGGCGGCCGAGATCAACGCGGAGATGCCGGCTTTCGTGGCCGGCAAGGTCCGCGAGGCGCTGAACGTGGCCGCCAAGCCGGTCAAGGGTGCGCGCGTCCTGCTCCTCGGCGTGGCCTACAAGAAGGATGTCGATGACGTCAGGGAGTCGCCGGCCACGGAGATTCTGGAGCTGCTGGCCAGGGACGGGGCCGAGGTGTGCTACCACGATCCCTACGTGCCGCGGTGGCAGGCCATGGAAGGCCGGGCGCTCACCTCCGTGGCCCTCACCGACAACATCCTCGGCGAAACCGACGTAGTGGTCATCGTGACCGACCACACCTGCCTCGATTTCGAACGCATCTTCCGCATGTCGCGCGTGCTCGTCGACGCACGTAACGCGACCGGCTCGATCCCGGACGGCTTGACCGCGGGAACGGGCCGGCAGTGGATCGTGAAACAGACATGAGAATCGCGGTCGTGGGAACCGGGTATGTGGGGCTGACGACCGGGGCCTGTCTCGCCGAGACCGGCAACGACGTCATCTGCGCCGACATCATCAAGGACAAGGTGGAAGCGCTCGGGCGCGGCGAAATCCCCTTCTACGAGCCGGGGCTGGCCGCGCTGGTCAGGCAGAACGTCGCCGAGGGGCGCCTGTCCTTCACCACCGATGTGGCCGGGGCGGTGCGCGCTTCGTACGTCATCTTCATCGCGGTGGGCACCCCGCCCGACGAGGACGGCTCCGCCGACCTCAGCGCGGTGGTGGCCGCCGCCGCCGACATCGGGCGCGCGATGGACGGCGAGCGGATCGTCATCACAAAGAGCACGGTCCCCGTGGGTACGGCCCGGCTGGTGCGCGAGGCGATCGAGGCCGAGACCGGGCACCGCGCCCGGGTGTGCTCCAACCCCGAGTTCCTGAAGGAGGGGGCCGCGCTGAGCGACTTCAGGAAGCCGGACCGGGTCGTGATCGGCGTGGACGATCCGGTCGCCGGGGAGGTCATGCAGGGACTCTACGCGCCGTTCGTGCGGACCGGCAACGAGATCCTCGTGATGGACACGGCGTCGGCGGAGATCACGAAGTACGCAGCCAACGCTATGCTCGCGACGCGCATCAGTTTCATGAACACGATCGCCCGTCTGTGCGAGCAAACCGGCGCCGACGTGGACATGGTTCGCCTCGGAGTCGGCTCTGACCGGCGCATCGGCCCGACCTTCCTGTTCCCTGGAGTGGGGTACGGCGGCTCCTGCTTTCCCAAGGACGTGAAGGCGCTGGCGGGCACGTTGAAGCGGCGCGGGGTGGACTCCTCCCTCCTCGACGCCGTCGAGAGCGTCAACGAGAGCCAGAAACGGCTGCTTCTGGAGCTGGTGATCGAGCGATTCGGGGAGGCTCTGTCGAACAGGACTTTTGCCGTATGGGGACTGGCTTTCAAGCCGAACACGGACGACATGCGAGAAGCACCCAGCCTGGTCACGATCCGGGGACTCCTGGAGCGGGGAGCCAGGGTGGTGGCGCACGATCCGGTCGCGATGCCGGAGGCCCGGCGGATCCTCGGCGACGCGATCGAATACCGCGAACAGAACTACGATGTCCTCGAAGGCGCGGATGCGCTGATCATCCACACGGAGTGGCATCCCTACCGCCACCCCGATTTCGCGCGCATGCACGATCTGCTCCGGGAGGCGGTGGTCCTGGACGGGCGCAACCTCTACTCGCCGCCGGCGATGCGCGACCTGGGCTTCGAGTACCACTCGGTGGGTCGCCGTCCGGTCCTCCCGCGAGGGGCCGGCTGACCCGTGCGCGTCGCGATCACCGGAGCCGCGGGATTCCTCGGGTCCCACCTCGTGGACCGGTTCCTCGCCGAGGGGTGCGAGGTGATCGGCGTGGACAACTTCATAACGGGCTCACCGCGGAACCTGGCCCACCTCGACGACCATCCCCGCTTCCGGCTCATCGACCACGACATCTCGCGGCCGCTTTACCTGGACACGAAGCTGGACGGCGTTCTTCATTTTGCCTCCCCGGCAAGTCCGGTCGACTACCTGGAGCTCCCGATACAGACGCTCAAGGTGGGGTCCCTGGGCACCCACAACACGCTCGGGCTGGCACGGAGGCACGGTGCCCGCTACCTGCTTGCCTCGACTTCCGAGGTCTACGGCGATCCTCTGGTCCACCCGCAGCCGGAGAGCTACTGGGGCAACGTGAATCCGGTCGGCCCGAGAGGGGTCTACGACGAGGCGAAGCGCTTCGCCGAGGCGATGACGATGGCCTACCACCGGGCCCATGGGCTCGAGACGCGAATCGTCAGGATCTTCAACACCTACGGGACGCGCATGAGACCAGGCGACGGGCGCGTGGTTTCCAACTTCATCGTCCAGGGGTTGCGCGGCGAGGCGATGACCGTCTATGGCGACGGTTCGCAAACGCGGTCGTTCTGTTTCGTCGACGATACCATCGACGGCGTCTTTCGCCTCTTCCGTTCGGCGTGCGCCGACCCTCTGAACGTCGGGAATCCGGACGAGTTCTCCATCGGCGAGCTGGCCGCATTGGTCATGGAGAAGACCGGGTCTTCGATCGGCCCGAAACACCTGCCGCTGCCGGTCGACGATCCCGCCGTGCGACGTCCCGACATCGGCCGCGCGCGCAGGGAACTGGGATGGCGTCCTGCGACCGGGCTGCGCGAGGGGCTCGAGAAGACGGTTCCGTACTTCCGCCGGCTGGTCGTGGAGGAGGAAGTACGGTCGCGCACGCTGGGCGGGACTTGACTATGGTCCCCGGCTTTGTGGAACCTCATAGGGTGATTCCAGTAACAGTAGACGGGCCCGGGAACCTCGCCCGGGACCGCAACCCCTCGGGATGGATTCAGGTGGAAGACATACGACTCGGAACAGGGCGCGACGCGGCAACCCGGGCGGGCATCCCCCGGGAGGGCCGGACTCCATGCTGGCGCCGCTTCCGGGCGGGATTGCGAACCCTGGCCGGGCTCCTGCTTCTGGCCCCGGCCGCCGCGGGATGCGCATCCGACCCGAGCGAAGAGACGGCCAGGCTGCGCGGCGATCTCGCGTTCGCGCGCGGAGACTACGAGGAGGCGCTTTCGGAGTACCGGCTTTCCGTGCTGCGGGAGGATCCGGGCGCCGGCGGATTGGTGCGCGCCGCCCACGCCTACATCGAGCTGGGCCGGGTGGACGAGGCCCGCGTGCTCTACGACCAGGCCATCGTGGCGGACAGCAGCTATGTCGACCAGGCCGTGTCGGATTTTGTGGCCCGCGCCAGGCGGGAACTCGTGAACGGGGACTTTTTCGGCGCCGCTTCCGCGATGGAGGCCGCCTCCCACTTCCGTCCCGGCGTTCTGGCCCGGGGGCTCAACCTGCCGCTGGCCCGCCATTACCGCGACAGCGGGGAACACCTGCGGGCGCAGGCTCTCTTCCTGAGCGCGCTCGGGGAGCGGCGCGGCGACCCCGACCTCCTCTTCGAGACGGCGCTGGCGCACCTCGAGATCGGGGACTGCGAGCGCGCCCTCGGGTTCTTCGACGAGTTCGGGAGTCTCGTTCCCAGGCGGAAGCAGGAGACCCACACGCATGTGGGGACGTGCGCCTTTCAGCTTGCCGGGGAACTCGCGGAGGGGACCGGGGAGGAGGGCGCGGCCGAGGAAGCACTCGTCTACCTGGACCTGGTGCTGGAACTGGGCGAGCCCAGGATGCTCCAGTCCCGCGCCTGGTTCGCGAAGGCCGAAATCCTGGAGGGGCTGGGCGAGTGCGCGGCGGCGATCGCGGCCTACCGCATGGTGCAGACCTCGGATCCTGCCGGTTCGGGTCCGCTCAGCCGCACGGCGCTGCAGCGGGCCGACGAGATCCGGTTCGGGCAGGGGGAGGGGCCATGCTGAAGCGGTCGATCGCCGCGAGCGCCCTCGTCAGCCTGCTCGGCACGGCGTGTTCGTCGGCTCCACCGTATTCGGGGTGGACGCCGGAGCAGCTTTACGAGCACGCGCAACGCGCCTTCGAGGACGGCAACTGGGGCGAAGCCCGCCAGGCCTTCGAGCGGCTGGTGCTGCAGTTCCCGACGTTCGATCAGGCCGTTGACGCCCGCTACTACATGGCCCGGTCGTTCCACGAGGGCCGGGACTACATCAGCGCGATCGCGGAGTTCACACGCATCGTGCAGGTCTACCCGGACCACGAACTCGCGGCTGACGCGTGGATGGGGCTGTGCGCGTCATACGCTGCCATGTCCCCGCATCCGCAGCGGGACCAGGGGCCCACCGCCCAGGCGCTGATCAACTGCAGAAACGTCGCCGACGACCTGCAGGGTACCACCATCGGGGATTCCGCCGCATTCCTCGCGCGCCAAATGGAGGACAAGCTTGCCGAGAGGGCTTTCGGCGAGGGCGACCACTACTTTCGAAACAGACTCCTCGATTCCGCCGAACTGTATTTCCTCAGCCTTCTGGAGCTCTACCCGAACACCGACTCCGCCCCCCGGGCGATGTCCCGGCTGGTTCAGATCTACGAACGCTGGGGTTGGGAAGACCAGCGGGACGAGTTTCGCAGGCGGCTGCTGGAAACGTTCCCTGACTCCCGCGAAGCCAGGTCCCTGGATGTACCGCCGGCGCGAGACACCCTGTCGCCGGTTCGGAGCCGTGCCCCACCCCGCAACTAGCCGTTCGTGGTGAGTTCCGGAGGCGAGCCGCGGGGAGGCTGCCGGGGTTCGACGCGTCCCGGCCGGGATGCGTCGAACCGGGTCGGCGTTTTCGGCGGAACCTTCGACCCACCACATCTGGGTCACGCGATCGTCGCCCGCGAGGTGGCCGATTCGCTGGCGCTGGGGCGCCTGCTCTGGGTCCCCGCGTCGATTCCGCCCCACAAGGCCGGAAGAACCATCACGCCGGGGGCGGTTCGGCGGCGTCTCGTCGAAGCGGCGGTCGCGCATGACCCGAGATTCGAGCTGTGTGACCTGGAGCTGGAGCGCGGAGGCGTGTCGTACACCGTTGACACATTGCGAAGACTGAGGGCCGACCACCCCGGTTGGTCGCTGTCGCTGGTCCTGGGCAGTGACCTGGCAGGGGGGCTCTGGAGCTGGAAGGAGCCGGAGGCCGTCCTCGATCTCGCTGAGCTGGCGGTGATTTCCCGGCCGGGGACCGGGGCCGGCGGCACAGGGGGATGGCACGCCACCGGTCGCGTTCGCACCGTCCAGGTCACGCCGGTCGACATCTCGTCTTCCAGGGTTCGCGAACGGGTCCGACAGGGGATGTCCGTTTGCGACATGGTGTCGCCCACGGTATTGGCCATTATTCAGAGGGAAGGCCTCTACCGGGACTGAGCGTCCGTCCCGGAACCGGGGCGGCGCGGAACTGCCGAGGGAACAGGGAATGATCAAAGGGATCATGAAGAAGATCGCCGGGTCTCGCTACGCCCGCGAGGTCAGGCGACTTGCGCCACTCGTCGACGAGATCAACGAGCGGTATGCGGTGCTCGAAGGGCTCTCCGACGACGAAGTGCGCGGCAAGACGCAGGAATTCAGGGACCGGATCGCCGAGTTCACAGGCGAGGTGGTGGGCGAGATCGAGGCCATGAGGAAGCGGAAGCACGCCGCCACCGATCCCGATGAGCGCGAGAGCCTCGGTCTCGACATCGGCAAGCTGGAGGAGGAGTACCGGGACCAGTTGGCCGAAGTCCTGGAGGAGATCCTCCCCGATGCCTTCGCGGTCGTGAAGGAAGCGTGCCGGCGGCTGATGGGGCAGGAGGTGGTGGTCACCGGCCACAAGCTGGAGTGGGACATGATCCCCTACGACGTGCAGCTGATCGGAGCCACGCAGCTCCACCGGGGCCGCGTCGCGGAGATGGCCACCGGCGAGGGGAAGACGCTGGTCGCCACCATGCCGCTCTACCTGAACGCGCTGGCGGGGCGCGGCGCCCACCTCGTCACCGTCAACTCCTACCTTGCCCAGCGCGACGCCGAGTGGATGGGTGCGATCTACGGCTTTCTCGGCCTCACGGTGGACTGCATCGACCTGCACGATCCAGGCTCGCCGGAGCGCCGCCAGGCCTACCACGCGGACATTACCTACGGCACCAACAACGAGTTCGGCTTCGACTACCTGCGCGACAACATGGTCCATTCGCTGGAGCAGCGGGTCCAGCGCGCGCACCACTACGCGATCATCGACGAGGTCGACTCGATCCTGATCGACGAGGCCAGGACCCCGCTCATCATCTCCGGGCCGGTCACGCGGGACACTTCCACCCCCTTCAAGCAGATGGCGCCGGTGGTGGGTGCGCTCTACCGCAAGCAGACCCGCACGGTCAACCGCCTGGTCGCCGAGGCGGTGCGCGGACTGGATTCGGAGGAGACCGGGTACGAATCCGGCGAAAAGCTCCTGGCGGCGAAGCGCGGCGGGCCGAAGAACAAGCGCCTGATGAAGCTCTTCGCGGACCAGCCCTCGGTCGTGAAGCAGGTGGAGAGGGTCGAGGCGGACTACCTTCGCGACAAGCGCCTGCATGAGATCGACGAGATGCTCCTCTTCGCGATGGACGAGAAGGGCAGCAACGTCCACCTGTCCGACGCCGGCCTCGATGAACTCTCGCCGGGAGACCCGCAGGCGTTCGTCGTGCCGGATCTCTCTGAGGTGATCGGGGAGATCCAGGAAGACGAATCCCTGGCGGTGGATGAGAAGCGCGCGCGCATCGCCGGGCTGGAGGAGGAATACGCCGACAAGTCGCAGCGGATGCACGTGATCCATCAGCTGCTCAAGGCGTACACCCTCTTCCACAAGGACGAGCGGTACATCATCGGCGAGAACGGCCAGATCGTCATCGTGGACGAGTTCACCGGCCGGCAGATGCCGGGGCGGCGGTGGAGCGACGGGCTGCACCAGGCGGTCGAGGCCAAGGAGGGGGTGGAGATCCGGGGCGAGACGCAGACCCTCGCGACGATCACCATCCAGAACTACTTCCGCATGTACGACAAGCTCGCCGGGATGACCGGGACCGCGGAGACGGAGGAGACCGAGTTCCACCAGATCTACAACCTCGACGTCTCGGTGATCCCCACCAACCGCCCCATCGCGCGGGACGATCGCGACGACCTCATCTTCCGCACCAAGCGGGAGAAGTACCATGCCCTCATGGACGAGATCGAGCGCCTCAACCGGCTGGAGCTCCCCGTGCTGGTGGGGACGACGAACGTCGAGGTCTCGGAGACGATCTCCCGCATGCTCAAGCGGCGCGGCGTCACGCACAACGTCCTCAACGCGAAGCAGCACAAGCGCGAGTCCGAGATCGTGGCCGAGGCGGGCCAGCCCGGGGCGGTGACGATCGCGACGAACATGGCCGGGCGCGGCACCGACATCAAGCTCGGGGCCGGGGTGACGGATCCGCGCACCATCGACTGGGCGGGCGGGCGCGAGCTGGATCCGGAAAGCGTGGTCGCGACCGATCCGACCCGCTACGAGGACCTCGAAGGCAAGCCCGGCGACCACCTCATCGAGATCGGCGGGCTCCACATCCTGGGATCGGAGCGGCACGAGGCGCGGCGCATCGACCGGCAGTTGCGCGGCCGCGCCGGCCGCCAGGGCGACCCCGGCGCGTCCCAGTTCTTCCTGTCGCTCGAGGACGACCTCATGCGGCTCTTCGGCGGCATGGAGCGGATCGCCAACGCGATGGACAGGATGGGCGCGGAGGAGGGCGAAGTGATCACCCACCCGCTCGTGACCAGCTCGATCGGACGGGCCCAGAAGCGGGTCGAAGGCAACAACTTCGAGGCGCGCAAGAAGCTGCTGGACTACGACGACGTGATGAACCAGCAGCGCGAGGTCATCTACGATCTCCGCCTCTTTGCGCTCGAAGGGGGCGAGGACCTCAAGGGCGAGATCTGGGAGATGGTCCGGCACGTCATGGAGGCCGTCTTCGAGGACCACCTGCCGGATTCGGCTCTCCATGAGGGGATCGAGGTGGGCGGGCTCAGGCAGCGCATGCTGCTCGATCTCCACACCGTGCTGCCCCATGTGGAGGACGAGGACGACCCCGACGATGTGGACCGGGAAGAGGTGCTCCGGGTTGCCGAGGAAGCCGTGGAGGAGTCCTTCGACCGCAAGATCGAGTCGCTCGGTGAGCACTCGGAGCGGGTGATGAGCTTCGTCATGCTCTCGACCATCGACACCAAGTGGAAGGATCACCTCTACGACCTCGACCACCTGAAGGCGTCGATCGGCTTCCGCGGCTGGGGACAGAAGGACCCGCTCGTCGAATACAAGAAGGAGGCCTACGAGATGTTCGTGAGCCTCATGGACGACATCCGCCGTACTCTGACACAGCAGTTCTTCCGGGTGCGCCTGGAGCAGCGGCCGGCGATGAGCTTCCAGCCCCAGCGGCGGCTGTCGTATTCCGGGCCTTCGGAGACTCACGGCAGCGGCATGCCGACGCGGGCGAGCGGCCGGCCCGCTCCCGGCGGCCGGCGCCCCGGGGCGGCAGGCGCGCGGGAAGTGGACTCGATGGGCATCGCGGCGTCGGCGAGCGGGGGATCGGCGGGCGGAGCGGTGGGACAACCGACCGATGTCCGCCGTCTCGCCACCAACCGGGGCGAGGCGCGGCCAAAGACGCCC
Source organism: Gemmatimonadota bacterium (assembly GCA_009841475.1). GTDB lineage: Bacteria > Gemmatimonadota > Gemmatimonadetes > Longimicrobiales > Gaopeijiaceae > Bin94. Next base: position 25,497 of record VXLT01000367.1, read on the forward strand.
ATCACCGGAGGCAAGGCACCGGGACGCAACGCCCCCTGCCCCTGCGGAAGCGGAAGGAAGTACAAGAAGTGTTGCGGGGCGCTGGGATAGCGGTCTGCCGCGAGGCCCCGCCTGCCGCGCGTCCGCGGGAGCGGCTGCAGCGCTTCGGGCCCGGCCCGCTCTCCGAACAGGAATTGCTGGCGCTTCTGATCGGAGCCGGTGGCCGCGACGCCCCCGCTCGCCACCTCGCCGAGCGCGTCCTGGACCTCTCGGGCGGGCAGCTGCGCGAACTCGCGCGTATGGACCACGGGCGCCTCGTGCGCATCCCCGGGATCGGCCCGGCCATGGCCGCCAGGATCGTTGCGGCGATCGAACTGGGCAGGCGCGTCGGTTCGGCCCGCGCCGACCACGCGCACCCTGTCATGGGGCCGGCCGACGTCCACGACCTGTTCGCTCCCGCGCTCGCACACCTCGCCCACGAGGAGTTCCACGTCCTCCTCCTGAACTCCCAGAACTGTCCCATCTGCCAGCGCCAGGTCACGCGGGGCATCCTGGACGCGTCCCTCATCCATCCTCGCGAGGTCTTCCGCGACGCGATCGTGCTCCGCGCTGCGGCGCTGATCCTCGTCCACAACCACCCGTCGGGGAATCCCGAACCGTCGGCCGAAGACCTAAAGGTGACGCGCCAGCTGAGCAGGGCCGGCGACCAGCTCGGCATCCCGGTGCTCGACCACATCATCGTCGCGGGCGATTCGTTCTCTTCGCTGGCCGGCCGCGGGTGTCTGCGGGGGTCTGCGGGCCCGAACGGGGTGGATTGAAGGAACCCGGGTCCGAGAGCGTACTTGACATATGTGCCTGTTCGTGGGCGCCGCGCGTCCGTGATCGGCGGCTGTTCCCCCGCCGCTGCATTGCCAATCCCGCCGCTGCATCCGTTATCTTTTTTGGGGGGTGGCCAGCGCCGTACCGGCGCGAGTGGCGCTCCCGAGTATGGGCGCACGCTCCCCCGTGTTTTCACCATCAGGAAAGAGGACCATGAAGAACTTTCTGACTCCCGGGATCGCTCTGTTTTGTCTCCTCGCGCTCGGAGGACCGGTCGCCGGAGGCGCCAGTGCGCAGCAGTACAACCCGGCCGACCCGATCCCGCCCGACCCCGAGGTGACCACCGGCACGCTGGCGAACGGACTCACCTACTTCGTCCATGTGAACGACGAGCCCGAGAACCGCGCCGAGCTGCGCCTGGTCGTCAACGCCGGCTCGATCCTCGAGGACGAAGACCAGCTCGGGCTGGCCCACTTCGTCGAGCACATGGCCTTCAACGGCACGGAGAACTTCGAGAAGCTGGAGCTGGTGAACTACCTCGAGTCGATCGGGATGCAGTTCGGCCCCGACGTCAACGCCTACACCAGCTTCAACGAGACCGTGTACATGCTGCAGGTCCCGATGGACGACCCCGAGGTACTCGCGACGGCCTTCCAGATCCTGGTGGACTGGGCAGGCGGCATCCTCTTCGACCCGGAGGAGGTCGACAAGGAGCGCGGAGTGGTGATCGAGGAGTGGCGCGGACGGCGCGGGGGCATGGCCCGGATCCAGGATGAGCAGATTCCGTTCCTCTTCCACGGCTCGCGCTACGTGGAGCGGCTCCCGATCGGGGACACCGACATCCTGGCGAACGCGCCCACCGAACGGCTGCGCAGATTCTATGAGGACTGGTACCGGCCGGACCTGATGGCGGTCATCGCGGTGGGCGACTTCGACGGCGACGCCATCGAGACGATGATCCGCGAGAGCTTCGGTGGTTTGCAGGGCCCGGACAACCCGCGCCCCAGGGGCGAGACGGAAGTCCCGGTCGACCACCCGCCGCTGGTTACCATCGCGACCGATCCGGAGATGCCCCAGACCCAGGTGGGCGTTCTCTACAAGCAGCCGGCGAGTCCTCGTGGCACGGTGGCCGATTTCCGCACCGCGCGGGTGCGCTCTCTCTATTCCGGAATGCTCAACGACCGGCTCCGTGAACTGACCGTGCAGGCCGATCCGCCCTTCCTCTTCGCGTCAGCGTCGGGTGGCGGCTCCTTCATTCGCGGTGCGGACGCCTCGGAGTTCTTCGCCGGTGTTGCGGAAGACGGGATCGAGCGCGGACTCGACGCGCTGCTCACGGAGGCGGAGCGGGTTGCGCGGCACGGCTTTACCGCGAGCGAGCTGGAGCGGGAGAAGGCGTCGCTGCGCCGGTCCTACGAATCCCGGCTGGCGGAGGCGGAAAACAGGACATCGGGCTCACTTGCCAGCCGCTATATCAGCGTGTTCCTGAACGACATCCCCTACCCCAGCGTCGAGACGGAGGTTGCCCTCCTCGAAGCCGTCCTGCCAGGGATCACCCTCGAGGAGACCAACGCCTATGCGCAGGGGTGGCTCACGGAGCGCGGACGGGTCATCGTGGTCGCCGGACCGGAGAAGGAAGGGCTTGTGACCCCGACGGCGGAAGACCTGACCGCGGTCTTCGCGGCCGTGTCCGAAAGGGAAATCGCTCCCTACGAGGACGCCGAGGTGGAGGCGCCGCTGGTTGCCGAGATTCCCGAGGGCTCACCGGTCGTCTCCGAGGAGACGGTTGACGAGATCGGCGTAACGATCTGGGAGCTGGGCAACGGAGTGCGGGTGGTGCTCAAGCCGACCGACTTCCGCGACGACCAGGTCATCTTTTCTGCGACGAGCCCGGGCGGGTATTCGCTGGCGTCGGATGAGGTCCTGAGGAGCGCCGAGCTGGCGAGCATGCTGGTCAACCAGGGCGGTGTCGGGGAATTCGATCAGATCGCGCTGGGGAAGAAGCTGACTGGAAAACGGGCTTCCGCCTCCACGGGAGTGGGGTCGCTGACCGAGAGCGTCAGCGGTTCGGCCTCGCCGCAGGATCTGGAGACGGCGTTCCAGCTCATCTACCTGCGTTTCACGGAACCGCGGAAGGATGAGACGGCGTTTGCGGCCTGGAAGGCCCAGATGACGGGAATGATGGCCAACATGGGAGCGACTCCGGAGATGGTGTTCAACGACACGGTGTCGACGGTCATGAGCCAGGGCCATCCACGCTCGACCGCTACCCTCGCGGACGCCCTCCAACAGCTGGAAGAGGCGAACCTGGACATTGCCTACGACTTCTACCGCGAGCGCTTCGCGGATGCGTCCGACTTCACCTTCTACTTCGTCGGGACCTTTGATCTCGAGGGGATCCGGCCCCTGGTCGAGACGTACCTGGGCGGACTGCCCAACCTGGGACGCACCGAGATGTGGGTCGACCACGGGATGGACCCGCCGCCGGGGGTGATCGAAAAGGTTGTGCGCAAGGGGGTCGAGCCCCAGAGCAGGACAATGATCGCGTTCACCGGAGACGGTGAGTATTCGATTGAAGAGTCGACGGTCATCCGGGCGATGGCGGACATCCTCCAGATCGAACTGCGCGAGCTGCTCCGCGAGGATCTGGGAGGCACCTACGGAGTGGGTGTGTCCGGCTCGATCAGCTATCGTCCCGATGAGGAGTACAGGGTCCAGATCCAGTTCAGCTCGGATCCGGAGCGTGCCGAAGAGCTGGCCGCGGTCGTGTTCGAGGAGATCGAGCGACTGAAGGCCGAGGGACCCGACCCCGAGACTGTTGCCAAGGTGCGCGAAACGGACCGTCGCACCAAGGAGACCAGCCTGCAGCAGAACGGGTACTGGCTCGGCCAGCTTTCCGCCTATGGCAACCTGGGATTGGACATCAGAATGATCCCCAGTTACGACAGGATCGAGAGCTGGACGGCGGAGCAGGTGCAGGAGGCGGCGATCCGCTACCTCCGCACCGACCAGTACGCGAAGTTCGTGTTGCTTCCCGAGAACAAGATCGGGTAGCAGTCCCGGGCCGACATGTCCGAGTCCGCGTACGCGCGCCGGGAGCGCATCCCGGTGCGTGTGATGGAGCATGACGAGATCGCCACCGAGGTGGCCGGCCGCATCGCGTCCCTCGTTCGCGCACGCGCAAACGAGGGACGCGATGCCGTTCTCGGCCTCGCCACCGGCTCCACTCCGGTCGGTGTCTACCGGGAGCTGATCCGCCTCCACCGCGAAGAGGGGCTCGACTTCGCGAACGTCGTCACCTTCAACCTCGACGAGTACTTCCCCATGCGGCCCGGGAGCATCCACAGCTACCACCGCTACATGCGCGAGAACCTCTTCGACCACGTCAATATCCGGCCCGAGCGCTGCCACATCCCCCGGGGCGACCTGCCCGAGGACGAGGTCGAGGCCCACTGCGCGGACTTCGAGCGGCGGATCCGCGAGGCGGGCGGGATCGACCTGCAGCTCCTGGGGATCGGCCGCAGCGGGCACATCGGGTTCAACGAGCCGGGCTCGGTGCGGGATTCACGCACCCGGCGCCTCTACCTCGACACGGTGACGCGCGCCGATGCGGCCGCCGACTTCTTCGGCGAGGAGAACGTGCCGCCCCAGGCGCTCACGATGGGGGTGGCGACGATTCTGGAGGCGCGCGAGGTCGTGCTGCTGGCGACCGGCGAGCACAAGGCCGAGATCGTGCTGCGGGCGGTGGAGGGGGAGGTGCACGCCGACGTGGCCGCGACGTTCCTTCAGCAGCACCCGGCGGCGACCGTCTATCTCGATCCGGCCGCTGCCGCCGACCTCACCCGCATTCGCACCCCGTGGCTGGTCGGCGACGTGGAGTGGACGCCGCACCTGGAGACCGACGCGGTCATCTGGCTCAGCCGGCAGACGAACAAGCCGATCCTGCACCTCGCGAACGAGGACTACCGGGCGCACCACCTCGGCTCGCTGGTCGCGCGGCACCGGTCGGCGGAGCCGCTGAACGGCCAGGTCTTCAACGCGCTCATCTCCAAGATCCGCGGCAAGAGCCGCCTGCCGCGCGGGCAGAAGATCGTCGTCTTCTCGCCGCACCCGGACGACGACGTGATCTCGATGGGCGGACTGCTGCGCAAGCTGGTCGAGAACGGCAACCGCGTGACGGTCGCGTATCAGACGTCCGGGAACATCGCGGTCTTCGACCACGAGGTGCGCCGGTATCTGGACCTGATGAGGCGCGCGTCGCACGTGATCGAGCTGGGCGGTGCGGAGGTCGTGGAGGGGGTGATGGCGTCGGTGGAGGAGCAGCTGGGTGCCAAGGAGCCGGGCGATGTCGACCCGCCGGTGGTGCAGGACCTGAAGCGGATCATTCGCGAGAGCGAGGCGTCGGCGGCGATCGAGGCGCTGGGCCTGTCGGCGGACAATGCCCGCTTCCTCGACCTTCCGTTCTACCGGACGGGGATGGTCCGCAAGAATCCGATCTCGGAGGCGGACATCGAGATCGTCGCGGAGCTGCTGGAGGAGTTGCGCCCGTCGATGGTCTTCGCCGCCGGCGATCTCTCCGACCCCCACGGCACGCACCGGATGTGCCTCGAGGCAGTCGAACGGGCGCTCGCCCGCTACAGCGGTGATCCGCCATTGATCTGGTACTACCGGGGCGCCTGGGTGGAGTGGGGCGTCAGCGAGGCCACGGTCCTCGTGCCGCTCTCGGAACACGAGATGCGCGCCAAGGTCCAGGCCATCTTCCGCCACGAGTCGCAGAAGGACTCGGCCCCCTTCCCGGGCGCGGACCCGCGCGAGTTCTGGCAGCGCGTGGTCGACCGCAACCGCGAGACGGCCGACCTGCTGGCGTCGCTGGGCCTGCCGGCGTACCGGGCCATGGAGGCGTATGTGACGATGCGTTGCGGAGACCGGGTCGAGGCGCAGGAGATCCCGACGGCGTCGCTGGGGGAGGAGGGGGGGTGAGGGGCTCTTCACTCCCGTTTCCGATCCGGTAGATTTCCTCTTCCGCAATTGCCGGGTGCCTAATGGGGGTGTGATCGCGCGACATCTGGCCCCAACCGGGGTACCGCCGGTCTCGCAACACCCGGCCCCAACCGGTGTACCACCCACGCAGAGGTATCCCACGATGCACGAATGTCCCGTTTGCGAAGCGGAAGTCCCCATCTCCGAAGATCCCCTCGAGGGAGAACTCCTCGAGTGCGAGGAGTGCGGCATGGAGCTCGAGATCCTCGCGCTCGATCCCGTCACCCTTGGCGAAGCGCCGGACGCGGAGGAAGACTGGGGTGAGTGACCGGAGCGCACCCCGCGCGGCGCCCGGTCGCCCCCGGCGCACGGCCCGCCGCCGCTCCCTGCGCGCCCGCCGCCGCTCATTGCGCGCGCCCCGCCGGCCCGGCTGGAGCGCTTGAATGAGGGTCGGGTTCCTACATTCGCTCATCCGCAAGGACGAGAAGCTGCTGATCGCCGAGCTCAGGAAGCGCGGCGACATGGAGCTCGTCTTTCTGGACGACCGCCGGCTCGTCTTCGACCTGGCCGCGCGGCCGCCCGTGGACGTGGTGCTGGAGCGGTCGATCAACCACTCGCGCGCCATGCACGCGCTGCGCCTCTTCGAGGGGGTCGGGACCGTGTGCGTGAACGCGTACGAGGTCGCGCGCCGGTGCGGCGACAAGATCCTGACGGCCGCCTCGCTGCGCGACCACGGTGTGCCGCAGCCGGAAGTGCGGATCGCCTTCACGCCGGAGTCCGCGCTCGACGCGATCGAGGAGCTGGGCTACCCGGCGGTGCTGAAGCCCGCGGTGGGGTCGTGGGGCCGGCTGCTCTCCAGGGTGAACGACCGCGACGCCGCCGAGACGATCCTGGAGCACAAGGCGATCCTGGGGAGCTACCACCACTCGATCTTCTTCGTGCAGAAGTACGTGGAGAAGCGCGGCCGCGACATCCGCAGCTTCGTGGTGGGTGACGAGTGTGTCGCCGCGATCTACCGGACATCGGATCACTGGATCACCAACACGGCGCGGGGCGGGCGGGCGAGCGACTGCCCTGTTACCGCCGAGCTCGCGGAGATCTCGCTACGGGCGGCGGAAGCGATGGGTGGCGGTGTGCTGGCGGTGGACATCTTCGAGAGCGACGGCGGGTTCCTCGTCAACGAGGTCAACTACACAATGGAGTTCCGGAACAGCATCGACGTGACGGGAGTGAACATTCCCGAGCGGATCGTGTCGTACCTGCGGGGGGTGGTGCGGTGAGCGGCGGGTGCCGCAAGCTGGCCTGGCCGCCATGGGCCGCGGACGGCCGGAGCGGAGCGGCACCGTGATCCGCGTCGCGATCGCCGGGGGTTCCGGATACGCGGGCGGTGAGCTGCTGCGCCTGCTTCTGGCACACCCCGACGCCGAAGTGGCGCAGGTCACGTCCGAGCGCTTCGCGGGGAAGTTCGTGCACCGCACCCATCCCAACCTCCGCGGCCTCACCCGGCTCAAGTACGTGCCCCTCGGCGAGCTGTCATCCTGCGACCTCCTCTTCTCATGTCTCCCGCATGGCGCGTCCGCGCGCCACATCGACCTGTTCCTCGCCAACGCGGAGCGCGTCATCGACCTCGGCGCCGACTTCCGCCTCGGCGACGTCGGCGAATACGAGCGCTTCTACGGCGAGCCGCATCCGCGCCCCGGCCTCCTCGGCCGTTTCGTCTACGGGATCCCGGAGCTGAACCGGGACGCGCTGCGGAGCACCAGCCTGGTGGCATGCGCGGGGTGCAACGCCACCGTCTCCATCCTGGCGCTGCGTCCGCTCTTCCTGGAGCAGGTGGCGAAGTCGGCCGTGATCGAGGTGAAGGTGGGGTCGAGCGAGGCGGGCAACCGGGCGAGCGAGGCCAGCCATCATCCCGAACGGAGCGGCGCGATGCGGTCCTACAAGCCCACCGGGCACCGCCACCTGGCCGAGATCCGGGCCGTGCTGAACGGGAGGGATGCCGTGCAGGCCGGTGCCGCGGTCGCGATCACCGCCGGGGGCGCGGCGGCCGGGTCCGAGGCGAGAACGCCCGCTCCGCTGCCCCACATCCACTTCTCGGCCACCGCGGTCGAAATGGTGCGGGGCATCCTCGCGACCTGCCACGTCTTCCTGCGCGAGGATCTCGACGAGAAGGATCTCTGGAGGATCTACCGGCGCGCCTACGCGGACGAGCCGTTCGTACGGATCGTGAAGGAGCGCACGGGGATTCACCGCTATCCGGACCCCAAGCTGCTCGCCGGGTCGAACTACTGCGACATCGGCTTCGAGCGGGATCCCCACGCACGGCGGGTGGTGGTGATGGCCGCGATCGACAACCTGATGAAGGGCGCCGCGGGGCAGGCCGTGCAGGCGTTCAACATCATGCACGGGCTGCCGGAGCGGCGCGGGCTGGAGTTCCCGGGGCTCCACCCGGCCTGAAGGCAGACGGAACGAGGGCGAGGACACGGATCGTGTGCCGGATGCTCTGCGTGCGCTCGCGCGGCAACGAGACCTTCGAGATGGAGGAGCACCTCGCCGCGCTCGCACGAATCGCGCGGGACAGCAAGGAGTACCAGGGGCACGGCTGGGGATGCGCGTGGCTGGAGAACGCCGGCGCCGGCGATGACGGCATCCAGGCCCACGGACCCGACATCGCCGGGAGCCCGCAGCGCCGCCTCGCCCGCTGGCGCTTTCACCACGACATCGCGCCGATCTGGGTGGACACCGCGCGGCCGGTGAGCCGCACCACGCTGCTGGTCGCCCACGCCCGCAGCGCGTTTCGCGACGAGGGCATCCGGGTCGAGAACAACATGCCGTTCGCCGACGGCGAGCGGGTCTTCGCCTTCAACGGCGAACTGCACGGCGTTCGCATCCGGGAGCGGGGGCGAATCGGCGCCGAGAAGGTCTTCAACTTCGTGAAGCGGTTCGACCGGGGCGACTTCACGACCGCGCTCACCCGGGGACTCGACGCCATCGAGCGGCGGACCCGCTACATGCGCGCGACGAATCTGGTCGTCGCCGACCGGGCGCGGCGAGTCCACTTCGCGTCTCGCTTCAGCGAGGATCCAGAGTATTTTCAAATGCACACGGCGATCGTGGACGGCGCCCGCGTGCTCTGTTCGGAACCGTATCCGGGGACGGCAGCTCGGGTGCGCTGGACTCCCGTCGCAAACGGTCAAACGGGAACGCTCTGACAGATCCGGGAGCTGGCAATGCTTCTCATAAAGATCGGCGGGGGCGAGGGCATCAACCTGGAGGGAATCGCGCGCGACGTGTCCGAACTGGACGATCATATCGTGATCGTCCACGGGGCCAACGCGCTGCGCGACGAACTGGCTGCCCGCCTGGGGGTCGAAAAACAGGTCCTCACCTCGGTGTCCGGCTACACCAGCGTATACTCCGACGAAGCGCTGATCGACGTCATGCTCATGGCGTACTCGGGGCTGCGCAACAAGCGGATCGTCGAGTTGCTGCACCAGCAGGGGGTCAACGCGGTCGGCCTGACCGGGGCGGACGGCGCTCTGGTGCGCGGGATGCGCAACAAGGGTATCCGGGTGCGCGAGGGAGGCAAGACGCTGATCAGGCGCGACCTGTCGGGCAAGCCCGTTGCCGTCAACCGAAAACTGCTCGGATGGCTGCTCGAGACCGGCTTTACGCCGGTCGTGACCTTCCCGCTCATCGATGAACGCAACGTGCTGATCAACACCGAGAACGACGACGTCGTCACCCTGCTCGCGCTGGCCCTGCGCCCGGCCTGGGTGATCCAGCTGATCGAGGCGCCGGGGCTGCTTGAGGATGCGGACGACCCGTCGTCGGTGGTGTCGCTGGTGCCGCCCCAGCAGCTGGCCCGCTGGGAGGACAAGGTCGCCGGCCGCATGAAGCGAAAGCTTAAGGCGATCGGGCAGATTACGCAGGTGCGCGGCATGAAGGTGCTGATCGCGGACGGGCGCACCGACACGCCGATCTCCGACGCGATGGCGGGCAAGGGGACGGTGATCGGGTGAGCGGGGCCGCGGTCGTGCCAGGATTCGTAAACGCGCCGGACGCCGATGACTGAGAGCGCCCGTGACATCGAGCGCCGCTACGCGCTGGAGGTCTTCCCGAAACGCGACATCACGCTGGTGCGGGGCAGGGGGGCGGTGGTCTGGGACGACGAGGGGCGCCGCTACATCGATTGCGTGGCCGGGATTGGGGTGGCGAGCGTGGGGCACGCCAACGAGGCCGTGGCCGATGCGCTGGCGGCGCAGGCCCGCACGCTGGTCACATGCCCCGGGACCTTCTACAACGATGCGCGCGCCCGGTTGCTGGAGAAGCTGGCCTCGATCGCGCCGGCGGGGCTGACGCGCGGGTTCCTCTGCAACTCGGGGGCGGAGAGCGTCGAGGCGGCGATCAAGTTCGCGCGGCTGACGACAGAGCGGGCGGGGGTCGTGTCCGCGATGCGGGGCTTTCATGGGCGGACGCTGGGCGCGCTCTCGGCGACGTGGAAGAAGGACTATCGCGAGGCCTTCGAGCCGCTGGTGCCGGGATTCTCCTTCGTGCCCTTCAACAACGCCGCGAAGCTGCGCGCGGCGGTGGGTGCCGATACCGCGGCCGTCGTGCTCGAACCGGTGCAGGGGGAGGGCGGGATCCGGCCGGCGAGCGCCGAGTTCCTGCGGATGGCACGCGAGGTGTGTGACGAGACCGGGGCTCTGCTGGTCTTCGACGAGATTCAGACGGGCTTCTGCCGCACGGGGAGGATGTTCGCGTGCGAGCACCACGGCGTCGTCCCCGACATGCTCTGTCTGGCCAAGGCGATCGCGGGGGGCGTGCCGCTCGGGGCGGTGCTGGCGAACGACCGTATCCGCCCGCCCCCGGGCAAGCACGGGACCACCTTCGGGGGCAATCCGCTCGTCTGCGCAGCGGCGCTGGCGGCGATCGGGTTCATGGAGCGGGAGGGGCTGGCGGACCGGGCGGAAGCCCTGGGCACGCGTTTTCGTGCGAGCTTCGAGCCTCGGATGCCGGGGCGCGTCCGGGCGTTGCGCCAGGTGGGGCTCATGATAGGGATCGAGCTCAGGGAGCGGTGCCGACCATACATTAATGCGCTCGCCGAGGCGGGAGTGCTGACGCTGCCGGCGGGGACGACCGTGATCCGCCTGCTGCCGCCGCTGGTGATCAGAGAGGAGCAGGTGGACGAAGTGGTTGCGGTGCTGGTGCGCGTGCTCGGGTAGGCGGGCCGGTGCCAGCCGGAACCTGCGATCTGAAGCCGTGGGCCGGGATAGGGTGCGCCTTTGCATGCGGGCGGCCTGCAGCCTAGCTTCGGATTCACGTCCGGGCCCGGGCGCATTCCTTCGTCGGGCCGACACGCCGGAACCGAAACAGGTGGTGAGAGACATGCAAAGCGTATCCTGTGGATCAGCAGTTTCAGTCATCCTGCTGTTTGCCCTCTTCTCGATCGCCGGATGCGGAGACCGGTCCGACTCGGAGGGCGAGGGTGCGCTGGAGGCGACCGAGTTGCAACCCGCCGAGGGTACTGACGTGGCGACCGAGCTGCAGCCCGCCGAGGGTGGGGGAGAGGGTGAGGGTGGCGAGCACGCCGAGGGTGGCGAGGGCGAGCACAACGAAGGCGGCGAGCACGGCGAAGAGGGCGAACACGGGGAAGAGGGCGAGCACGGCGAAGAGGGCGAGCACGGGGAAGAGGGCGAGGAGTCCGGCGACTACATCGGTCGCGCCGAAAGCTGGGACGAGACGCGCCGGGGAATGCGCCTGACGCTCTCCTACGATGCGGAGCGGGATGCCTTCGTGGGTACGGTCGAGAACACCACCGACGCGACTATCTGTGCCGTTCGCGTGGAAGTCCACCTCGCCGATGGCCCAGAACTCGGGCCCACAGAGCGGCAGGATGTCGGCGCGGGCGAGTCCGTCTCGGTGGAGCTGTCGGCGGAGGGGGAGAGCTTCGAGCGCTGGACTGCTCACCCGGAGAGCTCGGCCTGTAGCGCTTGAGCGCCGGATTCCGCTGAGCCGGAGCCGATCAGGGTTGCGGCTGGCCGTGGCCGTGCCAGGGGAGCGGGTCTTCCGAGTCCTGCTCCAGCGCGCCGAGGGCAAGTAGCGGGCCCCAGCTCTGGAATCGCTGGCCGCACCCGCGGCCGGTGCGTGCGTCAAAATACTCGCGGCACATCCCCGTGCGGCGCCGGTCCGCCAGGAACATCTCCGCGCCTTTGCGGGCAAGGTCGGCGGCGAGGCGTGCGAAGCCGTAGCGGCGGAGGCCCTGCAGGACCAGGTAGTTCATCGGCGGCCATATCGATCCGCGCCAGTAGTGCTGGTCGGCGAAGGCGGGGTCGTCGCGGGAGATGGTTGGGAGCATCCAGTCGCCCCGGAAGCGATGGGGGTCGCGGAGTGTATCGGCCATGCGGCGGGCGCGGGCGGGCGACGGGATGCCCGCGATGAGGGGGAGGAAGTTCGACGCCGCGACCCGGGTGGAGTGGCCGGTGGGGAGTTCATCCAGATAGAGACCGGCCGCCTCCGACCAGAGGACTTTGTTGACGGTTGCGGCGAGGTGGCGGTAGTCGGCGGTGAGGCGGTGGGCGGTGGGCTCGTCGCCGAGGATGCGGGCGATGCGGGAGAGGCACTCGAGGTCGAGCGCGCGGTAGCTGCAAAGGTCGACCGCCGACATTGCGAGGACCTGCCGCTCCGGGTCCCACTCGGCCTCGTCCCAGAGGGGGAGGTCGTCCTGGCCGGATTCCCAGGCCGCGCGCAGGTGGCCGCTCGCCCCCTCCTCCCAGGGAGGGACCTGGCCGGGGCCGGGGACTAGCGCCGTGTCCGAGCCCCATGACAGGAGTCCCGGGGTGAGGCCCTCCCGGCGCGGCCGCCCGCCCTTGTCGGCCACCCACCAGTCGCACCAGGCGAGGAGGCCGGGGTAGGCGGCGGCCAGGGCATCGAGGTCGGGGTGGAGGTGGTGCAGCTTCAGCGCCGCGAAGGAGCCGACGGGAGGCTGGGAGCGGTCGGGGGTCCCGCCCAGGCGGCTCCGCCAGTTGGGGACGTTGCCGTTGGAGTAGCGCGACTCGATGCCGGCCAGTAGGGCCGACCAGGCGAGCTCGCCAGAGGCTGTCGCCAGCAGGAGGGCGTTGAAGAAGCTGTCCCAGCCGAAGACGGTCCAGTCGTCGGGCTCGAGTGGGGCGGGTTCGGGTCGCGGACTGTCGCCCGCTCTATGCGGGTCGTCCGGATCGGTGGGATCCGGTCCGGAGTCGCGCGGCTTCGGGAAGATCCAGCGGCGGCCGGCGGGGGCGTATAGCCGTCCGGTCTCCGGCTGGAGGAGCACCGTCCACATCAGGTTGTCGGTGACGCTCTCAACGAGGTCCTGCCGGGCTGTCGAACGGGAGCGCGGGGGGGGGGGGCGGGGGGGGGGGGGGGGGGGGGGGGGGGGGGGGGGGGGG
>VXLT01000121.1 GCA_009841475.1 Gemmatimonadota bacterium
CACCATCCCGGAGACTCCATGCCCGTTCTTGCTCAGGTCGGTCCTCAGGTCCCCACCCCTCCCCCACCTTGCCGATAGTATCAATAGTGCTATTATGAAACGAGAGAAACTACGGGCGGCACTCGACGAGTTCCGCAGGAACCCGGCGGGCGTTCGCTTCAGGGATCTGGCGAGGGTCTGCGACGCATGTTTCGGGGAGCCGCGGCAGCGGAGCGGTGGCCACCGCGTCTACCGGACGCCGTGGCCCGGAGACCCGCGCGTGAACATTCAGACCGCCCGGGGGGATGGCGAAGGCATACCAGGTGCGCCAGGTCATCCGGGCAGTCGAAAGACTGGAGGACATACAGTGAGCGACCACTACACCTACCGCATTACATGGTCGGCCGAGGACGGGGAACATGTGGGCCTCTGCGCCGAACTCCCGTCGCTGAGCTGGCTTGGGGCTACCCCGGGAGAAGCCCTGTCGGGCATCCGGCGCCTCGTGGCCGAGTGCGTGGACGACATGCGGACCAATGGCGAGCCGGTCCCAGGGCCGATGGCGGACCGGGCCTACAGCGGGAAGTTCATGGTGCGGGTGCCGCCGGAGACACACCGTGCTCTGGCCATTCGGGCGGCGGAGGAGGGAGTGAGCATGAATCGCCTGGTGAGTGCCCGGCTCGCGAGGGACGGCTAAGGGTCGGCCAGCGGCTCATGAACAGGTCACTCGTCCTTCGCGACATTGTTCTGGTACACGATCTCGCCGTCTCGCCTGAACAGCAGCCCCTGAAACGGATCCGGAACGCTCGACAGCCCGCCCATCCAGCCATCCCTTCGCATCGGCTCGTTGCCGGGAACAGGGGCGGCGCGTCCCGGACCGGGCGGCTCGAGTCCTGCTGACAGTCATCGACCGCGATCCCGAAGCAGTCGTGCGGGCCCTGGCTGAATGAATGGGGTCAACTAGACTCCGACCAGGCGCAACCAGACCGGGCCGCCAACAGGACTGTTGGCAACAATTCTGTTGGGAAGGTGGACGACATCCGTCGGAATCGGTGGACGGCATGGATCGGAATCAGTGGACGACATGCCTCGGAACCGGTGGTCGGCATGCGCAGCGCCGCGCAGATAGTCCCGCTCCCGCTCCCGCGAGAATTCGCGTTGCACGCTGCTCATGAAGATGCAGATCGGAGTCATCCGCTCGGGACCGCCTCCGTGTGCCGGACATCCAGCACCTTCCAGTGGCCGCCCTTGTCGGGACCGACCCGCTCGATCTTCCCTGCCGCGCGCAGCTTGTCCAGGTGGTATCGGACGGTCGACTGGGTGGTGTCGAGTGCGGCGGCGAGTTTGCGGCGGCTCGTGGACGGATTGTGGCGGAGGACGGCGAGGATGCGATCGGGGAGGGGAAGGGATTCTGGCAGTTTTCTCCTAGCTCCGGCGGATTTCTGACTGTTTTCTGGCAGTCGGCCGCCGTTTCTGGCGGTTTTCTGGCGGTTATGGTGTAGCGCGCCGTCGCCCAGGTCTTGTCGCCTTCCAGAGCGCGCCTTGCTCACGCTCCCGCCCGCCGCACCGTCACCATCGAGCACCATCCAGCGTCCGCCCCTGTCCGGTCCCACACGGCGTAACCTGTTGGATTCCTTGAGCTTGTCCAGCTGATACCTGACGCTGCCCTCGGTAGTGCCCGCAAGCGCCTCCGCGATCTCGCGACGGCTCGCCGAGGGGTTCTCTCGCAGGACGGCGAGGATCCGGTCGGCGAGGCCCCGGTTGAGGTTCCCTTCTTCTGGTTGTTTTCTGGCAGTTTCTTGGGTAGTACTCGGAGCGCCGATCCCCCGAGCAACGGCATCCGCGGACCGGTAGGCTTCGGAGAACGGAAACGTCACCAGCAGACCGTCGCCTTCCGCTTCCGGCCTCCATGTCGGCATGGGGTTCCCGAGCTCGCGGCAGGTGTCCATCATGCGGCGGATTCCCAGCCCCCAGGCCTCGATCAATCCGGCCCGGAAGAACGCATGGGCGATGCTGGGGTTGTGCGGCCGCGAAGAGCGCTCCCCGGCCAGCGCTTCGGCGCTCCAACCGGGAGTCAGTCGAGCCGCGTTCCGGATCGAGATGCGGTCGTCGCGCACGCGGATCCGGATCGGCGCGTGGCTGGCATAGTCGCGGTGGACGACGGCGTTGATGACCGCTTCCCGCATGGCCGAGCGCGGCACGGGGAAGGTCTCGACCCGGTAGATGCCATCGTAGGAGATCAGGCCTCGCGTGTACTTCGTGTACAACAGGTCCATCGTGACGTCGACCTGCGTGAAGAGGTCGCCCCTCACTACATCCTCAAACAGAAGGTCCGGCCCGCGAAAGCAGCCGAGCTTCACGTAGGCGCCGGGCACGAGCCGGTGGGGCGACGGGTGGAAGAGCAGGGCGGCCGTCCGCTTCAGGTGGGCCGCCTGCCGCAGATCCAGATTCTCAATGAGCACTTCCACGGATTCGTCGAGAACCTCGGGGGGAAGCCGCTCGCACTCGACGGCCCTCCGGCGGAACCGGTCGACCGCCCGACCGTCGAGATCGCTCAGGCCGACGCCGGGCGAGGCCACGTCGTCCCACCTCCGTCCGAATCTCGCGAGCAGGAGACGACGCAGAGCGGAACCGTCGAGCACCCGCTTCGTGCTTCCGGTCCGGTAGTGGAACTCGCCCCGGTAGCTGACCGGATTGCGGTGGGGGGCGACGACGACCTCGATGTACTCCCGGCCGGACTCCGACTTCAGGTTGACGTCAACCGCGATCCCGAGCAGCGACAGCGCCTTGTTCGGTATCTCCTCCAGCAGTCCAAGGACCCCCCTGATCCCGACGACCTCGCCTGCGTCGTCCTTGCCGATCTCCAGGACACCGCCCTGCGCGTTGGCGAGTCCGCAGATCCGCCTCAGGTGGTCGTCGCTCCAGGAGCGCTTCCACAGGACATTGCGGGATTCAGGCGTCATGGATGGGTCGCGCCGGCCGGGGTGAGTGAGCGGGTCACGGGAATATAGCGTGATCCGTTCGGGGGCCGATCAGCACGCCGGCCTCGCCACGATCACGCGGGTACGCTCTGGCGCCGGAACGCGGGCGGGTCGAGGTCGTTTACGAGTACCGCACGGTCGAACTCGAGAAGTCGAAGGCCACGGTGAGCAACGTCCTCGTCGGGGTGGATGCCGAAACCGGAGAAGTTCTGACGGTGCCGGCCCAATCGACTCCGAAGCTGAAGGCAGCGAGGGAGGCGAAGAAGCGCGAGGTGATGAGCGTCCGGATGCCGCGGGAGCTCGACGACGTGCTTCATCTCGTGGCGGACCGCTATCGCGTGGCGCCCAGGCAGTTCGCTCCCGCGGTCATTCGATACTACCTCACGTTGGCTTGCGCGAATGCCGACATGGCTCAGCGTCTGCGCACGCTCTCCAAGAGCCCCTTGGCGACGGGGAGGTGTCAGAAGGATCTCCGCTTAAGGATACAGCGGGAGCTTCTTATGTGGTTGCGCGAAATCGCGGTCGCGACGGAAGGAGCCACCAGGAGCGATATGGTTCGAGGCGCAATCGTGGCGGCGAAGGAAGATGTGCTCGACGATCGCGCGAGAGAGCGGCAGCGGCAGCTGGAGGCGATTGCCCGGGCCGTTTAGGTCCGACACCGACACCTCGGACCAGGATGATTGGCTTTCACTTCTGGACGTTTTCTGGCTGTTTTCTGGCTGTTGGCCCTGACTTCTGGCTGTTTTCTGGCCGTTTCGGTTGCCTGCTGGTTCTCGCGGTCACAACTCCAGACCCAGCTCCTCAGCCAGCTCCCGGATCGCTTCTC
>VXLT01000266.1 GCA_009841475.1 Gemmatimonadota bacterium
CCGCCCTCGTGCTGGGCGACCCAGCCCCCCACCTCCCCCGCGCCCTCGCGCAGACCGGCTACGAGGTCACCCGGTGGCGCCGCCACCTGACGCGCGGCCAACTCTGCTCGTCGTGGCCCCCGCCCGGTCCCTTCGGCGAGGTCTGGGTGCGGATGCCGCGTTCCGCGCTGGAGGCGGCCATGCTGCTGCACGCCGCTGCGGCCCGGGTCGGCGACGGCGCCCGCATCCACCTGTACGGCGCCACCAGGGAGGGGATCCGCTCTGCGGCCCGGCACTTCCCGGACGGCACCGAAGCCCCCGTCACCCTCGTCACCAAGCGCCGCTGCCGCGTCCTCGCCGCGGCCTTGCACGCCCCCCCGCCCCGCCCCGACGGCCTGGAAAGCTGGGAGATCCGCACGCCGGTCGACTGGGGCACCGGCGCCCGCCACTGGATCTTCTACCCCGGCGTCTTCGCGTGCGGCCGGCTCGACCCGGCAACCGCCCTGCTCATCGAGTGCCTCCCGGCCCTCCCGGCGGGGGCACGCCTCCTGGACTTCGGCGCGGGTACGGGGATCATCGCCGCGGCAGCCCTGGAGCGCGGCGCCCCCGGCGCGGAGGCCGTACTGCTCGAACGCGACGCGATCGCGCTGGTCGCGGCCTCCCGCAACCTTCCCGGCGCGACCCTGGTGCTGGGCCGCAGCGTCGCCGCGTTGCCCGGCCCCTTTGACCTCATCGTCTCCAACCCCCCGATCCACGCGGGCAGCGCACAGAGCCTGCACACCGTCGAGGACCTCGTTCGCGAAGCGCCGGGCGTACTGGCCCCGGGCGGGCGGCTCCTGCTCGTCGCGCAGCGCCGACTCCCGATCCCACGCATCCTGGAACGCACATTCCCCTTAACGAATACGATTGCCGACCGCGAATCCTTCAGAGTCTGGGAGGCCGGAGGGCGCCGCCGCTGAGGCACGGCTTCCCATTCGCCCGGCCTCGGCATTCCAGCGCGCCGGCTCGCCCAACCGCCCGCCCGCTCACGCCCGTCCGGGTCAGCCGTACCGCCCTTCGATGTAGTCCGCGGTCTCGGCGTGCTCGGGGGCGAGAAACAGCTCTTCGGTGCGGCCGTGCTCGACGATCCGGCCCAGCAGCATGAAGACGCACTCGTCCGAGGCCCGGCGGGCCTGGGCCATGTTGTGCGTGACGATCAGGATCGTGTAGTCGCCGCGCAGCTGCCAGATCATCTCCTCGACCGCTTCGGTGCCGGCCGGATCGAGCGCCGAGCAGGGTTCATCCATCAGCAGCACTTCGGGCTTCACCGGCAGCAGCCGCGCGATGCACAGCTTCTGCTGCTCCTCCAGCGAAAGTCCGGTGGCGGGCTTGTCCAGGCGGTCCTTGACCGTGTCCCAGAGGAGCACCTGGCGCAGCGCGGACTCCAGCACCTCGTCCTCCTCGGCGCGGGCCACCTTCCGCAGCCGCGCCTCGTGAAGGCGGAAGCCGAAGAGCACGTTGTCCCGAATCGAGATCGGGAGCGGGTTGGGGCGCTGGAAGACCATGCCGACCTGCTTGCGCACCTGCACGATCTCGACATCGTCGCCGAAGATGTCGTGCCCGAGCACATGGACGCTGCCGGTCGTGCGCACGTACCCCAGCCGTTCGATGATGCGGTTGCAGGTGCGCAGCACCGTCGTCTTGCCACACCCCGAGGGACCGATCATCGAGGTGATGATCCCCTTCTTCACGCCGAGGTCGACATCGAAGAGGGCCTGGAAGTCGCCGTACCAGAGATTGAGGTCCCGGGTCTCGATGGCAAAGTCTCCCGTGGACAGGTTCAGCGCGCCTCGCTCCCCGTCAGCCATAGCGACCCTCGATGTATCCGGTGGTGCGCTCGTCCTTCACGCTTCCTTCGAAGAGATCCTCGGTGGCCCCGATCTCGACCACCTCGCCCATCAGAAAGAACGCGGTCCGGTCCGCCAGACGGCGCGCCTGCTGCACCAGGTTCGTGACCAGCACGATCGTCAGCTCCGAGCGCAGGTCCTTGAGCACGTCCTCGATCCGCATCGTGGTGACGGGGTCCACGGCGATTGAGAACTCGTCCAGGAGCAGCAGCTCGGGCTCCTGCGACAGCGCCCGCGCGATCGTGAGGCGCTGCTGCTGTCCGCCGGAGAGCAGGCTGCCAAGCGAGTCCAGCCGGTCCTTGACCTCGTCCCAGAGAGCGGCGCGGGTGAGGCACCGCTCGACCACGTCGTCGAGCTCGGCCTTCCCGCGGATCCCGCGCAGGCGCGGCGAGAAGGCCACATTGTCGTAGACGCTGAGCGGCAGTCCCACGGGGAGCGGGAAAACCACGCCGATCCGGCTGCGCAACGCATACAGGTTGCGCCAGTCGTTGACGTCCTTGCCGTTGATGTGGATGCTCCCCCGCACCTTCATCCCCGTGGTGAAGTCGTCCATGCGGTTGAGCGCGCGCAGGAACGAGGTCTTGCCGCTGTTGGCCGGCCCGATGATACCGAAGATCTCGTGCCGGTAGATGTCGAAAGAGGCGCTCCGCAACGCGGGCTTGCCGCCGTAGCTGATGCCCAGATCCCGGACCTCGATGATGGGCGGCTCGTCGTAGAGCGGACTGACGCCGGCCGACTGCAGCTGCTCCTGGCCTGCCCCGCCTACCACTTCTTGAGTCCCCTGAGGTACACCCGGAAGGCAATCGATACCGCGTTCATCATCAGCACGATCCCGATCAGCACCAGGGCCACGCCGTAGGTGAGCTCCTCGGGCGCGTCGGGCACCTGGGTCGCGATGTAGAACAGGTGGTACGACATCGCCATCGTCTGGTCGAAGACGCTCTCGGGCAGGAAGGCTAGGAAGGCAGTGGCTCCCGTGAACATGATCGGCGCGGTTTCTCCGGAGGTCCGCGAGACCTCGAGGATCACGCCGGTGAGAATCCCGCTGATCGAATTGGGAAGAACCACCTTCCGTATCGTCTGCCAGCGGGTCGCCCCCATGTTCCAGCACGCCTCCCGGAATGCATGCGGCACCGCCTGGAGCGACTCGCGCGTAGCCACGATGACGACCGGCAGCGTCATGACGGCCAGGGTAAGGCTGGCCGCAAGGATCGACGCTCCCATGTTGAAGAAGAGCACGAAGGCCCCGAATCCGAAGAGCGCGTGCACGATCGACGGCACGCCCGCCAGGTTGACGATGGCGAGGTTGATGGCCCGCGTGAGCAGGTTGTCGGGCGCGTACTCGCTCAGATAGAGGGCCGCGGCGACCCCGACCGGCACCGACGCCAGGAGCGCGACCACCACCAGCCAGATGGTACCGACCAGCGCGGGGAAGATTCCGCCCGCCGTCATGTTGTTCGTCGGCGCGGTGAACAGGAAATCCCACGAGATCGCCGGCGCGCCCTTGACCACCAGCGTGCCCAGGATCAGCAGCACCGGAATCACGAGAGCCACAGTCATGAGGCAGAACACGGCCTTCGCGACACTCTGGTTGCGGTGGCTCCGTCGATTCAGGGCGGTGGCGGTGAACACGGGCTGCCTACTTCTTCCGTATGCCGCGGACCACGATGTCCGCCGTGAGGTTGATCACGAAGGTGACGACGAAGAGAAGGATTCCCAGGGTGAACAGGGAGCCCCAGTGGTCGCCCCCCCTTACGGTGTCCCCGAGTTCGGAGGCGATCGTCGCGGTCAGGGCCCGCACCGAATCGAACGGACTCGTGGGAATGTTGATGGCGTGTCCCGAAGCCATCAGCACCTGTCTCTTTTAAAAATATTACGCTGCCGACGGGCTTTCGCGGGTAGATATAGG
>VXLT01000368.1 GCA_009841475.1 Gemmatimonadota bacterium
TGCCGCCCCGTCCCCGCCCCCCACACCCGCGCCGACCCCGTTGCAGCCCTCCGGCCAGAGCACCCCGCTCCGGGAGACCGAAGCGGTTCAGTTCGGGGACACGGCCACACCGGAACCCGCCGTCGCGGTGCCAGCCCCGATGCCCGGCCTCGACACCGTGCAGGCCGGCGAATTCGACAACGGCAAGATGTGGACCTTCGACGCCCCGCCCACGTCGTACCTGGCGGACACCTACGGCTTCTCGCCCGGCGAAGACTGGTACGCGCGGGCCCGCCTCGGCGCGCTGAGGATCCCCAACTGCTCGGCCTCGCTGGTCTCGCCCGCCGGCCTCGTCATGACCAACCACCACTGCGCCCGCGACTTCGTCACGCAGGTCTCCCAGGAGGGCGAGAACCTCCTCGACGACGGCTTCTACGCGGCCGCCCTCGCCGACGAGCGCCCGGTGGAGGACTTCGACGCCGACCAGCTCATCGAGATCGTGGACGTAAGCGCCGAGATCCGCGCGGTGGTCGACGCGGCGGCCGACCCCGAGGCGCGCTCGGCCGTGCAGGACAGCGTGACCGAGGCGGTCGCCGCGCGGATCGCGGAGGAGCGGGGCGGGGAGGACGCCGGGATCGAGGTGGAGGTGATTTCGCTCTACAACGGCGGCCTCTATTCGGCGTACGTCTTCCGGCGCTTCAGCCGCGCGGCCCTGGTCATGGCCCCGGAACTCGGGCTCGGCTTCTTCGGCGGCGAGCCCGACAACTTCACCTATCCCCGCTACGCCCTGGACTTCGCCTTCTTCCGCCTGCTCGACGAGGACGGCGCACCGCTCGCCACCCCCGAACACTTCGACTGGTCCCGGGAGGGCGTGACCGAGGGCGATCTCGTCTTCGTGATCGGGAACCCGGGGAGCACCTCGCGGCTGCAGACCGTCGCGGAGCTGGAGTTCCGCCGCGACGTGGAGATGCCGGCCCTCCTCGACTTCCTCGAATCACGAATCGCCGTGTTCGAGGACTACATCGAAGGGCGCGAGGACGAGCCCGGGATCGACGACTCGCGCAACAGCCTGTTCAGCCTCCTCAACTCGCGGAAGGCCTTCACCGGGATGCTCGGGGGGCTGCGCGACCCCTACGTGATCGCGCGGCGCGCGGCCGCGCAGGCCGACTTTCAGGCGGCGATCGGGTCCGATCCGGCGCTGCGGGACACCTACCTGCCGCTCTTTGCGGAGATGGCGGATCTGCAGGTGGACAAAGCGGATCTCGCGAGCGAGTTCCGGGCCTTCGCCGCCCTGGGCGCACCCGACTACGAGTCGGCGCTCGTCCTGCGCACGCTGACCGCCTTCGGGTATCTCAACGCCCGGCAGAGCGGCGCCTCGCCCGACGAGATCGAGGAGCTGGTCGAAGAAATGAGCGGAGTCCCCAACCACCCCGCGGAGCTCGACGAAGCGCTGCTGACCGCGCGCATCGCGGATCTGGTCGGCGCCTTCGGAGCGAACGACCCGTCGGTCAACGCGCTGCTGCAGGGCCGCACCCCCGGCGCCTTGGCCGCCTCCGTGCTCGGCGGCTCGGCGATGGCGGACTCGGCCGCCGCGGTCAACGCCCTCGCCAACGGCACCCTCAACCCCGCGCTCGATCCTGCCATCGCCTTCCTGCAGGGGCTCCTGCAGCGCTTCTTCCCCCTGCAGGAGACCGTCTTCGTCACCATCGGCCCCCGCGAGGAGGAGATCGCCGCGCTCCTCGGCCGCGCGCGCTTCGAGGTGAGCGGCACAGCCGTGCCCCCCGACGCCACCTTCTCGCTGCGCCTGGCGGACGGGGTGGTGAGGGGGTTCCCGTACAACGGCACCGTCGCCCCCGCCTTCACCACCTACTACGGCCTCTACGACCGGCACTACTCGAACCCCGGTACGGAGGAGTGGGCGCTGCCCGAACGCTGGACGGCGCCGCCCGCCGGCTTCGACCTCTCCACGCCGCTGAACTTCGTAAGCACCGCCGACATCATCGGCGGCAACTCGGGCTCGCCGGTGGTGAACCGCGACCTGGAGATCGTGGGGCTGGTCTTCGACGGCAACATCGACAGCCTCCCGGGCGACTATATCTATATCCCGGATCTGAACCGCTCGGTGGCCGTGGACGCCCGCGGCATCCTCGAGGCCCTGGACGCGATCTACGGGGCGGACAGGATCGTGCAGGAGTTGGCCGGGGGGCGCTGACGGACCGCCATGGCGCGCTCCCCCCGTCCAGGCCACCCCTTCTTCGCGGGCGCGCCACAGCTGATCGCGCACCGGGGCGGGAGCGGACTTGCACCCGAGAACACCATGGCCGCCTTCCGGTGCGCGGTGGACGAATGGGACGCCGACATGCTCGAAATGGACGTGCGCCTCACCGCGGACGGGCGCGTGGTGGTCATCCACGACGAGACCGTGGACCGAACCACCGACGGGACCGGCAGGATCCGCGACATGACCTGGGCCGAGGCGCGGGAACTCGATGCCGGCTTCCACTTCCCGGACCCGAACGGCGGCGCCCCCTGGCGTGGCCGCGGTGCCCGCCTTCCGCTCTTCGAGGAGGTGCTCGAGGCCTTCCCCGAAATGCGCATCATCGTGGAGCCGAAAGCCGCCGAGACCGCCGGGCCGCTGGTTCGCATCATCCGCGCCGCCGGGGCCGAGCGGCGGGTCCTCGTGGGGGCCGAATTCGAGGGCACGCGGGTGGGGGCGCGGGGCTACCGGGGTCCCTGGGGCGCGTCGCGGCGACAGGTCGTCCCCTTCTGGGTCCTGCACCGCTTCGGACCCGCCGGGCACTGGTACGCCCCCGCCGCCGACGGATTTCAGCTGCCCGAGTGGTCCGGGAGGATACGGGTGGTGACCCCGGCCCTGCTGCGGGCGGCCCGGGCGGTGAACATGCCGGTGTATGTGTGGACGGTGGACGACCCCGCGGACATGCGCCGGCTGCTGGAGTGGGGGGCCGACGGGATCATGACCGACCGTCCCGACGTGCTGGCCGGAGTACTCACCGAGGTTGCGGGGCGTCCGGATCCGACGGCGGCGTCCCGGTGAGGGGCCTCGGCGGGCGCTTCGCGGAACACCTTGCCGCCTCGGGGTGGCTCGCGGAAGGGGCGGGCGTGGTGGTCGGCGTGTCGGGTGGTGTCGATTCGATGACGCTGATGCACCTGATGCGCGTGCAGATTGGACCACCCGGTGTGCGGCTGCACGCGGCCCACGTCGACCACCGGATGCGCGAGGGAAGCTCCGACGATGCGGCCTGGGTCGGTGGGATCTGCGCCGAATGGGGGGTTCAATTCCACCTGTGCGAGGCCAACCCCGGGGTGACGACCGAGGCAGAAGGCCGCGAGCTCCGCTACGCCTTCCTTGAAGAGGTGCGGCGGAAGCTCGGCGACGGTGCGCTAACGATGACCGCGCACACCGCCGACGACCAGGCCGAGACCGTGCTCTTCCGGGCCGCACGGGGGAGCGGTCCGCGCGGCCTGGCGGGGATCCGCGCGGCGCGTCCTCCGTCGGTGGTGCGCCCGCTGCTCCCCTTCCGGCGCGCCGAGATCGAGGCCTACGCCGCCGAGCGGGGGATCCCCTTCCGGGAAGACCCCACCAACCGCGACCCGCGCTGGACCCGCAATCGCCTCCGGCACGAGATCCTGCCCGCCCTGGAGGAAGCCGTCCCGGGTGCCGGCGCCGCGTTGGCGGCCCTGGCCGGGACGAGCCGGGCGGAGGCGGACGCCCTCGACGAACTCCTCGACGAGCGCATCGCGGCGCTGGGCGGGAGGGGGAAAGCCAGGGG
>VXLT01000357.1 GCA_009841475.1 Gemmatimonadota bacterium
ACCCCCCTTGGGCGGCCGCCGACGCCCGCGGGGGGGGGTGGGGGCCCGCGGGAGGAGGCGCCGAAAGCCGCGGCGGGCGGAGGGGGATAGCGGTCCCGCAGCCTGCACGGCGGCGCAAGCCCCGGGCGACCGGCGCCGGCCGGGTCCGTTCCTACCGCCCCCGCTCGCGAAACAGCCAGACCCGGATCAGGACCGCGCCCCACACCAGCCCGACACCGCCCCAAACGAGCTTCGCGTAAACGAGCTCCAACTCCAGCGCCGCCTGGATGACCAGTCCTCCACCGGCCGTCAACAGAAGCGTTCCGATGAAGAAGGCGGTATCCTCCCAGTGGGACGTCTTTTTGCTCATCTGGCTCCTTGCCGCCCTCGGTGCCACGTGGCGACTGTCCACGGGCTGCTCTGCGGGCTCGCTTCCGGGTTGGCTGCGGCCGTCGGGTCCGCTCGGGGCCCCGCAACCAACCAATCTGGCGCATGGGCGCCCCGGGCACCAGCGCCCGGCGTCCGCCGCCGCCGGCGCAGCCGGACTGGAGCCGGGCATCGGGTCCGGTTATCTTCCCGTTGAAGCGGAAACCACGCTTTTCGCATGCGCCCGTAGCTCAGCTGGATAGAGCATCGGCCTTCTAAGCCGAGGGTCCCAGGTTCGAGTCCTGGCGGGCGTGCTTCGCCGGTCCTTCCCCCCGGCTCACCTTTCCGGCACCGCCTCCATAAGGAGCTCCAGCGCCCGGCTCAGGGCCTGGCGTCCCGGACCGCTTCCGCTGTAGTGGCCCAACCGTGCCACCACCATCTCGTGCGAGGGGATCACGATCGTATTCTGTCCCCCGGCTCCCGCCATGTAGTAGGCGGTGGACGGAACCGGGAATTGGCCGGCCTGGTTGACCCAGAAGAAGCCGCCACCGTACTGGTGCCGCCCGTCCGCCT
Organism: Gemmatimonadota bacterium; assembly: GCA_009841475.1. Lineage (GTDB taxonomy): Bacteria > Gemmatimonadota > Gemmatimonadetes > Longimicrobiales > Gaopeijiaceae > Bin94. The sequence continues at coordinate 919 of VXLT01000357.1, forward strand.
CCCACGCCGGCGCCAGCGTGCTGGCGTATTCCACGTATCCCTCCGGCAAGAGGCGTTCGCCGTTCGGGGCGATCCCGTCGTTCAGGTAGAGGTTGCCGAGCCGGGCCCAGTCCCTGCCGCTGCCGAACTCGTAGCCCTGCAAGAGAAAGTTCCCGTACGGATCCGTCTCCGGGATCAGGTTGCGGATGCCGAGCTTGTCGAAGAGGTGGCGCTGCGGGAACCGGTGATAGTCCTCACCGAGTTGGCCTTCCACCCCGAGCCGGACCAGGTAGTTGGTGATCACCGGGTCCGAGTTGCGGTACCGGCCCACCGTGTTCGGCTCCCACTGCTGATCCTTGCCGGCCGCCCACTGGAAGGAGTTGACCGTGCCCGTGTACACATAGAGGTGGTCCGGATAGCCGAGCTCGGGGTTGTAGGCGGGATCGCCGCGGTTGCGGAAGCGGAGCCCGGACGACATCCGCATGATGTCACCAATGCGGATCGCCTGCCGCGGATCGCCCTCGCCCTGCCATTCCGGGACCGGTGCGGACTGCCACAGATCGTAGACCCCCTTCTGGATGAGCACGCCCATCAGCGTCCCGGTGAGGCTCTTGCCCATCGACCAGCTCTCCAGCGGCGTCGTGTGGTCGATCCCCTCCCGGTAGCGTTCGCCGATCAGGCGTCCGCGGTGCGTTACCACGAAGGCGGCCGTGAGCGCCTCGGCAGGGTCGAACGCGGCTGCCACTGCCTCGGCGACCTTGTCCATGTCCACGTCGGCGGGGAAGGGCTCGTCCGGAAGCAGGTCGCCCATCGGCCACGGCGTGGTCGCCGCGTCCGGAAGGGCCGGCGTGACTTCGACGGCGTCGTAGTAGGGCTCCGTCTCGCCGACCGGTAGCGCCACACACCCCTGGCTTCCGTGCACCTTGGCAGACCTGACGGTTCCGTCGGGCAGGGTCAGATGCACCCGTCTGTTCTCCCGGTCCACCACCCGCTCCGTCACCTGCGACCGCTCTTCACGCGGGGAACTGAAGAAGCCGGTATTCTCCGCTGCGAAATCCGGGTCCAGCCCGGAAAGGAACACGTTGGAGCAGAGAATCTTGGCGAAGCCAGCGGTTGCGTGCGACAGCGGGTCCCCGGGCGGTATCACGAACTCGCCGGGGAGTTCGAGCGACTCGCCACGAGCGATCAGCGCGGCCCGTGGGTCCTCCGCGGAAGCGGTCTGCGCGGGGGCGCCGTCATCCTGCGCGCTCCGGGGATTCCGGTCGCAGGCCAGGATGGCGAGGGCCGCGGTGGCGAGGATGGCGTGACGATGGGTGAGATGAGTGATCATGGGGCGCTCCCGGAGGGATGGTGCACTCTGTCAGTGAGCGGCGGGTCCGTGCGGACGACCTGGCCGGTTTCAACCAGGCCTGCAGCATGAGTCCGCCGAGGGACAGCATAGGATGGCGGCCGGCGGTCCGCAAAGCCGCGGGAGGCTCCGCGCCGCTATTGACGGGAGCCGGCACCGCCCCGTGCCCCGCACGGTTTACGGCCGATCCGGATTGGTGTACCTTTGGTGCCCCTTGACGCCTGGCGGGCGGGATCGGAGGGGGCATCCGCCCCGGTCTGGCTGGCGCCCCGGTCAGGTGCGAGGTCGATGGTGGGCGTAGCTCAGTCGGTCAGAGCGCCGGATTGTGGTTCCGGAGGTCGCCGGTTCGATCCCGGTCGCCCACCCTGGGGCCCGGGCTCACCGTCACGTCCGCCGAATGCGGCGAACTCGGGGCGGATTCTCGGGTCCTTGTTGACAGGGTCGTGGATTTCGTCTACGATAGAGGTCTACCGTGTTGCCGCCGGGAGACTCCCGGGTCGGCGACCGCCCGGCGCCCCTCGGCGGCCGGGCCGGTCCGGCAGGGAAGCGGCTTCGCGCCGTTTTTCCCCGTCCGGCAAGGTTTTTTGACAATCGAGGTCATGAGAAGCGGGCGGGCCCTTCAGCCGGGGAGCACTGTGTCTCCCCGGTCTTCGCCGCGCGGGCGGACCGTGAGGTTCTCCGCAAGGCGAGGGGTTCGATAAACGCAGATTCCGAACAGAGGATCCAAGTATGGGTCCATGTTTACGAGAGCTATTCAAGCGATCTATAAATATCATGGAGAGTTTGATCCTGGCTCAGGACGAACGCTGGCGGCGTGCTTAATACATGCAAGTCGAACGAGGACCGGGTGCTTGCATCCGGAGCCGAGTGGCGAACGGGTGAGTAACACGTGACCAATCTACCCTTGGGAGAGGGACAACCTGGGGAAACCCGGGCTAATACCGCATGATGTGCAGCCATCACATGTTGGCTGCACCAAAGAGGGCCTCTACTTGTAAGCTCTCGCCCAGGGAGGAGGTCGCGGCGTATCAGCTTGTTGGTGGGGTAACGGCCCACCAAGGCGACGACGCGTAGCGGGTCTGAGAGGACGATCCGTCACATTGGGACTGAGATACGGCCCAGACTCCTACGGGAGGCAGCAGTAGGGAATATTGCGCAATGGTCGAAAGACTGACGCAGCGACGCCGCGTGTGGGAGGAAGCCTTTCGGGGTGTAAACCACTGTCAGAGGGGAAGAACACCGCACGCTCGAACAGGGCGTGCGCTTGACGGTACCCTCAGAGGAAGCGCCGGCTAACTCCGTGCCAGCAGCCGCGGTAAGACGGAGGGCGCAAGCGTTGTTCGGAATTACTGGGCGTAAAGCGCGGGCAGGTGGTCTGTTAAGTCTCTTGTGAAACTCCGGGGCTCAACTCCGGACATGCAGGAGATACTGGCGGACTGGAGACCGGTAGAGGCCAGCGGAATTCCTGGTGTAGCGGTGGAATGTGTAGATATCAGGAAGAACACCGGTGGCG
>VXLT01000021.1 GCA_009841475.1 Gemmatimonadota bacterium
TTTTTTAAAAGAGACCGGCTGGCCGGCGGGGGGCGGGCCACACCATCGCGCCTCCGGGGTTATCGTTAAGGGGCGCACCTGCCCCCAACGGGGGTAGGGCGAGCGTCCCCTCAACCGGATTCGTCACCAAGGGGAATGGCATGCGCATATGCGAGTCGTGGCGGGTCGCACCCGCCCTGGTCCTGCCGGCAGTCCTCATCGCCTGCGACGGAACGGATCCCCCCGTCGCCGCAAGACTCACCGTTTCGCCGTCGTCGGTGGAGTTGGCGGCGCTTGGAGAGACACAGCAGCTCACCGCCTCTGTCCTCGACGAGGACGGCCAGGCGATCGCGGACGCGCCGGTGACGTGGGCCAGTAACGACAACTCGGTGGCCACCGTGAGTCCCAGCGGACTGGTCACGGCCATCGGGAACGGCAGCGCAGCGATAAACGCCGTCTCGGGGAATGCCAGCGGAGGCGCGGGGGTCAGAGTCGCCCAGGTTCTGGTCAGCTTCGAGGTATCGCCATCTACCGGCACGCTCGTCTCCTTCGGCGAAACCCTGCAGCTCGACGCCCGGGCCCTCGACGCAAACGGCAACGTCATGGCGAATGTAGGCATCGCATGGAGTTCGGCGGACGAAGCCGTCGCCACCGTCGATGCGGACGGGCTGGTAACCGCAATCGGTAACGGCAGCGCGGACATCACCGCCACCGGCGGGGGATCCACCGCGGCCGCCGCCGTGACCGTCGCCCAGCAAGCCGCTCGAATCGACGTATCGCCGGCGGCCACGACCTTCCCTGCCCTCGGCGACACCGTGCGGGTGACCGCCGAGCCCTTCGACGCCAACGGCAATCCCGTTGTGGACGCTGACGTGGTATGGAGTTCGACCGACCAGGCCGTCGCCACGGTGGATTCCACCGGGCTGGTGACCGCGGCCGGAAACGGCAGCGCGACCGTCGCTGCAACGGCCGGAGGCGCCTCCGGAACATCCGAGATCACGGTCTCGCAGGTGCTCGTCGGAGTGGGAATCGTCCCCGCCAACATCACCTTCTTCGCCCTCGGCGACACGGCGCGGCTGGAAGCGGCGGGCCGGGACGCAAACGGTCACCCCATGGGCAGCTTCACCTTCACCTGGAGCTCGGAGAACGAGGCCGTCGCGACAGTCGACGCGACCGGGCTCGTAACCGCCGTGCGCACCGGCGGCACGGACGTCGTCGCGGTCAGCGGGGAACTGAGCGCCGCGGCAGGGGTCGTGGTGACACAACTCGCGTCGGAGGTGCGCTTGACCCCGGAGGTGGACACCCTGAATGCGGTCGGCGACACCGTGCGTCTGACCGCCATGGCCGTCGACAGGAACGGCCACGAAGTCGAGGACACCGACTACATCTGGTCGGCGCCGCACCCCTCCGTGGTCACGGTCGACAGCAGCGGGCTGGTCACCGCAAGAGGGGTGGGCACGGGTCACATTCGAGTGACGGCGACCCGGGCGGGGGCCGGCTACGTCGGCGTCGCGACGATTACAGTGCGGGCGTCGGCGTCCGGAGCGCTGCCAGCCCGGCGACCCTGAGCCACGCCGTCGGCCCGTCCGCCCGCAGCGGCCTCCGGCAGTCCGTGGCCCCTACCGTCTTCCGCCAGTCGTAACGTTCTCGCCGGCCCGCAGGTGCCGGTCGAAGAACCGGTCCGTCGCGTTGAACGAGAGCAGCCAGCGCTCGTGGATCAGGAACGAGTGCACGTCGTCCGGGAAGACGATCAGCTCGTGAGGCACCCCCTGCGCGCGCAGAAGCTGCACCAGTCCCACAGTTTGCGAGAACGCCACGTTGCGGTCGTCGTCCCCGTGGATCAGCAGCACCGGCGAGGTCCAGTTCTCCACCTCCGAGATCGCTGACGACTGGTACGACACCGACTCCGGGTCGATCGAGTTGCCCCACAGGTGGACGCCCGCGATGTCCACGCCGGCCGCGAAGAGATCCGAGTCGCGCGCGAGCCCCTGCGCCGTCAGGATGCCCCCGTATGACAGCCCCCAGAGCCCGATCCGGTCGGGATCGACGTCGGCGCGGTCGCGCAGGTACTCCCCGGCGGCCTTGATGTCGCGGTACTCGGTGTTGCCGCGTCCGCCGCGCCCCGGCGCGTTGCGGAACTCGCGCCCGTATCCGATGCCGCTCCGGTAGTTCACGCTCAGCACCACGTACCCCTTGTTCGCGAAGTACTGGTTGATCGCGTAGGCCATGTGGTAGAAGTGCCGGTAGTGGTAGCCGAGCAGCATCTGCCGCCGCGATCCGCCGTGGATGAAGATCAGCGCGGGGCGCCGCTCCCCGGGTTGCATGTCGGGAGGCATGAACAGCTGGTTGTAGAACTCGTACCCGTCCTCGGCGTTGAGGGTGACCGCCTCGGGGGTGACGTGCAGGTCGAGGGGGTAGCGGGAGGGCAGCTCGCGGATGTAGCGGGCCGTGCCGCCGTTCGCCGGAACGACCGCCACGGTGAGGGGCTGGCTCGCGCTCGCGCTCAGGGTGGCGACGTGGTCGCCGCCGGCCAGCGCCGCCGGGTAGGTCTCGATGCCGTCGCCGTGGGTGAGCTGGCGGGCCGTGCCGCCCGAGGTCGGGACGCGCCAGAGGTGTCGCCGGTCGATGTCGCCGGCGTTCGTGGCGTAGAAGAGGGTGCGACCGTCGGCCGAGAGCGAGATCTGCTCGACGAGGCCGTCGCCGGGGGTGAGCTCGATCGGCTCGCCGGTGCCGCCGGCCGCCGCGACCGCGTAGTAGAGCCGCCATCCGGTGGGCTCGGCCTGGAAGATGATGTGGTCCCCGGCCCAGATCACCTGGCGCGCCTCGTTGAAGAACTGGTCGTCGGGGGAGTTGTGCCATACCTCCATCGCCTCGCCCGTTTCGGCGTCCGCCACCCGGATCGAGAAGTCGTGCCCGCCCGCGAAACGCGCCTGGATCATCCCCTCGGGGAGGTCCTCCGGCCTGGCGTCACCCCGGTCCGCGCTCGCTCCGAAGGGGAGTCCCGGCCTGCGAATGAAGGCGACCCTGGTCCCGTCGGGCGACCAGGTCGGGCTGGTGTCCCGGTCGACGGACGGCGCCAGGTAGGTGATCCCGGGGCTGTCCGTGTCGTAGATGCCGATGAAGCTGTGGTCGTCCCGGTTGCTGACGAAGGCGATCTTGCGGGAGTCCGGCGACCAGACCGGACTGCCCTGGCTGCCGAAGACGCTGAAGAGCGGCTGCTGCTGGCCCGCGACGACCAGGCCCCCGCTCACCACCCCGCCCGGGTTGACGACCCCCGGGTTCACCGGCGCCCGGTAGATGTTCCCGCCGCTGGTGTACGCGATCCACTTCCCGTCGGGCGAGAGCGCCACATTCCAGGCCTCGGCGACCCGCCACGGTTCGCCGCCCGCGGTGCTGACCGCCCAGGCCGCGCGCTCCGCCCCGCGCGGGTCGCTGGCCGGGTTCGCGATCCACCCGTCCCGGTTGGCGTTGTGCCCGCGCAGGAACACCACCACCGAGCCGTCCTCCGAGATCCTGAGCGTGGACAGGTCGTGCCCGTCGTCGTCCTCGAACCGGGTCAGGCGCACGGGCTCGAAGTCCGGCGCGGCGGCGGTATAGACGTTGCGCAGCCCTTCCTCGTTCTCGATCCAGGCAATCCGGTCGGCGGCCTTCGCGGCCACCAGGCCGCTCGGGTAGCCGGGACTGAGGACGTCCTCGATCGAGAAGCGCTGGGCCTGGGCGACCGACGCGGGGACGGTGAGGGTGACGAGGGCGAGGGTGGCGATCAGGGGGAGGG
>VXLT01000349.1 GCA_009841475.1 Gemmatimonadota bacterium
GGGAGTGGGCGAAGACGCCTGGCTGACGGCGGAGTCGGACCAGGTGAGCCGCTACCGGCTGGTGCTGGTGACGAACCTGCGCGACTTCGTGCTGGTCGGCGCGGACGGGTCGGGCGGTCCGGCCAGGCTCGAACCCTTCCGGCTGGCGGAGGATGCGGACGACTTCTGGAGCAAGGTGGAGCGGTCTCGCGCGTTCGCCCGCGAAGTGGGCGCTGGGCTCGGCGAATACCTTGCCCGGGCCCTCTCGCACCAAGCCACCCTGGCCGAGCCGAAGGACCTGGCGTGGCTGCTCGCCTCGTACGCCCGCGACGGCCTGTCCCGGCTGGAGGCGGCGGGGTCCAAATGGGGGGTTTGGGTAGGAACGGGAACCCCTGCAATGTATGGAAGGGACCGGAAAGCAGGCTCTGCCCGGTGGACGGGCAAGTGCCCCAATTCCGAAAAGGGGGAGTTATGGTTGTGTGGTACGGAGGGACAAGCCAATCCACAGCATCCCGGTGAACCGCTCCATCTCCGTTGTCACCTTGCGAAAGCAGTGCAGCATATAGTCGACACTAACGCACCGTCCATCCCCTTGCCGCCGTCTTCCTGCTCGCGCTTGGCGTGATGGCGGGCCCGTCGCCGCTTCTCACGCCTCCTGTTGCCGAGATGGCCGGAACCCCGTACTCTGCAATCGCGAACGACCTTGGCGTGGATGTCGCGGAACCCCCCAATCTCGGCCTTGGAAGCGCAGCGCTTGCCCGATACGCTTCCAGTTCGGAGGGTTGGGCGACCTCTCGCCCGGGAACCGTGTCGCCTGCGGCGGTGTCGACGGACACCGAACACATGGAGGCTGACGACGGTAAGGCTACGGAATGCTACGATTGGCAAAACTGGGAGAGAAAGAGGTTCTTTGGACTCCGGAAGCATCATAAGCACGAGGAGAAGTACGACGGGGACCAGATTATGAGTCAGGGCTGGAGAAAACACTCTGTCGTTCGGCGGCAGGGTCCTATTCACTATTGGTGGGAGGACGGTTTAGCGGAGAATTCTCACTATCCGTGCGAGGATGGCACTGAATGATCCACTTCTCCAAGTTGCTGGCGGCGGTGGCCGGGGGTGCCCTGCTTCCCTTGGTGCTTGCGGCCCAGGAAGGCAAAGGCACGTCCTGTCCCCGCGATCCGGCGAGGGCGGTCACCGAAAAGGGAGTCGTGCGCAACGTGACCGGGGACCCTCCATGTCGTCTTGTATTCCGAAAAACCGGTGTGCGCCTGACCGCCACCCCGGACGGCTCCTGGCCCGATCCCGGGCCAACTGTCGTAAAGGATGGGCACGGACGCTACTATTCGGCGAACGCCGATGGGTGGCTATCCACCATCAGTGTGTGGAGTGCCGACGGCGCCTATCTGGCGTCCTTCGGAAGCAGTGGTGAGGGTCCCGGGGAATTCAGAGGTTGGTATCTCTCTCTTTTCGTTGACCCGGCCGACAGCCTCCATGTGCACGATGCCGCCAACTGGACCGTCTTCTCGCCCGCGCAGGAGTTCGTCCGGCAAGCTCCTTCCGGCTGGATGGGATCCGGGGGCCCGCTGAGAATGGAGGAGACCATCGTTCTTCTCTACGACGGGAGGATCCTCGCGAGCAACGGGCACCCGTCATCTGGTGACGCCTACTTCCGCATGGTGAACGGGGACGGCACCCTCGAGTATACGTTCGGCACCGCGGAAGATGGAACGGGCGCCAGCGGGGACTATGGACACGACCGTGCCATAGCCTACAACAGGGGACATGCCGGCTTTTGGGCCGCCCCTTCAATCGAGGGGGCCTCCGGGTACGTCCTCGAGCACTGGAGCATCGAGTCGCAAACGCCGGATATCGTCCAGTCGCTGCGCCGCCGCCAACCCTGGTTCAGGTGGACTGGCGACTCAATAACGTCTTCCTGGGTCGGCGAACTGCACATCACGGCGGACGGGCTCCTGTACGTTGTTGTGGTGCGACCCTCCGAGGAGTACGTGGAGGCGATGAAGAGATACGAACATCTCAAGGAGGAGGGTGGCGGTGGCAGGTGGACTCCGGAAATCCAGGAGGAAATCGAGGCCCTGGACGAGACCCTGGTCCACTTTGTTGTGGAGGTGATCGACACGAGATCGGCCACGCTTCTCGCCTCTGACGCGTACTTGCTGGGCGACATCATGCGTGGCAATCCCGTACTTCCCCAAGGCCTCTTCCGCAACGAAATGACAGGTTACGTATACGGGGTGGGAGAAGACGGCCTGCCCTACGTCGATATTGTCGAGGGCGTCCTGGAGAGGAAATAGGCCGCTTCCGGCGCCCAGCCGGTTCGGGGGCTGGGCGCCGGGCGCTTTCGCTCGGAACTTGATCCGCGGGTTTCACAATGAACAGGCTCGCCTTTTTCACTCTCTTTGCTGCCTGTACGGTTGCGTTTGCCGCACCTGCCGCGGCCAAGACCACGGTGTCCCGTCGAAGGCCAAGGGGCCGTGTCGGTCACGGAAACCGAGATGATGTGCACGTACGGTGATTGCGGAACGTTCAACTTTGCCGGCGTGCCTGGAGGTCTCTTCGGGCACAGTGGCCAATAGGAAAGACGTCGGAGATCAGTCCCCCCGCACCTTCCTGAGGAACTCCTCCGCAGTCTCGCATTCAACCACAGCATCGGCGATGAGGGCGATACCCTCCGGGTCGGATACCCTCTCCAGCACCGGCATGAGCTGCTCAGCGGTACCGGGACCGAACCTGCGGCTGGCCATCCGGGCAACCAGTTCGCGTTCTCGCTGGATCGATGCCTGCCGCTCCCGCTCGATGCCCCGCTCAATGCCCCGCTCAATGCCCTGCTCGATCCCCTTCTGCAGCCACAGCTGGTCCCGCTCCTCGCCCCATTTCCGGGCCCGCTCAATCAACGTCGACATGTTTCCTTCCTCCTCAGCTCTCAATTTGCGTTGCAACTCTCGGCCCGCTGTCCCGAACCGCTGCGTCAGCACATGCGTGATCCAGGCCACGAAGGCCCCAACCAGTTCCGGCGCCTCGATCGCCTCCACCCGGCCCCCCAGCGAGCCGGCCAGCTCTTCCAGCGCCTCCGCCGTCGGGGCCTGCTCGAAGCCGGCGATCATCGCCAGGATGTTGTCGCGCGGCAGCGAGGCCAAATCCAGCGACCGGATCTCGATGAGAAGATACCGGAGGCGGGGCCGGTATCCAAGGAGCTCCTCCGGGACCGGGCCGATCAGGTCGCCGACATCGGTTGCCGCGGTCCAGGGCGGCTTGCCGTTGTAGATGACGATGGGCAGCACGAGGGGGTATTCGCCACGGGGGCCGAGATCCTCCCTGCCAAGCCGCATCCAGATGGCGTCGGTGTAGTCCATCATTCGCAGGGCCATGCGGTGGTCCACCGTGGACTGGAACTCCAGCAGGATGAGGATGTAGACCCAGCCGCCGCCGGTGAATTCGATCCGCCAGAGCATGTCGGTGTGGCGCTGGTCGAGGTGCTCGGTGACGAAGCTGGCGGGCAGCTGTTCCAGGGTGTCGAAGTCGAGGAGGCGGGCGAGTTCACCTGCGGCCGCGCGGAGGGTATCGGCGACCGTACGCGAATGGGTGAAGAAGTTCTTGTAGGAGGCGTCGTGCCTTGGGTTCTCTCGCGGTCGCCGCTTTCCCGGCATGGCGGGTGTTCCCCCGGTGGGAAGGACGGCGGGGGACGGCTTTGGTGGCCGGGCCTACTCGTCCTTGGGTGGTCAGGGGGGAACGGTGCCGAGG
>VXLT01000361.1 GCA_009841475.1 Gemmatimonadota bacterium
TTTTTACATCACCCGCCCACCCCCCACACCAACACGCGTAACAGCGTCGGCCGCGTCCTATGTTTAAAAGAGCCCGCGGCGGGGGGGGCGGGGGCGGCGGCGCGGTGGGTGTGGAAACGGCGCGGCCCCGGTCGGACACCCATACCAACAGCGCCGAGTTCATCCTCCTGCGGGCGGCCGATAGCGACGACCCCGCGGCGAGTTTCCAGCAGGCGCTGGACGCCGCGACGAACGGCATCCTCCAGAATCCCAACAATCCGCTCGCCTACCTGCTGGCGGGCCGGGCGCAAATCGGGCTTGGCCCCCACGTGAGCGCCGACTCGATGATCGCCGCCTCACTGGCGGCCGACTCCCTGCTCACGAGGGCAGGGGAAATGTACCAGCCGTACCTGGAGGAGATCGCTGTCCACCGGGAGAATGCGTGGATCAACCTCTTCAACGCTTCGCTGGCGAGCGGGGATGCCGGAAACCCGGAAGAGAGTATCCGTTTGCTGGAGACCGCCGAGGCCGTCTTCCCGAGGACGCGGCCCGAAGCCCTGCACAATCTGGGTGTCACCTACGGGAACGAGGGGCGCTTCGACGAATCCATCGACGCCTACGGGGCCGTGCTCGAGGTCATCCGCGGCCGCATCGAGGAGGTCGACAGCGCCACCGCCGCCAACTGGCGGATGCGCGAGCAGAACGCGACCTTCAACCGGGCCAATGTCCTCACCCTTGTCGAACGATACGAGGAGGCCGCGACGACCTACGCCGAGTACCTGGAGTCGGCGCCGGGAGACGTGCAGGCACTCTCGGGTCTCGCCGGGGCGCTTGCGAGCGGCGGCCGGGCGGACTCGGCTCAGGCCATCTACAACAGCCTGCTGGATGCAACCGGACTCGGCGTCAGGCAATACCTCGACATCGGGGTGGGCCTGTACAGGTCGGCCCAGAGCGTCGATACCGCCGTCGTCGATCCCAGGCCGATCTACTCGGAAGCGGCCAGGGCTTTCCGCATGGCCGCCGACATCTCACCCCGGAACCGCGACGCGGTCTACAACATGGCGCAATCGCTTGCCGAGGCGGAAGACTGGGAGGCGTTGCTCCCGGTCTCCGAACAGCTGCTCGAACTGGACCCGTACAACCCGCAAACGTATCTGCTGCGGGCACTCGCGCTGAACGGCACCGGCGATCAGGAGGAGGCGATCACGGTGTACACGCAGGGTGACAGCCTGGACTTCAGGATCGAATACCCCTCGCCAGCGCTGGCACCACGAACAGGAGGCGGAGGCGTCGCATCCGTGGAGCTTACCAACAACTCGCTGGATCCGGGAACCCCCGTCGAGATGCGGGTGCATTTCAGCGGAGACGACGGCAGGGACCTCGGGTCGGTCGACGTCCGCGTAGAGGCTCCCGACCAGGGGGTCACGGTGCGCGCCGACGCCGATCTCAGCAGTTCGGAGACCGTCAGCGGGTTCTACGTCGAAGTGCTCAGCCCCCGGTAGGGACCGGGGAAGGGTACGGTCGCGGGAGTAGCTCAGTTGGCAGAGCATCAGCTTCCCAAGCTGAGGGTCGCGGGTTCGAGTCCCGTCTCCCGCTCTTCTCCGGGCGTCCGCCAGTCCGTGGCGCGGGGGCCTCGCGGGCGGTGGCCGGCGTTCGGGGGGGCGCCGCATCATGGTGCGAATCGCAGAGGTTGGTGAGGGCTCGATCGCGGAGGCGCTGGAACTCCGCATCGGAAGCCGGATCCTGACGGTCAACGGTGCCCGCGTCCGGGATGGCATCGACTTCGCCTTCCTGACCGCCGAGGAGGAACTCGAGCTCGAGGTCGTGGATCCGGAGGGGGCCGCGTTCGTCTGCGAGATCTCCCGGGACGCTTCCGAGAGCCTCGGTATCGTGCCCGCGCGCGACAAGATCCGCGAATGCGCCAACGAATGCGTCTTCTGCTTTATTGACGGCAACCCGCCGGGCGCCCGCGATCCACTCTGGCTGCGCGACGACGACTTCCGCCTGTCGTTCACCTACGGCAGCTACGTCACGCTCACGAACCTGGGGCCGCGCGGACTCCAGCGGCTCGTCGACCAGCGCCTCTCGCCGCTGTACGTCAGCGTTCACGCCACGAATCCGGAGTTGCGCGTCCGCCTCCTCAAGAACGATCGCGCGGGCCTGATCCTGGACCAGCTGCGCTTCCTCCTGGACGGTGGCCTGGAGGTGCACGCCCAGGCGGTCCTCTGTCCCGAGTGGAACGACGGGGACGAGCTCGACCGCACGATCCGGGAGCTGTACGCGCTGGGAGACGGGGTCCTCTCGCTCTCCGTGGTCCCGGTGGGGCTGACGCGCTACAACCTGAACCGGCCGGTGCGCCTGCTGCGCGCGGATGAGGCGGAGACGGCGCTGAGGCAGACGGAGTCGATTCAGGCGCGGGCCATGGCCGAGCGGGGAAAGCGCTGGTGCTACGCCGCCGACGAGCTCTTCCTGATTGCCGGACGGGAGGTGCCCGAAGAGGCGTACTACGACGACTGGCCGCTCCTGGAGAACGGTGTGGGGGCGTTGAGGAGCCTGCTCGACGGGTTCGAGCGCGGGAAGGACCGGGTGGCGCCGGCCGAAGGGGTTGAGCGGGTGCGGTTGGTGACGGGAACCTCCATGCGTCCCTGGCTCGAGGAGATGGCACCCGCGATCTCGGGGCGGATGGGGTGCCAGGTCGAAATCGTTGCGGTGGAAAATCGGTACTTCGGGCCGTCGGTGACGATCGCGGGCCTCCTCGCCGGCCTGGACATCCTGGACGTTGTCGGGGCCGGCCGGCCGGGCGACATGGTGCTGCTGCCTGGGACCGCGCTCAACGACGACGCACTCTTCATCGATGGCGTGACGCTCGCCGAGGTAGCGGACCGGCTCGCGCCCGCGCAGGTCCGGGCAGGACACGGCGTCGTGGAGACGCTGACGGGCCCCGGTAGTCGGGCCGGACGGATGGCAGCTGCGCCGGTGTCCGCGCGCGAGGCGGCCCGGTGAGCCTTCCCGTCGTCGCCGTGGTCGGGCGGCCGAACGTGGGCAAGTCGACCTTCTTCAACCGGGCGATCGGACGGCGCGTGGCGATCGTGGACGATGAGCCGGGGGTCACGAGGGACCGCAATTTCGGGCGGGCCGAGTGGACCGGACGCCACTTCTACGTGGTCGACACGGGTGGGGTGGTGGAGGGATCGAACCGCACGATCGACCGCCTGATCCGGAAGCAGGCCATGACCGCGGTCGAGGAGGCGGATGCGGTGCTCCTCATGGTCGATTCGAAGGCCGGCGTTCACCCGCTCGACCAGAAGCTTGCGGAGGTGCTCCGCAAGGTATCGAAGCCGGTACTGCTCACCGTCAACAAGGTCGACAATCTGCCGCTCGAGCGATCCCACCTCGACTTCTGGGAGCTCGGCATGGGGGAGCCCTACCCGGTCAGCTCGATGTCGGGCAGGGGGTTCGGCGACCTCTTCGACGCCATGCTGCCGCTGCTCCCCGAGGAAACCGGGGAGCCGATTCCGGGAGAGGTGCGGGTCGCGGTGATCGGAAAGCCGAATGCGGGGAAGTCGTCGCTGGTCAACCGGCTCTTCGGGCAGGAGCGGGTGATGGTGTCGGAAGTTCCGGGGACGACCCGCGACCCCGTAGACCTCACGATGACGTACCACGGCAGACAACTCACCTTCGTGGACACGGCGGGACTGCGGCGCCACGCCCGCATCCGGGACTCGGTGGAGTACTACAGCACGCTGCGCACGGCACGGGTCGTGCGCGACGCCGCGGTCTGCCTCGTGGTCATCGACGCGGCCGAGGGGCTGCATGTGCAGGACATCAAGGTGGCGGAGACGGCCTGGGAGGCCGGGTGCGGGGTGATCGCCGTGTGCAACAAGTGGGATCTGGTCGCGAAGGACACCTGGACCGCCCCCGACTTCCAGCGCGACGCTGGAAGCCGCGCACCCTTCCTGCGCCACGTTCCCTTCCTCTTCGTGTCGGCGCTGACAGGACTGAGGGTGCGCAAGACGCTGGAGCTCGTCCTCGCGGTCGCCGAACGGAGGCGGCGGCGGGTCCCCACCCACGAGGTCAACCAGCTGGTGGAGGAGCTCGTGAGGCGCCAGCCCCCGCCACACGCGCGGGGCCGGGCAGTCCGGATCAAGTACGCCACGCAGGCCGAGACGGAGCCTCCCACCTTCATCCTCTTCTCCAACCTCCCTGACGAGATCCCCGTCCACTACCGCCGCTTCCTCGTCAACGGGATGCGCGACCGCTGGGACTTCCCGGGCGTGCCTCTACGGCTCAGGTTGCGCAAGAGCAAGCGGTGAGCATACTTGAACGCCATGATCTCTGCTCCCCTGCTTGTCGTCGCGGCCTATGTGGCGGGTGCCATACCCACGGCCTTCTGGACCGGCAAGCTTCACGGCAAGGACCTGCGAACGCTGGGCAGCTGCAACCTGGGCGCCACCAACGTGCAGCGCGTTCTCGGCTGGGGCGCGGCCATCCCGGTCGGCCTCTTCGACATCTTCAAGGGGTTCGCGCCGGTATGGTGGTTCCCGCACCTGGACGACCGGACCGCACCGTGGTGGACGGTCGCGTACGGCGGGGCGGCGATCGTGGGGCACGTCTTCTCCTTCTGGGTGCGCTTTCGCGGCGGAAAGGGCGTGGCCACGAGCGCGGGGGTCCTGATCGCGATCGCACCGGTGGCGGCCGCCGTGGGGCTTGGAATCTGGCTTCTCACCCTTCTGCTCTCGCGAATGGTGTCGGTCGCCTCGATGGCGGCGGCGGTGGCGGTGCCCGTGGCGGGGTTCTTCCTGGCCCCCGGGCCGCCGGTGATGATCTTCCTGGTGCTGATGGCCGTCTTCGTGGTGTGGGCACACCGCTCGAACATCAGGCGGCTGCTCGCGGGAGAAGAGCCGCGCATCGATCGGCGCGGGGAAGGCGGCGGGGGAGGGTGACCGCCGGGGCGAGGGTGCCACCGGACGAGCTTCGGGTGTGCGCGTGACTGCCGGGAGCGAGGACGCCACCCCTGGCAAGCCGCGGCGGCGCAACTCGCGGGCGGCGGCGAGGGTCGCGGTGATCGGAGCGGGGGCCTGGGGGACGACGCTCGCCAACCTGCTGGCGAATTCGGGTGCCTGGGTGCGGCTGTGGGCGCGAGAGCCCGATGTGGCACGGTCCTTTAGTGAATACGGGCAGAACGCGCTTTTCCTTCAAGGGGTGTCACTCAATCGGGAACGACTCTCGGTCTCAAACTCGCTGACCGAGTCGCTGGAGGCTGCGGAGATCGTGGTCTGGGTCTGTCCGGTGCAGCACTCCGCCGGGCTCCTGGCCGCCGCCGCCCCCTGTATCCCCGGCGATGCGGTCGTCGTGAGCGCGTCCAAGGGGATCGAGATCGCGACGCTCCGCCGGATGGACGAGATGTTTGCCGACGCCCTGCCACCCGCGGAAACCGGCCCGTTCTGTGTCCTCTCCGGTCCCAGCTTCGCCCGGGAGGTCTGCGACGGCGTTCCCACCGCAGTCGCAGTGGCGAGCCGCGACAGGGACGCCTGCATGTGGGTCCAGTCACTCTTTCAGACGGATCGCTTCCGGGTCTACACCACCCCGGATGTGATCGGCGTGGAGCTCGGGGGCGCGCTCAAGAACGTGATCGCGCTCGCGGCCGGGGTGGCGGCGGGTCTGGAACTGGGGCACAACGCCGTGGCCGCGCTCATGACACGGGGGTTGGCCGAGATCAGCCGGCTGGGCGTGACGATGGGCGCCCATCCGGCCACCTTCGCGGGGCTCGCCGGGATGGGCGACCTGGTGCTCACCTGCACGGGGGGGTTGAGCCGCAACCGGACGGTTGGCCAGCGCCTCGGGCGCGGTGAGTCGATGGAGGAGATCACCGGGAGCACGCGCACCGTCGCGGAAGGGGTGGCGACGGTGGTGGCGGTGCACGAACTTGCCGGGAGGCTCGGAGTCGAGATGCCGGTGTCCGAAGAGGTCTATCGCATAGTGGCGCAGGGGGCGGACCCTCTGGAAGCACTGCACCGCCTGATGACCAGGGAGCCGAAACCCGAACACCCGCATGCGTCTGAAAGAACGGGGGCGAGCAGGTCGTGAGAGCCGTCGTTGCACATGCACCGCAAGCACACCACGCGAGGAGTTGATACCTGTGGACCCGATCGCCCGCAAGACCTACTACTCGATCGGAGAGGTAAGCACGCTGACGGGGCTCAAGCCACATGTGCTCCGGTATTGGGAGACCCAGTTCAGTGTCCTGTCGCCCAGCAAGAACCGCGGGGGAACGCGGGTGTACCGGATGCGGGAGATCGAGACGATCCTGCTGGTGAAGCATCTGCTCTACGAGAAGTGCTTTACGATCGAGGGGGCCCGGAAGGAACTGGACAAGATGCGGGCGGGCGGCGAGATCACGGAAGTCCGCAAGCTGAACGCGGAACCGCAGGTGATGGCCCTGATCAGGGAAGGGCTGGATTCGCTCCGCGACACGCTGACGCTGCCGGAAGAAGAGGGTTAGGCCCGGGCCGCGCCGTGCGCATCCTCTGCACCAACGACGACGGTTACCTGTCGCCGGGGATCCGGGTGCTGGCCGAGGCCGCGCACGAGATCGGCTCGGTGGACATCATCGCGCCGGACCGCGAGCAGAGCGCGTCCAGCAATGCGCTTACCCTCCACAGCCCGCTGCGGGTGCGCAAGACCCACGACGGCACGACGATCGTCGACGGCACGCCCACCGACTGCGTGATCCTTGCGGTGAGCGAGCTCCTGGACACCCCCGCCGACCTGTGTGTCTCGGGCATCAACAACGGCCCCAACATGGGCGAGGACGTCCTCTATTCGGGAACGGTGGCGGCGGCGATGGAGGCGACGCTCCTCGGAATCCCCGCGGTCGCCTTCTCCTACATCGGCAGGGAGGTGGCGGAGCTGGAGGGATGGCAACCCGTGGTGAGCAGTCTCCTGAAGCAGTTCCTCGCGAGGGGGATCCCTCCCCACGAACTGCTGAACGTGAATTTTCCGCCGCTCCCGCCCGCGGAGGTGCGCGGCGTGCGCGTGACGAACCTGGGGCGGCGGCGGTACAGCGAATCCATCACCCGGGCGCCCGACCCCTCAGGGCGGGAGTACTACTGGATCGGCGGCGGCGTCACGCATTGGGACGGGGGACCCGACTCCGACTTCCGCGCCGTTCGCGACGGGTACGTTTCGGTCACCCCCCTGCACCTCGACCTGACCAGCTACCGCCGGCTGGACGAATTGCGCGAATGGGAAATCCACCTCTGAGCGGTTTGGGGCGCCGGGGCGCGCCCGATTCCAGCCGCCGGTGGTCCGGTTGCGGCCCGGGCGGCAGCACGGCGAGAGGCGCACCGATCCCATGAGGCGCTGGCTGGGGAACACGCTGCGCGGGGTGTGCATGGGTGCGGCCGACGTCGTCCCGGGCGTGTCGGGCGGGACGATCGCGCTGATCCTGGGGATCTACCCGCGGCTCATCGATGCGGTGGGGGGGCTGGGGACGGGGCTTCTGCGCCGGGTGTGGTCCCGTTCGTTCTGGCACCTTCTCGGCGCGGGCGCGAAGGATCCGAGGCGGCTTCCGGGCGATGGCGCCGGCCAGGACGCGGGCCGTGTGCTCTTCCTTGCCTTCCTGGCGGCGGGGATCGTGCCCGCGATCGCGGCCGGCGCCCGCATCCTTCCACCGCTGCTGAGCCTGTATCCGGCGCAGATGCGGGGCCTCTTCCTGGGGCTGGTGCTGGCGTCGGTCACCGTTCCGCTGCGGGCGATGCGCAGCGGGGGGCCCTCGCGCTGGCTGCTCGGCATCGCTGCGGCGGTGGCCACGGCCTGGTTTGTCGGCCTGCCGCAGCCCACCTCCGAACGCGCCACCGGCCGCGTGCTGCTGGAATTCGCGGAACCCGCCGCGGCCGAGGTGCGACTGACGCCGCAGAACCTGACCCTCCTGGCGCCCGGGGACGGGTCGCGCCCGGAGTTGGCGTTCAAGCCGGTCGGAGCGGCCGCGGCGCCCGCCGGTAGTACAGGCATTGAAGTCGATGTCATTGCAGGCATGGTCGGCGCCGCGGGGAACGTGCCGCCGGGATCGATCCGGGTGGTGGAGGGGCCGGTCGGCGAACTGAGTGTCTCCCAACCGGAGGCCCTGAGCGGTGGACGGGATCCCTCTCTGGCATACCTGCTGCTAGGGGGCGTGCTCGCCATTTCGGCCATGGCCCTGCCCGGGATCTCGGGGTCCTTCGTGCTGCTGCTGCTGGGGCTCTACCACTACGTCCTCTACACCCTGTCGCTCGCGATCTACCACCAGGACGGGGGCGCCATCCTTACGGCGGGTGCGCTGGCGGCGGCCATGGCTGCCGGGCTGCTGAGCGTCGCGCGAGTGCTGAAGGGGATGTTCGCCAGGTGGCACGACCCGACCCTCGCCGTGCTGGTGGGGCTCATGCTGGGGTCCCTGCGAAAGCTCTGGCCCTTTACCCGCTACACGGAAGAGGGCAGGGAAGTGGCGGTGCTGCCGCCCCTCGGCGATCCGGAGGTGGTGGCGGTGACGCTGCTGTTCGTGGCGGGCGTGGGTGCGGTGCTGGTGCTTGGCGCGGCCGGTCGCAGGCGTTCCCGCCAGGACTCGAACCTGGGGGCGCGCGGCTAGTCCCGCAGTCCGGAGTCGCCCGACGCGGAGACTTCGAGCCCGATCCACATGCCCGTGACCGCATTGGCCGGGACCAGCGATACGAGCGAATACTCGCCGGCTTCCGAGGCGACGAACGTGAAGCTCCCGGTTCCGCCGCCGGGTGCCGTGGCCTCCGACATCGACGTGGCGTTGGAGGTGATGGCGCCGTCGAACACGGGCGTCGCTTCGTCGAAAATGGGCGGATAGCTCGCCGCCTTTGCGAGTACGCCGGCGCTGTGGTAGTGGACGGGGTCCCGATTCTCGAAGTTGATCGTGACGGTGTATCCGACGGGCACGACGACCGTGGCCTCGCCGTTCGCGTGGCCATTGAAGTTCCAGCGGTTGTTTGCGTCGGTCTCGGCCGCAACGAGGGTGACGGTGGCCGTGCGCGCCGCGGCGTCCACGGAGATCCAGTCCGCGGGCGTCGGGGCCGAGGCCGCAGCGTCCGTCTGCATGTCGGCACCGGGCGCGGAAGCAGGTGAGTCGTCTACTTCCCCGCCGCCGCATCCGAGGAGCGTGACGACGCCTACGGTCAGTATGATTGATTGCCTCGCCATCCTGTCCCCCCTGTAGGTTTTCCAGCCAATGGGCCCTGTGGCGCGACGCGTTCCCGCCCCTGGCCGATCCCCGTTCAATGGTTGCCGGCGTCCTCGCGGAGCGCTTCCACGCGCCACGAGAACTCCTCGTCGAGCTTCAGCGCCGTGCCGACCTGCACGAACTGGATGTAGCCGTCCCGGTCGACGAACCATGTGGTCGGCCAGGCTCGGACGGCGGCGCGTTCGGCGTAGCCGTCGTCGACCAGCACCGTGAAGTCGTAGTCGTTCTTCGCGAGGAAGTCCTCGATGATCTCGTTCGTTTCGTCGTTGCTGATCGAAAAGACGTGCACCTCGGGGTCGTGCCGGTAGCGTTCGTCGAACTCCTGGTACTCGGGCAGCTCGACGATGCAGGGGCCGCACCACGTCCCCCAGAAGTGCAGCACCGCGACCTTGCCCTCGAGACCCGACGAGTTGACCATCTCGCCGTCCAGCCGCGCGAGTTCGAAGGGTTCGTAGGTCTCCGCGTCCTCCACGCGCGACTCCAGGATGCGCTCGTGCCGCCGGACCCGGTCCCGCTCGTCAAGCGTCGCGAGGTATTCCTCGATCCCCTCGCGGCTCCCGTTGCGGCGCTCGTACAGCGCCTCCAGAGCGGTCTCATTCGGATTCTCGCCGCGGCTGGCTCCGAATCCGGCGATGTAGGAGTCCTCGGCCTGGTCCAGCCAGGAGGTCGCGGCCTCGCCGTCCCCGTTCTCTTCGGCCTCGGCGGCCAGCTGCTCATACACCTGCCCGAGATGATACCTCACATTCCGGTCGTAGGCCGAGATGGCCAGCGCGCGCTCCAGCGTGTGACGCCCGTCTTCCGTGCGGCCGGCCTTGAAGTGGGCCCAGCCGATCACGTCGTAGATGCCGCTGAGGGTGCCCCGGAGTGCCCCGTCCCACTCGCCCTCCGTGTCGAAGAAGCTGCGTGCATCCTCCAGGCTCTCGAATACCCGGGGTGCGCCTGCGCGTATGATGTCGACCGCTTCCAGGGGGTACGGCGTGTGATCGATCATGGCCAGCGGGGCATCCCCGAACACGATGTGGGGATTCAGGCGCTCGTACTCCACCATGCCGCGGATGGCCTCTGCCAGCTCTTCGCCCGGGATGGGGTCCATCGACCTGAGCGCGGAGAACAGGTTGAGGTAGGCTTCGCCCTTGAAGCTGTCGTCGTAGAGCGGCCCGGCCAGGTAGTCGTGTACGGCGTCCCGGATAGCCTCGAGCTGGGCGCGGTATTCGGGGGAGTCCCTGCCGTGCTCGTCCACGATCTCGCGCATCCCCTCGTCCACCGCCCGCATCTTGGTGCGGCGCACCCACGATGCGTGAAAGCCGTCGGGGTCGATCGCTACAATCCTTGCGTCGAGTTCGGCCGCGCGCTCCTCGTCCTCCATCTGCCGGTACATGGAGGCCATGCTCTGCAGGCCCTCCACGGTTTCGGGGCTCGCCTCAAGGTATGCCGCCATGCCGGCTTCGACGGCCGGACGCCGCTCCTCTCTGGGGAGCAGGTCCGACATCCACAGACCACGCCAGTGCTGCGCCCGCACCTCCACCGATCCCGGCGCGAGTTCGAGAGCCGCCTCCATCAGGGAGGCCCACTCGTCCAGGCGGCGGTCGTTGTAGGCTTCGTTCGCGAGCCTCGTGTATCCGAGCACATGGTCCGGGAACCGTTCCTTGAACTCCGCCCACGTCGCCCGCATGGAGTCCGCCCAGGTCGGATCCTCCAGCTCATAGCGAGCCTGTGACTCGATCTCGGCCTCCATGCGCAGGACTTCCGGCCATCCGCGGGTCTCGTCGTCGAGTGAAGCGAGGAATTCACGCGCCGCCTCGAAATCGGCCCGCGACAGCGCCCGCAGGTAGAGGAAGACGAACTCCGGCTGTGGCGAGGCCTCCCACGCCTCCCGGGCGAGTTCGTGCGCGAGTTCGGCCTCGTTGTCGGCGTAATGCGCGTAGGCGCTGGTGTAGAGTCCCCAGGGATTCTCCGGATCGTCCGCCAGGATGGCGTCGGCCTGCTCGTGGACCTCCTTCGAGAGTCCCCACCCCACGAGCTGGTAGGCGTAGAGCGCGCGGAGTTCGGCGTCGTGCGGGGCGCGAGCGACCCACTCGTCGCCGAAGAGCTTCCCGGCTTCGAAGGTGCGGAGCCGCCGGTGGTCCCGAAGCTCGGCCTTGGCGGCGTCGAGTTCCTC
The DNA here is from genome assembly GCA_009841475.1 of Gemmatimonadota bacterium. GTDB lineage: Bacteria > Gemmatimonadota > Gemmatimonadetes > Longimicrobiales > Gaopeijiaceae > Bin94. The sequence continues at coordinate 11,379 of VXLT01000361.1, forward strand.
GGGGGTGTAGTCGGGCGGGGTGCCGCCGTCTTCGCAGGCGCCAAGGATAAGGAGGATCCCGGTGAGAAAGAGCCCGGCGCTCGGGCCGGATCGGCGGGAACGCGTCGACATCGCATACCTCCGGGGCAGGGGAACGGCTGATCGGCGATTCAACCTATTGGTACGTAGAAACCAGTAGCAAGGTTGCGCGCTGCGCGTGGCGATGGCCGTGGCTTCGCCCAGCGGGGTGGGGGCCCCCGAAGACAGCTGAGGCCGCCCGGTGCCGGAACGGCGGGCGGGCGGGATGTGCCCCGGAACTGCTAGCTTTCGCTTGGACCGTCCAGACCTGTCGCGACCTTCCGAACAGAAGGAATCCACCTCATGCCGTACAAGACCGAACCATCGCGACCGCTGCTCAGGCCCGTGGAGGCACTTCTGACACCGTTCGCGGCAGCACTCCTGGCCTTCGCCGGCGCCTGTGGTCAGGATGACACCGGCGGCGAGGCCATCTTCACGCCCGAGGTCATCGGCACTGCGAGTGTGCCGCTCAGCGACAACAATGAAGTCGCGCTGCTCGTGGACGGGCGGGTGGCCTGCGTCATCGAGTCCTACGATCAGCGCGTGCATTGCGTGGACCGGGAGGGCGTCGCCGTGGGGAGCTTCGGTCGCGAGGGAGAGGGCCCCGGTGAGTTCGGCGGTGCCGCCTCCCTTGTGCGCGGAGACCGGGGAACGATCGGGGTGGTGGACCTGGTGCTGTCGCGGTTCTCGGTCTTCGAGCCGTCGGGCGCGTTCGTGTCGAGCGCGAGCCTTCCTGGCGTCGGATTCGGTCCAATCGCATCGTTCGACACGGTGTTGACGGGCGTCTCACTGCGGTTCGTGATGCCGGGCGACGACAGTGACGGTCCGCTGATGATCCTGTACGAGGTGGATCTCGCTTCGGGCGAGACCGTGCGGGAGGAGGGGTCCCGGGGCGGGCCGTGGGATGTGGAATGCGGCAGGGTGATCAGCGGGATTCCGGACGCCCGGGGCGGGTGGGTCTTCCTGGCCTGCGACGGCTATCTGGTTTTCGACGGAGGAGGCGGTGGCGAGGTCACGGTGGTGCGCGCTCCGACCTACGCCGAGGAGTTCCCGGACGAACAGGAAGTGGCCCGGCGCAGGGAGGAGATCGAGTCCTTCAATAGGGAGTTGGCAGAGTTGGGCCTCGATCCTACCGAGAGCGTCGAGGAGAGGCTGGAGAGCTACCGGGCCACGCCCAAGCGGTACTACCTGTCCACAAGCCAGCACTTGTTCGACGCTGTCAACCGCTACTGGGTCGCCACCCACCGCGACCTCCACGAGTGGTCCTGGCTGGACGTGTACGAAAACACCGAATACGTGGGATCGGTGAGGGTCAGGGATCGCATGCTGGGCTTCGACCTGATGGGGTCGACCCTCGTGGTTCTCGTCGAAAGACAGGTGGACGCAGGCGATGCTGACGGGATTCCGGACAGGGCCCTGGATTGGTACGACATCGGAGACCTGCCGTTCGGCGGGCCAGATCAATCCCGATGATGGTGGAGGGAAGCGATCCAGACCAAGCCGAACTCACACGCATCCGAACACAAGAGCCGCAAAGCAGGCAACAGCATGACGGACTGGAGCACCTGCCCAGCAGTGGGGGTGTTCGCGCCCCTACAGGAGGTCGAAGACCCTACCCCCGGCCTGGAGTCCCCTCCGTCGCGGCTTGCCAGCCCGGCGCCTCGCCGCTCTCGGTGCTCGCGGGGCGCTGTCCACGGACTGCTGGCCGCCGCATTAGCTGGAGTTTTCCTCCTCCCCGCGCCGGCGCTCCACGCACAGTCGCCCGCAGAGCGATCCGCGACTTCCCCTGCGGCCGAGACCGACTCGGCGGCTCTCGCGACTCTCGCGGTGTGGGCGGACCAGGTGTGGCTGTCGTTGCTCGACCGCGACGGTGCCTACTACGGCCGTCTGGCGGAGGAGGGCATCTTTCAGCGGTTCAACCCCAGGATGGACCACGAGTACGAGCTTGATGTCCGTTCGAGCCTGTTCCATCACAGTGAAGACGCACGCTGGGCCGAGCTGCCCAACGGCTTTCGGATTGCCGGGACCTCGATCAGCAATCCGCACATCCTCAACGTCGTGGACTGGCGCCAGGAGATCCACGTCTCCGGCCCCGTGGATCTGGTGGCACGCTACCGCCGGGAGCGATCGCTCACGGCACGGCGTGACTACCCGTGGGTCGCCGTGCGCTGGAAGGGCGTGCTCGGGACGCCGTGGACCGCGCAGGTGGGGCTTGGGGTCCACTTCTTCAAGCCGTCCGCCGACGTGGAGATCGCGCTGGCACGCTCCTGGAGAGACGGGGAAGACCGGAGATGGACGCTGGAGGTGCGCCTCGCAGCGCTCGACGCCTTCAGCGACGCGATCTTCCAGGGCCTGGGAGTGAGGACGGACGACGTGGACGCCCACTACGACTACGCGGGGGCTCCCCTCGCCGCTCGCACGACCCTGAAGGCCGCGGCGTCACGCTGGCGAGCGGAGCTGCACGCGGGATCGAGCCGAAGAAGCGAGGTACAGGTGACCTTTCCGGCAGCCGGTCCGGCTCCGTTCACCCAGCTCGAACAGGTCGCGTTCCTGGGAGCACTCCTCCAGGTCACACCGCTCGAGCGCGTGACGTTGGCGCTGTACGGTACCTGGGCGAGGGCGGACACCGAGCGGCGGGCGCCCGCGAGCGGGCCCGGCTTCACTCTGCGCGAAGAGACGGTGGCTGTGGGAGCCCGAGCACGAACCCGCCTGAACCCGCTGTGGGCGGTCGACACCGAACTGGCGCGGGTGCGGCGGCCCGAGTGGCACTCGCCACAAGGGGGCGCTCGCCGCGAGCACCGTGATCGTGAGGTTTTCGCCCGGGCGGCCCTCGTCCGGTACCCGGAGGCGGGATGGACGGGCCGCCTGGCCTACGCGCTTCTGGACCGCGATGCGGGCTACCGGGCGCCCTGGCTCACCTCGCGAAATCATCGGCTGATCACGGAAGCGGGCCACCGGTTCCGGTCGGGCTTCGAGGTGACGGCCGGGCTCCGCTGGGACCTGGACTACTTCGGGCGAGAGCCGTTCGAAGGCGGACATCTGCGGCTGTCGGCGGGCTGGTGATGGTGGGCTCTTTGCGCGCCTGGGGAACAAGAAGGGGAGCCGCTTGCCAGGCTCCTTCAGCACGCGTAGCCTTCGGGGATGGAGACGCCGCAGAGTCCTCCCTCCTCAGCGCTATCGCGGGTGAGCCACGCTCGCGAGCTAGTCGATCGCCGCATTCCCCACATTCTTGCGATCTACGCCGGTGCATCATGGGGTCTGGTCGAGTTCACGGCCTTCGCCGTGGACGAATTCTTCCTCTCGCCGCACTGGACGCGCCTGGCGTTGACTACGCTGCTCATGATGCTGCCGAGCGTTTTCCTGCTTGCCTGGTTTCACGGCAAACCCGGGAAGGACCGGAACTCTCTGGCACGGACGGAGAAGATTGGGATTCCCGCCAATCTCGTGCTGTGCGTGGTCGTGCTGGCGGCGCTCTTCGGGGGAGCGGAACTGGGCTCGGTCACCACCGCGATCACGGTGCAGACGGAAGACGGGGAGACTCTTGAGCGGGAGAGGCCCAAGACGGAGTTCACGAAGACCACGGCGCTCTTTCCTCTGGATCTCGGACCCGGGATGACACAGGATGAGGCGTGGATCTCTTACGCGGTTCCCGAGGCGCTGACACTCGATCTCTTGGCGGACGAGTTCTTCGTCCCGATCCCCGTTTTGCGGGCCGAGGTGAAGGAGCGGGGATTCGAGAACTTCGCGGCAGCACCTTTGACCCTCAAGCGCGAACTGGCACAGGAGTCGTACGCGGCGTTCATGGCCATCGGCGAGATCGACCGGGTGGACGAGTTCTTTCGCATTACCCTCAGGGTGTACAGAGTGGACAGCGGATCGCTCGCGGGGGAGACCTTCCACGAAGGGACCGACCTGCTCGCACTAGTCGACGATATGTCGGGACCCGTGAAGAGGGCGCTGGACATTCCTGTCCGCGAGGGCCTCGAGGACTTGCCCGTACGCTCACGGCTCTCCGAGAACTCCGCCGCGGTGGAGGCGTTCTTCAAGGGGGTCTTCCGCGACCGCGTTCACCTAGATACCGAGGGGGCCATCGAATACCTGACCACCGCCACGACCCTCGATCCCAGCTTCACCGTCGCCCAGTACACCCTGTTTCTGGTGTCGCGGGGGTCCGCCGAAGGCGCCGTTGTCGGCACGGCGCCGCTGGTGGCGGCCATGGAGAACCTGTACCGAGTGCCTGAGCGCATCGGCTTCCGGGTTAAGGCAGAGTACTACATGGAGATTGGGGAGACGGATCGAGTGGTGGCTGTGGCGGAGATGTGGGTCGGACTGTACCCCAACGACCTGGAGGGGCTGCGCACCCTCGCGGGGATGCAGCAATGGAAGGGTGATTTGGAGGGTGGATTGGTGACCCTCGCCGAGATCCGCCGCCTGGATCCCGTCGACGGCCGACCAATCCAGTCCATGGCCCAGGCGCATGAGAGTCTGCGCAACTTTGACCAGGCTTTGGCCCTGTGGATCGAGTATGTCGAGCGGTTCCCCGGAGACGTATCCGGATACTACCGGCTGGCCGACTTCCATCGGAGGCGCGGCCGTTACGATGACGCGCGCGAAGTGCTGGAGCGGGCCATCGCCGTGGAACCGCTGTCACAGGGGCCCGCGAGGCAGCTCGCAGATCTCGATCTGGATGTCGGGAGATTGGAGGAAGCCCGTGCCGCGTACGAGCGTTTGGTGGCGCAAGCCCGTAGTCCGGCCCAGCGGGCCGAGGCGCTGTCGCGGCTGACTAGTTATCACCGCCGGCGAGGGGAGATGGCAGCCGCGATCGATGCGATTGAGGAAAGGATGGAGATAGATCGTGGGCGAGTCGGTGACATCTACGTCTACCTTGACGCGGGTCGCGTCGACGAGGCGGCTGTCCACCTGGAGAGATTGCGGCTAGGCCCCCAGACATCCCCGTCTACCCACTTCCTGAGCGCGGCTGTTCACGTTGCCTTGGCGGCTGAGGGCGCGGACGCTGCTCTCGAGGCACACGGGCAGGCATCGGAAGCGGTGGAGGCCGGAAACTACCAGTTCAGGCCCGCCATACACGCCAGAGTGTTGGGGGACCTGGGGTTGATTCGGGAACGCGCGGACGACTACGCAGGGGCGGCGGAAAGCTACAGGGCGGCGATCGCCCTTTGGCCTGAAGGAAGATACTACCGTGGCGCGGGACGCGCGCTGCGCACGGCAGGCCTGCTGGACGACGCCGAGGCCGAGTTGCGCGAAGCGTTGCGTCTGGTTCCGGTTGATCCGCACGCGCACCTGGAGATGGGGTTGCTGATGGAGGCACGCGGGGCCATTGATGCGGCGGTGGAGCACCTCAGGAATGCGCTTGTCGTGTGGGAGAACGCCGATGGAGATTTCGCACCGGCGCGCGAGGCGAGGGCGAAGCTGGCGGAGCTGATCGGCTAGAGACATCCTACCGCCACCGGTTCCCAGATAAGATCAATGAATCATGAGCGACCTGGCCGAATACAAGGATGGGGTGTTCGCGCCGCTGCAGGAGGTGGAGGAAGCCACCCCCGGCGAGGTCTACCAAGTCTTCTCCGAGAGTGAGTTGAACCGGCTTGCGGCCGCCGTTCCGTGGTTGAAGGAGTCGGAGCGCAGCTTCGGGTTCTGGGAGAACGAGGAGGATGCCGCCTACGATGGCCTATAGGCAGGGCCGAACCAACCATCGCTCTCCTGTGTTACCAGCGGGCCGACGAGGACCAGCTCCGAAAGGCCCTCGAAGACCGCCGGAGGGTCTCCATTCCCGTCATTTAGCGGGAATAAATGTCGGGAATCGGAGTCCCGATACCTCAAAAACCCAATGTCCCCGCCAGGACTCGAACCTGGGGCCTACTGCTTAGGAGGCAGTCGCTCTATCCACCTGAGCTACGGGGACCAACGATGCCTAAGGTAGTGCCTTGAGGGGCCGGCTCCAAAACCACCGCCGCATTCGGCCCAGCGACGGCATTCGGGCCTTCCACGCCGCGAGTGCACTCCCTCCACGCCGCTCGCGCCCCCACAACGTCATGAAAACATGACATTATGTCATGTTCTCTTTACCACCAAGTGCCCCGGACACCCACCCCACGCTAACCCTCATCGCTCCCCCGGCCCCCTCTGCAACTGATACAGCCGGACCGCCTCCACGCCGAGCGGATCCGTGTGAACTCCCAGGACCGACCGCGCGCCGATATCGGTAATGCGGAACCCGTTCGGAGCTTCCAGATAGGCCGTAAGCCTGCCATCGGCGTCGAAGATGTCCCACACTTGCGGAACGGGATCTTCGGCGAAGTCACTTCGATACCGTTCGACCCACAGGTCTCCCGCGGCGCCGGCCAGGAGCTCGCCGTGGACAGGGTGGGTGCTCGCGAACTCCGTGGCGAGCATTCGCTCCACGGCCGGGCCGGTCATTCCCCGGAGCCCCTCCTCAACTTCGGCCCTGGCCACGCTGACGTCCGTATCCGTCACCGGTCGCAGGGCCCGGTGCATCCGCACGACTCTCCGCAGGGACCCCGTCGCGTCGTATCCCGTCAGCTCGAAACGGCTTGAATGCCCATACCAGGCCACGGTCCCGCCCGCCGCGAACACCGCGCGCCCGCCGAAGGCGAGACCCAAGCCGTTGCCTCCCAGCCGGACGCCCGGGAATTCGCCCAGCGTGCTCAGGGTCTCGCCGTGGCGATCGGCAGCGTACAGAAAGTGTGTGGATTGGTCACGGGTGTCCCGGGATGGAGACCGCGTGCGTGTTTCGATGAGGAGGGGACCCTCTTCAAGCCACCCGATCACATTCGGGAAGGAGGCTCCGGGAATGCGCGGAATGGCGAAGGATCGAGCGAATGTTCCGGCGGGTGTGAAGAGGGAAACCCGTTCCCCGGCAGCGTCGACCGCTGCGACGGAATCACCCGCCACCTCCGCAATCGTCCAGAGATTGACGAATTCCCCCGGCCCTTCGCCGCGTCCGCCGAAGGTCAGCAGATGACCTCCGTCCTCGTTGAAGACGCGGACCTCGGCCGCGAGCCCGTCCGCTACAGCGATGTCTCCGGTCGACAGCAGAATGGCGTGGCGAACGGAGCCGAACAGGTCCGGGCCGGGTCCCTGTCCCTCGCTTCTCCCGATCTCGAGGACTGCAGGAATCTGAAGCCGCCACTCCTCCCCGCGGGCGTCGGAGGGGTTTTCCGCAATGCGGACACCTGCGCTGTCTCGGACGATGGACGAGTGGGAGGCGCTGTCACCGGACAAGCAGGCGGTGGCGAGAAGGGATGTCACGGTGGGGAGTAGCAACCGGCAGGTCATTCTGGCCTCTTGGGGTCCGGGCGGAATCGGGAATGCAGCGAGACTTGTGCGAAAGACACTGCGGCGACACCAGGGGTTGCCCGTTGTTCGCGCCAGGCCGTGACAGCGCCGGCGCTGGCGAGGTATCTTCGGAAGCGCGAATGCCGCGCAGACCGGACCCCCTTCAAGAAGGCTTCTTCCCATGACGACGAGCGCAGTTCTCCTCTTGCTGGCGGGCGTGCAGGCCGGACCCGACCGCATCGATCTGGACCCCGCACAGATGACCCTTGACGCCGGCGAAACCGTCACCGTGACAGCTACCGTGCGGTCTGCGGACGGCGCGGTGCTGGCGGATGCCCCGGTGCGGTGGATCGCAATGAATCCGGAGGTCGCGGTCGTGGACCAGAGCGGGCAGGTGACGGGGGTCTCTCCGGGGGAAGCCCGGATCGCGGCGCGTTCGGGGAACGTGATGAGCTTTGCCGCGGTGGTGGTGCGGGCGCTTCCGGTCGCGAGTCTGTCGGCGGAGCTGCCGCAGGCCACGCTGCTCGCGGGTACGAGCGCCCCGTTGCTTGTGGTGGCCGCCGGACCCGATGGAGAGCCCGTGGCCGACCCTGATCTCACCTTCTCGTCGAGCGACGAGTCCGTGGCCGGGGTCGACGCGGCCGGGCGCGTGTACGCACGCAGCGCGGGCCAGGCGCGGGTGACGGTTGTGGCGGGATCGGTCAGCGACGTCGTCACCGTCGCCGTCCGCGAGGGCGAACTCGGCCCGGTCGAGGTGGTCCCTGCCGAAGTCCGCGCCCGGACCGGCGACGTCATCCGCTTCGAGGCGCGGGCCGCCACCGCGCTGTATCCGGAGTGGAGCGTCACCGGCGGCGGCGCGCAGATCGAGGGGGAAGGGAGTGAGGGCGTCTTCGTCGCCGAGCGGCCCGGCACCTACCGCGTCACCGCCGTGTACGGGGAAGGGAGGGCGGCGGTGGCCTCGGCGACGGTCACGCCCCGCATCGAGGAGGCCGAACTGGTGAAGGTCGGGCGCGGCGCCGCCGCGGAACACCACTCCGGCGACACCTGGGTCTTCGAGGGTGCCAACGGCCGGGACTACGCCTACGTGGGGACCTTCATGTACGACTGGATGAAGGCCTGGGACGTGACCGACCCCTCGGCCCCCGTGCTCACCGATTCGGTGCAGCTCGACGCGCGCAGGATCAACGACGTCAAGATCCACGGCAGCAACCGGATCGGGATCCTGACGCGTGAGGGCGCGTCCGACCGGCAGAACGGCATCGTGATTCTGGACCTGTCGGACCCCGCCCACCCGACGATCATCTCGGAGTACAAGCGCACGGTGCCCGGTGGCGTCCACAACGTCTGGATCGAGGGCGACCTCGTCTACGCGGTGCACAACGGCACCAGCGACATCCACATCATCGACATCTCGGACCCGGCCGCCCCCGACGAGGTGGGCCGCTGGGGCATGCCCGAGTCCGACCACAAGTCGCTCCACGACGTCATCGTCCAGGACGGCTACGCGTACCTCTCGTACTGGGACGATGGCGCGGTGACCCTCGATGTCGGCGCCGGCACCCACGGCGGCACCCCCACGGAGCCTGCTTTCGTGTCACGGTTCAAGTACCCGATCGGTAACACCCATACGGCGTGGCGGGCTGGACGCTACCTCTTCGTGGGCGACGAGATCTTCCCCGACGACTGGGACGCCGACGCCCCCATCGAGGCGCGCGGCTACATCCACGTCCTCGACATGGCCGACATGGACAATCCTGTCGAGGTCGCGCGCTACGAGGTGCCCGAAGCCGGCGCCCACAACATCTGGGTCGAGGGCGATCGCCTCTACGTGGGGTATTACCAGGCCGGCCTGCGCGTGGTGGACATCTCGGGCGAACTGCGGGGCGACCTGTACAGGCAGGGCCGCGAGATCGCGATCCTCAAGACCACGGACGCAGAGTCAACGGTCCCCAACTGGGGGATGACCTGGGGCGCCCAGATCCACAAGGGTCACATCTTCACCTCCGACCTGAACTCGGGGTTGTGGGTGGTCAAGCTGGTCGAGGGGCAGCGGATCATCTCGTAGACGGCTGTGCGCGAGCTGGACTTCGACGCGGCGCTGGAGCGGATCCGCGGCCTCGTCTGGCGGACGCCTCTGATCCCGGTGTCGGCGCCCAACGCGGATCGTGTCGGCCATTCGGTGCCCGCCGCCCGCCAGAGCGACGCATGGCTCAAGCTGGAATCGCTGCAGCGGACGGGTTCCTTCAAGATCAGGGGTGCCGCCAACCGGCTCCTCGGGCTGACCCCCGCCGAGCGGGCGCGAGGCGTCGTCGCCGTGTCGTCGGGCAACCACGGGAGGGCGGTCGCCGAGGTGGCGCGCATCCTCGGGATCCGTGCGACGATCTGCGTACCCGACTGGGCGGATCCGTCGAAGTTGCGCAGCATTCGGGCCGCGGGGGCGAGGCTGATCCGCGCCGGTCCCAGCTACGACGAGGCCGACGAAAGGGCGGCGGGGCTGGCGGTGGCCGAGGGGCTGACCCGGGTGCACCCGTTCGACGATGCGGACGTGATCGAGGGGCAGGGGACCGTGGGGCTCGAGCTGGCCGAGCAGCTGCCGGGGCTCGGCGAAGTCATCGTCCCGCTCTCGGGTGGGGGGCTGGTGGCGGGGATCGGGCTGGCGCTGAAGCGTCGCGGAGTGCGCGTCGTGGCGGTGTCGGCGCAACGGGCGTCGGTCATGCTGAAGAGCCTTGAGGCCGGCCGGCCGCTCCGCATTCCCGACGAGGAGACGATCGCCTCGGCGTTGTCGGGGGGGATCGGGGACGACAACCGCCTCACCCTGCAGCTCGTGCGAGAGGTCGTGGACGAATACATCGTCGTCGAGGAAGACGATATTCGCGCCGCGGTGCGTAGCGCGTTCCGAGATCATCACCTGGTCGTGGAGGGCGGGGGGGCGGTCGGACTCGCGGCGCTCGCCTCGGGCTACCGTCCGCGCGGTCGGGCCGCGGTGATCGTGTCGGGCGGCAACATCGACGCGCCCGCGCTGGCGGCGGTGGCCGGGTGAGGAACCGGGCTGGCTGGTTCCGCGAGCGCGGGGGCCCACAAATCGATGTTGAGAGTCGTGATGCGGCCAGCGCGTTACCGCAGGCGCGTGAACACCACCCGCATGTCGGGCAGGTTGCCGGTGACCACCTCGATCTCCATTCCGGCGCCGGTCCCGTCGGACTCGAAGTCATGGAAGCGAATTCCGCTCGGCGCGAGTCCGCCTACCCAGGTTCCGGACTGGAAGGGCGCGGGCTCCGGCCCTGTGCGGGGCCACGGATAGAGACCGGCGGGCTGGAACGGGGGCCGGAAGAGCTGGGAGGTGGCCGATGGAAAATCGTATGTGTGGAAGGTGCGCCCGGGCTGCGGGGCATTCGTACCGTTCAGCATCATCGCGATGGCGTATTCCACAATCAGCGCGGAGATGGGCTGTCCGGTCACTTCCTCGATGCCCGCCACGCCCGCCGGGGCGGTGGTGTCGTTCAACGCCATGAAAAAGTCTCCGTCGGCGCGCTGGGCCGCGTTGCCGTAGGCGTCGCCGAGGAACCGGTGGAAGTGCCAGGAGCTCCCGTAGAAGCTGTGCTCGGGAGACGGGTTCATGACGAGGGAATTGTTGTATGAGGTGTAGGCGAGCGTGGTCCTCGCCAGACGCGCCAACACTCCGTAGTTCTCGGGACTGATGATGGAGCCGTTGCGGGGCGGGTAGTCGTCGCGGGTCAGCAACGCCTCCTGCGCCAATCCGCCCACCGCCTCCATGGCCTTCCGTGAAGACCGCTCGGCGGCGATCTCGGCGGTGCCCTCCTCGATCCAGGTCGGGTGCAAGCTCTCCGCCAGGGTCCTCAGGTACAGGGAACTCACGTGCTTCATCTCGTGAACGATCGTCGGCAGCGCCTGGTAGTACGTGTTCTCCTGCTCGGATCCAAGGGCCCGCAGCAGACTCTCGTTCATATAAACGAGCTCCATCTGATTGGACCCGGCGCAGGCGTCGCTGGAAAGGAAATCACCCGGCCAGACGAACCCGGCCACGCCCTCGGTGAGGATGGGCGAGACGAAGACGTTCACGCGCCCGTCGCCGTTGATGTCCGGGATCCCGCCGAAGTACTCGTTGATCGTTTCGGCTCCATGGTCCGCATAGTAGTCGAGCACCATCTGCGCGTCCTGCGCCCTCACCGCGTCGGTCTCGTGCTGGACCGAGTCCTGGTAGATCGCCAGGTGTCCGTTGTACCCGACGAGCAATGCGGGAACGGGAGGCGCGCCCGGCGCATTGCAACTGGTCCCGCCCGCGTAGGGGCGCAGCATGAGCCGCTGCGGGGGAGTTGCCCGGGCGGCCGCGGCGGAGATGTCCGCCGGGGGTGCGACCCGGGTGTCCGGAAGGACCGCGTCTCTTCCGAATCTGGCCAGGAGTCCGTGTGCCTCTTCAAGGAGCTGGCCGTGGAACCGGGCCGTCCCCTCGGCGACGCGGACGCCGGCGGCAAGCGCCGGCGGGAGCGCGGTCAGGGAGGTCGCGGCTGGGGGTGCGGGCGTGCGCGGCGTCCTGTCCTGCGAGGTCGCGGCCACGCCGAGCGCAGTCGTGATGAAGTGGATGGTGGGAACGCCGAGCGGCGACGTGGCCGCGCGCAGCGCCGCGACCCGGTAGAGATCGCCGCTCTCACCGGAGGGGAGCAGGGGAGGGCACTCCCCGAAGTCGTCCTGGCCGAGGACCAGGACGTCGCCGGGACTCAACTGCAGCGGTGGAGCGCAGACGAGCAGTGTCAGGGCCTTCGAACTCGCCCTCCCGGCGGCGTCGCGCACCGTAACCGTGAAGGAGGCGGTGTCGGCACGGGCCGGGGTTCCCGAGAGCACCCCCGCGAAGTCGATCCCGAGTCCCGCGGGCAGAGCACCCTCCGTGACCGACCAGGTCAGCGGCTCGTCTCGGATCCCCACCACTTCGAGCGCGGCGCGGTAGTGCAGCGTGGCGCGCGCCCGGTCGAGGTCCTGCGTGATAATCGCAAGCTCGGGTTCGGTAGCGATGGCGGTATACTGCGCCGTGAGGGCGCCGAACCGGACTACAAGCCGCTGCTCTCCCTGGTCCAGCCCGAGCGTCCAGCGAGCCGACGCGACCCCGGAGCTGTCGCTGACGGCGTCTTCCGGATCGACCGTTCCTTCTCCGGCAACGACCCGGAAGGTCACCGTAACATCGGGGATGGGTATCCCGTTCTCGTCCTCGACGAGCACCGCCGGGTCTTCGGGGAGGCGCGATAGCGCCGGCGCCGTCTGGGAACCTCCCCTCACCGCGGTCAGGCGTGCAGGCACCAGCCGCACCTCCAGGACTCCGCTGCCCGAGACCGATCCGTGGGTGGCCACGATCTCCACGCTTCCTGGACCGGTCGCCGTAACCACGCCCCTGGCGGAAACGGTGGCGACCCGTTCGTCGCTCGACGACCACGCGATGTCGGCTTCATAGATTATGGCGCCGTCGACATCGAGCACCTGTGCCCGGTACGCGATGGTGTCGCCGACCATCTGCACCGTGATGTGTGCGGGAGACACCACCATGGTGTGGGGAACTCGCGGCGCCGTCTCGCCGCAGGCGGGAACGGCCAGGACGATGGCGGTTGCAAGGACGCGCACGGATCGGGTCATGCGGAAAGAGTCTCCAGTGGTGTGCCTGCTGCAAACTGACACCGGAGTACCGCCTGCCGCCATGATCGGGGCGATTGGCGGTGCGGGATGCCCCCATGTCGCGGGCCGGCGGTGTTCGCCCCCGCCGTCAAGGGTTGCTCGACCACGTTGACCCGCCTTCCGGCCCGGAATTAATGTATCTGTTCGGACAGTTCGCATCACCACGGCCGGGAACGCGCCGCCGCGCCTCCCGCCAGTCCAGGGCAAGTTTCAACGAGAACCGACATACCAATGGCAAAATACCGCAAACCGGGATCGGGTCCGAAGAGGCCGGTCAATCCTGCGGAACAGGAAGACGTCTTCGTCGCGAAGACGCTGGAAGCGACCCAGTGGGCCCAGCGCAACCGGCCCATCCTGACTCTCGCGGTCGTCCTGATGGGGCTGGGCACCGCCGCATTCGTCTACTACGGCCGCTACCGCGACACCTTGAACGTGACAGCCGCCAGCCAGCTCGAGGAGCTGCAGCAGCGGCTCGAGATGGGTGACGCGGAGGCGGTGCGTGAGGACCTGGACCTCTACCTGGAGCGCTTCGGGAGCACCACCTTCGCCGACGAGGCGCGTCTCACGCTGGGGCAGATTCTGGCGACCGAGGGCGACCACGCGGGCGCGGCGGCGATCCTGGAGCCGCTGGCCGGTGACATGGACACTCCGCTGGGCGCCCAGGCCGCGGTGCTGTTGGCCGCGGTCTCCGAAGACCTGGGAGATGTGCAGGTGGCAGAGAGACTCTACGAACGGCTGGCGGACCGTGCGCGCCTTGACTTCCAGAGGAAGGAGGCGCTGATCGATGTCGCGCGCCTCCGACGGGACCGGGGCGACCACGCCGGCGCGCTGGCCGCCTACGACCGCCTGCTCGACGAGATCGGCGAGGACGATCCGGATCGCGCCAGGATCGAGATGGGGCGGGCGGAGGCGGCGGAGAGGGCGCGGTAGGGCGTTCAGCGTCCCAGTGGGAGGCCCCGATTCCGTTCCGTATAGTTCGCATAATATGTATTATGTAAAGTTGAAATTGCAGTAGTGAGGCGCTTCACAAAACGTCCCTTCCTCCCCTGCTACCTGAAGAGCGCCTCGATACGCGCCGCCAGCGTGTTGCTCATCGGAGCGCTGGACAGGTTCGCGACGATCGCCACGATCAGCCCGTTGTCGCGGTTGAGCGTCATGACCGTCCTGCCACCGACCGATCCGCCCGTATGGGACACGATCGCCTCGCCGTGGTCGTTGGTGGTCGACCGCCAGCCAAGTCCATAGCCGGTCTCGGTGCCATCGAGCCGCGTCTGGGACGCGAAGAGCATCTCGAGGGTCTCGGCCTCGAGGTATCCGGGTTCCAGATGGGCGTTGGCGAAGAGCAGGATGTCCTCCGGAGTCGAAAGGAATCCCCCGCCGGCCCACTTGTAGCTGTTGTCCACGTAGGGAGCGTTGACCACCTCGCCGTCTTCGTTGCGGATGTAGAAGCGGGTCCGGTGCGGGATGACCGGCCTGACCCAATCCGCCGTCGAATGGGTCATCGCCAGGGGCTCGAACACCATGCGGTCCATGTAATCCAGGAAGGGCTCCCCGCTCGCGCCTTCGATGACGGCGCTGACGAGGTTCCAGCCGTATGAGGAATACGCATACGTGGTGCCGGGCTCGCTCATCAGCGTATCGTCCTGGAAGATCTCCAGGCCGGAGAGCACCGTGGGATACGGCACGGCCGAGAAGTTCTCCATTCCCCGGTAGTGTCGGATCCCTGCAAGGTGCCCGGCGAGCTGCCGGGTGGTGATGGGCCACCGCTTCACCGGCCACGAAGGCACGTAGGTGCGCACCGGGGCGTCAAGGTCCAGCGCCCCGTCCTCCACCAGATGCGCGAGAGCGGCCGCCGTGTAGGGCTTGGACACACTGCCGATGCGGAATCTGGTCAGCGGTGTAACCTTGACATCGTGCGTAAGATCGGAAAACCCAAAGCCTTCTGACCAAATGAGTTCGGATCCCCGGCCCACGGCGACCGAAAGACCCGGAATGTCCTCCGCCGCGATGAGCGAATCAAGGATCGCGCGGGCGGAATCGACGGCCGCGGAGTACTCCTCGGCAACGTGTCCGACGGCAGGATCGGGCGCGGCCGCGCCATCACAGGCAACCAGGAGAAGAGCGCCGGCGGCGAGCGCGACGCGGGGCCGAGGCACCGTACCGGCCGGACCACCGCGTCCGGGCGCCTGTGATCCGTCGGTCGTGTCCACCCGCCAAATGCGCTGGACTGATGTAAAGAGAACTTTACGAAATGTCATGTTTACCATACTCCTGTCGTGCGTGCACGTTGAGTCGGCCGACTAGGGGTCCGTGCAGGCCGTTCCCAAGGACGCCTGCGGAACTCATCAACGGCGAGAGGGCAGCATGCTGCGTATCACGAATCCCATATTTGCCGGCCGCTCGGCGAGGCGCCGAACGTACCACGGGAACCAGTGTGCTCCGTAGCTGATCAACACCCGGATTCCCTTCTCTTCGGCGGCCAGCCGGTCCTGTTGCCCGTCGCCGATCCCGTAGAGCATCTGGTACTCGAAGGCATCCGGCCCCAGGCCGTTGTCCTTGGCCCACGCGTCGATCCTGCGGATCAGCGCGGTGTCGTGGGTCGCGAATCCGGCGCGGAGCCCCGCCTTGCGCGCATCGGGGGCCAGCATGCGGCACGCCTGGTCGAAGAATGCCTGGTCGACATCGGCCTTGACCGGCAGCGCGACGCTGGGCGGTTCTGCGTAGGCCCCCTTCACCAGCCGGATCGCGGGGCCCAGGGGCACCAGGGACTCGAGGTCGGCGGGGGTTCTGTGCAGGTATGACTGGAGGCAGACGCCGAAGTTGCGGTGGTCGGCACGGATCGAGCGGTAGAGATCGAGCGTTGGATCGACGTAGCGGCTGTACTCCATGTCCATCCAGACCCAGTTGCCGAGGGCCTCGGCGGCCCTGGTCACCAGCCGCAGGTTCTCCTCGGCCACGTCGAGCCCGAGATCGAGACCCAGGTGGGTGGGCTTGACCGAGAGCTCCGCGTCGAGTCCGGCGGAGGCGACCATCCCGGCGGCGTCGACGTAGTGGTTCGCGACCGCGCGCGCTTCCGCCTGGTCGGCGACGTTTTCGCCGAGGAAGGTGATGAGCGTGGGGATTCCACGCTTCCGTTCGAGGATGCCGGCGGCGTCCAGCGCCTCTTCCAGAGTCTCCCCGGGCATGAACCTGCGTGTGGCGCGTTTGACGAAGCCGAGTCCGGGCAGGGTGTTCTTGCACCAGGAGTTTTCCGAGATCCACAGGAGTGTCGATCGTATCATGACTCAATACTGGGGTTCGCGGGGGGCGTGCGCCAGCAGTGGGCGAGGCGCCTCGGACGTTCGGTCACGGACTTGCTACAACTTCCCGAAGAGGTCCAGGAGCCTGAGCTTCCAGACGCGCCACACGGCCTCCACAATGATGCTTCTGGACATCTTCGATTCGCCGGTGTCCCTCTCCGTGAAGACGATGGGCACCTCGCACAGGGTGTACCCTGCCCGCCACGCCCGCAGCTTGAGTTCGATCTGGAAGCTGTAGCCGTTGGACTCGATCTTCTCGAGCCCGACCGACTCGATGACCTCGCGGCGGAAGGCGTTGAAGCCTCCGGTGGCATCGTTCACGGGAATCCGCGTGATGGCGCGCGCGTACCAGGAGCCGAAGAGGCTGATCAGGAGGCGGCTCATCGGCCAGTTCACCACCGCGATGCGGCCACCGGCGTAGCGGGACCCGACAGCCACGTCCGCGTCTTCCAGCGCGGACACGAGTCCGGGCAGCCTGTCGGGAGGATGGGACAGGTCCGCGTCCATCTCGATGAGGATGTCGAACTCCCCCTCCAGGCCCCGGCGGAACCCGGCCACGTACGCGGCCCCGAGGCCGAGCTTTCCGGGCCGGTGGAGCACTTCCACCCGGTCGTTCTCGGCCGCGAGCCGGTCCGCCAGCCTCCCGGTCCCATCCGGCGAGTTGTCGTCGACCACCAGCACGTGGAAGGCGTCCCCCTGCCCCAGGATCAGCGGCACGATGCGCGGCAGGTTCTCCGCCTCGTTGTAGGTGGGGACGATCACCAGGACGCGGAGGGGGGAGGTCATGGGGCCTCCGGTTTCACGGCGAGGACGGCGATCCTCCGCCTCAGCAGAGGCACCCACCGTTGCAGGAGCCGCTCCGCGAAGACGAGGCCCGGCACATGTGATTCGGCGAAATACGCCCGCTCGATCTCGAAGCCGGCGTCGTCGAGGAGCTGTTTCATTCGCGTCATCGACTTGTAGTCCACATGGCTCGGGTCGCGCTGGAGGACGACATTGTTGTTCTTCAACACCTCGAGGATGTGGGAGCGGCACGGGGTCCACACCGCAAAGCGTCCACCGGGCTTGAGCACCCGGAATGCCTCCCTTGCGACCTCCTCGGAGTCCTCCGGATACAGGTGTTCGAAGAGGTCTGCCGCTACGATCGAATCGAATGAAGCGGAAGGGAGGTGGGTGGCCCGGGCGTCCGCACAGACGAAGGATACATTGTCAAGATCCAGTTGCCCCGCGCGCGCGCTGCAACCGGCAACCGCTCGTTCGGAGAAGTCGAGGCCGACCACTTCGCCGACCTTGGGTCCCAGGGCAACGCTGATCGTCCCCCACCCGCAACCCAGGTCAAGCACGCGGTTCCCCGGGTCGGGCCTGTGGAGTTCCAGCACCTTCCCGACCCGGTAGCGCTGGAAGCGGCTGTTGAAATCCTGCATGCGCGTACCGTCGGCAAAGTAGGCCGATTCGTCGTAGTACTCCTTGCCGATCCGCACCGGGCCGTCCTTCGCCCCGGCCGAGCCGGATCCGCGAAGCAGCCATGCGCCCCCGGCGGCGGCAGCCAGCTCGGTCACCGTGATCCAGACGCGCTGCAGCGCGGCCAGCACGACGCTCGGGCCGGGTCCCAGCAGCGGCGTCAGCAGGAAGACGAGCGAGCCTTCGCGAACCCCGATCCCCGCCGGGAGGAACGAGATGTAGCCGGCGAAATAGGCGGCGGCGAAGGCGGTTGTCGCGAACACCACCGGTACCGGCAGTCCCAGGCCGGCCGCCAGGCTGGCAAACGCGGCACCGAAGACGAGCCAGTTCAGCATGTATCCCGGCACCAGCAGCAAGAGGCGCCGGCCGGCATCCCCGGGCAGTTCACCGGAGTGGCCCACCCGCTTCAGGATCCACCGGAGCAGGACTTCCGCCCCGCCAAGGTAGAGGAACGCACCCAGTGCCAGCACTGCGCCAAAGCCCACCGCAAGCCCCGCGGCCCCGCTGGAGTCGTTCATCTGGTAGGCGACCCATCCCCCGAGGATCGCGGCGCCGATCAGGTTGAGGATCTGGGCAACGATCGCGGCACCGGTGGCGCGCACCCCGGACATCCCCGCACGCCGCGCGAGGACGGCCAGCCCGGCGACCTGGACCACCTTGCCCGGCACGTATCGGCCCAGGTTGGCGACCAGCAGCATCGCGGTCCCCTGCACCACCGGCACGGGTTTCTCGCCGAAGGCCACCAGCACCCTCGACCACAGGGCGGCAGGGATCACGAACACCACAAGGAGCAGCGCCGCCGAGAGCACCAGGAAGGGCACGTTCAGCCGCACGACACTCCATTCTACCATCTCCCAGGCCTCTGCCAGGGTCAACTCCGCACCGCGCAGTATCAGCCACGTGATCGCTATGGCCAGCACCAGCTTCAGGGGCAGCATCCACCAGCGCCGGCTGGCGCGATCGGTTGCGCCGTCCTGCTTCAAATCGGGGTTGGCGGCGCCCTCCTCCCCGGGGCTCGGCGTCATGCCGCCGCGTCCTGGCGCCGCAAACGCCCTGCCAGACCGCGCATGTACGGGGAGGCGAGCAGCACCAGCACAACCACCGCCGCCCCTATGCTGATCCAGAGCGCCTGCCGCACCGTAGGGGCCGTGAAGCGCATTGTCACCGTGTGCTCCCCGGCTTCCGGGATCCGCACGGCCTGCAGAGTCAGGTTGGCCCGGTGGACATCGGCGGGCTCGCCGTTGATCTCGGCCACCCACCCGGGAAACCAGTTCTCCGAGATGACCAGCAGCGCGGGGCCGGTTGTACTCACCCTCAGCTCACGCTGGTCCGGCTCGTAGCTCACCCACTCGACCGCGCCGGAGCCCCCGCCCCCCACGGCCTCGGGGAGCGGCGCGGCCAGGATCGCCTCGCGCCCGGGGTCAAAGTCGCTCGACAGAATGCGCACGAGAGTGGCCTCGTCGTCCTCCACGACGCTGACCTCCCCGGCGATCCAGGCCCGTTCGAGACCGTCGTACGCGTAGACCGTTTCGGCGCCGTAGGGACCCTGGCCGGTACTCTGCGCCGGCGGGCCCCCGTCCGCGGGAGCGCCCGAAAGGACCAAATACCGGACGTTCATCATGCGGAGCACGTTGGGGTGCGTGGTGTTGGCCCCGCGGGACTGGCTCCCCTCGAGGCCCAGCAGCATGCGGTAGCGGGCCAGGTCGTTCGGGTGATGTCCCGCGAGGATGTCGAGGCCGTGCATGGCGAGGTCGACGCTCTGTTCGTTGCGGAAATCGCGACGGAAGTCGGCGACCCGGAATGGGGTTTCCGCCGTGAGGCGCTCCTGCAGGAAGCGCACGTTGGCGGTCGGGGCCGCCCACTCGTGGAAATCCACCGTGCGGATGAAGGCGCGGTCGATGCGGCCGAGGTCCACGGCGACGAGGACGGCGAGGGCGGCCAGGGCGGCCGTGTGCGAAATCTTCCCTTCGCGCGCCGCCCAGGTTGCCGTGACGGTGAGGCCGGCGAGGAGCAGCGCGAAGGCGAAGCCGCGGGTGATGAAGGGCAGCGCGCGGGCCAGGGCGGCCTGCTGGGCCTCCGCCATGCCGGTATGGATGCTGGTGGTCCAGATGCCGGTGAGCGCCCCGCTCCCCTGCAGCAGCAGCCCCAGAAGCAGGAGTCCCAGGAATCCCAGGAGCGCCCGCCCCCGCCTGCTTTTCAGGAACCGCCCCGGCTTCGGCGATTCCCGCACCAGGTCCTCGACCCCGAGCGTGAAAAGCGTCACGACCCCGAAGCTCACCAGAAAGGCCGCGATCGCCGGAACGCGGAAGAGCGACATCCCGGGCACGACCTCGTAGAAGATCCGCCAGACCGGCGTGTGCGCCCCAAGCGCGTAGAGGAGCCATGCGAGACTCAGTCCGGCCATGAACCACCGGAGCGGCCGTCTCCGGTGCCCCAGGAGCCCGAAGAGGGCCAGGACCAGCACCGTGATGCCCAGGTACTCATGGTTGAGCTTGAGCGCGTTCCTGCCCCAGTAGGTGCCCTGCCCCCAGCTCGCGTCAGCACCCGTGTTGCCCACGAATTCGGGGACCGCCAGGGCCAGAACCTCCTCCGGGTGGAAGGACCAGGAGGTCGCGTAGGCGATTCTCTGTTCGGTCGTCGCGTCCACCGTGGTCGCCACGCGGCGCGAGTACTCCCCGACGTACCCGGCGGCGGGCACGAGCTGCCACGCGGTGAGCGCCCCCCCGAGGAGCGAGCTGCCCAGGAAGACGCCCATGACCAGTGTCGCCCGGGAGAGGCGGCGCTTTCGGCCGGCGGCCTCCCCCGCCCTCCACATCAGTACGGTGCGGAAGATCGCGTACACGCCCACGGACCCGAAAAGGAAGTAGCTCGTCTGGAACTGCGTGGTCAGGATGGTCAGCGCCACCGCGCCCGCGAGCCCCGCCGCCGTTCGTCCAGAGGGGCCGCGGAGGAGTGACTCGGTGGCCCAGAAGACCAGCGGCGTCAGCGACGCGACCATGAGCTTCCCGTCGTTGCCCCCGAGCGTCAGCGTGACCATCACCGGCGCCATCAGCCACGCCAGCCCTCCGAGGGTCGCGGCCGGGCGTCCGAGCCCCAGGGCCCGCGCCCACCCGTACATGAAGAAGCCCCCGGCGATCACATGCAGCACCAGCTTCCATCCCAGGACGCGGTAGGTGTCGGTCAGGAAGTAGAGGAGGCTCGTGGGGTAGATGAAGTCCCCCCCCGAAATCGCCTCGATCATGGGGACGCCTCCGAGCAGCCTCGGTGCCCAGAGCGGGAAGTCGCCGGTGGTGAGTCGCTCGGCCAGGAACGCGCGCCCCATGTAGCCCAGTGCTTCCGTGTCGGCGCCGTACAGCATCAGGTTGGAGAAGATGAACTCGCCGTAGAGGATGATGGTAGCAAGCAAGAAGACCCCGGCGGTCAGCCACCGCGGCACTCGGAGCGCGTTTCCGCCCGGCTGACCGGAACTGCCTGGATGGCGCATCATCTGGTTCTCGCTGCTGTTCCTGGTTGGTCCCGGCCAAGGAAGGGCCGAGTTTCGTGTGGGCGAGCGTGCGGCGCGACGCGGAGGAAGGTGGCCGCTCGCACAAGGGGCGGACGCACGAATACGGTATCCCGGTTGCACCGTCGATTCAAGCCGGGTTGTGCTGGCCCGTTGTGTCGGCCCGTTGTTGCCGCCGAATGGTTTGGATTATCGTTTACTGAGACCCCCCCCACTTCTCGCGTATTGCGGGCGGAGCCGCGACAGCAGCGAATGACCCCCAAGTTGCAGGTCAAAGACCTCAGGACGTCCAGGCTTACCGTGGACGAGGCGTCGATGCGAGCGTTCGCGGAACTGTCGGGAGACACGAATCCGATCCACGTCGACGGAGACAGCGCGCGCAGTGCCGGCTTTCCCAGGCGGGTGGCATACGCCGGTCTTCTCCTCGCAGAGGTCAGTCGGCTCATCGGAACCCGCATTCCGGGGCCCGGATCGCTCTGTGTCTCGTACCAGTTCGACTTCAAGGCTCCCGTGCTCGTAGGTGAATCGGTCCTGTTCGAAGTCACTGTCACCCACTACTCGGAGGCGGCGCGCGTGGCGCTCCTCCGGTTCGTCGTCTGCCGGGAGCACGATCAGGAGATCGCGATGGAGGGCTCGGCGACGGTCCGTGTTCCGGTCAACGAGGGGTGCGGGCGTCACTTGGCCGCCGACGGCTGAAAGAGCACGATGGCCACTTCGGAACGGGTGACGGTCGCGCAGGCCGGGAATTGGAGCGAGCGCTTGCGCAGGGTTGCCGCGAAGCTCGCCTCCGCCCCTTCCCATGCGAACGCACTCGAGGCCTACCATGCCGGCCTGGAGGCACCGGCAACGGTGGAGGGGTTCGTCTCCCTGAATTGCGGCATCCTGCGAAATGTAACGGTGGAGCCGTGGCTGCCGGAATTGTATGGCGCCCTCCTCCGGTGCGGCATCCACACGAGGTTCCTGCTCGGCGACTACGCGGTATACGAGCGCTACGCGTCCGCTCCCTCTGACCTGGGGACTCCCGCGCCGGATTGTTTCCTGGTCTGCCTGGACGCCGGGGCCCTGGCGGGCGACGCGCGCCACGATCCTCCTGCGGACATGGCGGACGCGCTGCTGGGACGCATCACGGGGATCGTGGGCGGCCTGGTCGACCGCACCAGCGCGAACATCGTCGTCACCAACCTCGCACCGGATCCGCAACCGGTTCACTCCCTTCATGGCGACCAGGATACCGCGGGTTGGCCACACCTTCGCAGGACGGTGAACGCAGGGCTGACAGCCGTCCTGTCCGCGGAACCCCGGGTATCGATTCTGGACATGGACCGGATCGTTGGGGAGTTCGGGGCTTCCCGCGCGTACGACACGCGAATGTACATGATCGCGGCCAGCCCCTTCGCGGTCGACTTCCTGCCGCACCTGGGGCGGGCGTTTGCCGCGGCGGTCGCGGCAGCCGTCCTGCCACCGAAGAAGTGTGTGGTCGTCGACTGCGACAATACCCTGTGGGGAGGCATCCTGGGTGAAGACGGACCGGAAAGAGTTGCGATCGGGACGGATTATCCCGGGTCCGCGTACCGAGAGTTTCAGCTCTTCCTGGTCGGGCTCTTCCGCAGGGGATTCCTGCTGGCCATGAACAGCAAGAACAACGAGGCCGACGTGCTGTCGTTCATGGAGGACTGTCCGGAGATGGTCCTGCGGCCCGCCGACTTCGCGGCCCGCCGGATCAACTGGGAGGACAAGGCTGCCAACCTGACGGAGCTCGCCCGGGAGCTGAACATCGGGCTCGATTCGATGATCTTCATCGACGACAGCCCTTTCGAGTGTGAACTCGTGAAGTCGGCGCTGCCGGAGGTTCAGGTGGAGCAGTTCCCCGCCAATCCCCTTGATATCCCGAGGTATGTGTCCGCGATCCAGGGAGTCGAACGGCTCAGCGTCGGGAAGGACGACCTTGCCCGCACAGAGTCCATCCGCGCCAACGCGAGCCGCGAGAGGCTCAGGAGGGGGGCCCCGGATCTGGACTCTTTCCTGCGCAGCCTTTCGATCAGGTTAACGATCGCCCGGCAGGACCGGACCGCGGTGCGCCGGATCAGCGAGCTCTGCCAGCGCACCAACCAGTTCAACCTGACGACCAAACGATACGGGGTGGGCGACATCGAGCGACTGATGGACGAGGGCGTTGTCTATACCATGAGCATGAAGGACCGTTTTGCGGACTACGGAACGATCGGCGTCGCCATCGTCGACACGGGCTCCGGGGATCGCTGGGAGATCGACTCCTTCATGCTGAGTTGCCGGGCGTTCGGGCGAAGGGTTGAAGTGGAATTGCTTCAGGCGCTGCTGGAGGACGCCGGGACGGCGGGCGTGCGGTCGGTCGGGGCCTGCCATGTTGCCACCGCAAAGAACGGAATGACGCGCAACTTCTTCCCTGATTACGGGTTCGCAGAGACGGAGGCGTCGGACGGCGAGGCCAGGTTCGAGATCCAGATCGGCGCGGCCGCCGGGCGTCGACCGGATGGTATCTGCGAGGTGCGGCGAGTGGAGTCTCCAACATGATCGAGAACACGGAAGCGACTCTCGAGAGGATCTTTCGGAGTGTGCTCAAGGTGCAGCCGGATGAGGACATGGTTTCGGTGTCGGTCGAGTCGCATGGCTGGGACTCGGTCGCCCACCTGAATCTGATCCTTGCAGTGGAACAGGAGTTCCAGTTCATGATGACGCCGGAGGAGGCGTCGGCAGCGAACTCCTTCCGGACGATGCTGGATCTGGTGAACAGCCGGCGATGAGAAGGTGAGTACCGGGCGCGGCCGCGGCGTATTCGCACTCCGCTTCGATGTGGATTCGGTAACCTGCCTCGAGCGCGGGATACCCGCCCTGCTGAGGCTGGGTGAGCGCCACGGCGTACGGTTCACCTTCTTCGTGAACATGGGCCGCAGCTTCAGCTGGCGTCACACGGTCGCCCGTACGCTCAGGTCGAGGCGCGCCGGTGCGACGGGCGAAGACGTCGGCACCCCGCGCGCTAACAAGTTGCCGGCGGGGGCGAAGCTCGGACGGGGAGGCGTGCTGAAGACCGTGCTGATGAATCCGCGGCTGGGCTGGCGCTATCGCCCAACCCTCGATCGCCTCTTTGAAGAGGGACACGAACTGGGGCTGCACGGGGGCTCCAATCACGCCACCTGGCAGTACGCCCTCGATGAACTCGGGGAAGATGGCCTGAAGAGGCACGTCCGCCCGTCCTTCGCGGCCTTCAGGGATCGATACGGGCAGCCGAGCGGCTTCGCCAGCCCGGGATTTCGCTACAACGAGGCGGTGCTGGACCTCATGGACCACGAAGGCTTCGAGTACGCCTCGGACATGGACGGGGAGCGGCCCTTCCGGCCTCCCCGTCCCGGCAGGGGGCGCCGTTACAGGCACTTCCAGGTCCCGGTCAACGTGATCGGAGAGGACAGTGTTCCCATGATCGAGCAGGGTCTGGCCCTTGGGCGGTCGGATGCCCGCATTGTGCGGGATTCGGTGGAACGCATCCGCGAGCGCCGGTTTGCGCTGATGTACGGACATCCATACGTCGAGGGCGTGCAGTGGCGCCTTCTCGACGCCATTCTCACGGAGCTGTCGGGCGACTACGAAACTGTTACCGTCGCCGAGTACCTGAGACTCTGGAAGGAGACGGCAGGCCATGGGTAAGGTCATTCGGTACCTGGCTTCCATGCTCCCGATCGGCCAGGGATTGCGTGCGTGTCTTTACGGTGTGAGCGGGCTCCGGGTCGGAGCGCTGACGATCATCGATCGGAATGTGCAAGTTACCCGGCCCGACATGGTAACGATCGGCTCGCGCGTCACGATCTGCAACGCGGTTTCGATACTGGGGGAAGTCACGGCCGTAAACTCCAGGTTGGAGGAAGCCTACAGCCTGCGGAAGACGGAACCGGTCGTGATCGAGGACGATGCCTACATCGGCGTCAAGGCGACCATCCTGCCGGGGGTCCGGATTGGCCGGATGGCCACGGTCGGGGCGAATACCCTGGTGATCGCCGATGTGCCGGACTACGGTGTCGTGCTGGGCGTTCCGGGACGGGTTATGATGATTCGTCCCCACGAGGAGGATGCAGCTGCCGAGGGTGGCGGCGGTGGTTCATGAACACGGCAGGAAGACAAATGCGTGATCCGGATCGAGAGTTGGGTCGAATGGAGTCGACGGATATGGCCAACCATGCAAGGAGTCAGGAACTGCCGCTTCGGACCTGTCCATACGCTGTTGCGGCTGTGGTTTTGGCCACGGCGTGCATTTCAACAGGGCCAGACGAGCAAGTGACGGAACGGGACGTGCTCGTCGCGCTGTACGAGAGCACCGGCGGTTCCGATTGGCTACGCAGCGATGGGTGGCTGTCGGACGCCGAGCTGGGCAGCTGGTACGGCGTGGATACCAACAGCCAGGGGCACGTCACGCGCATCGTGCTCAACGGGAACAACCTTGTTGGTTCAATCCCGTCCGAGCTTGGCGTGCTGGAACACCTCAGCCGCTTGAGCCTTCAGCGCAACGGACTCACTGGCGAGATTCCCCCGGAGTTGGGACGACTGGCGACAATCGATACACTGGACGTCTACGTCAATGGGTTGAGCGGTGCGATTCCGCGGGAGCTATTGGGACTTGAGGAGGTCTCGCTGCTGCTTCTTGGCTTCAACCAGCTCTCAGGCCCTATTCCGCCGG
>VXLT01000327.1 GCA_009841475.1 Gemmatimonadota bacterium
TGTTTTTTTATTATGCCCGCGGGGCTGTTGCGGGTGGGCCCAGGGCCAACTTCCTTTGTCTGATCGGGGCCCCGCCCCCCGCCCCCGCGCCCTCCACCACCAGCTTCTCCCGCTCGAGCAGGAAGAAGATCGCGCGGATGATGTCCTCCTCGCTCACCGTCACCACATCGTCGGCGAGGGCCTGCAGGTGCGGGAAGGTGAGGTCGCCGATCTGCTTGACCGCGATCCCGTCGGCGAGGGTGTCGGACATCTCGACGTGGGTGGGCGCGCCTGCCTCCAGCGACCGCACCGCCCCCGGTGAAGCCTCCGCCTCAACCCCGATGATCCGCACGCCGGGGCGCTCCGCCTTCACCGCCGTCGCGACCCCGGAAATCATCCCCCCACCCCCGACCGGCACCACGATCGTCGTCACGTCCGGCACCTGTTCTACGATTTCAAGGCCCATCGTGCCCTGGCCGGCCATCACGGCCAGATCGTCGAAGGCGTGCACGAGCGTGAGGCCCTGCTCGGCCATGAGACGCTCGACCAGCGCCATCCCATCGGACAGCGTTTCACCGGTCTGGATGACGCAGGCACCGGTCGCCTGCGTGTTCGTGACCTTGATGAGCGGCGCAGTGTCGGGCATGACGATCGTGCAGGGAATGCCCAGCCGCGCTGCGTGGCGGGCGAGCGCCTGGGCGTGATTCCCGGCGCTGGCCGCGATCACCCCGGCTTCCCGCTGCTCGCGCGACAGAAGGAGCAGCCGGTTGAGCGAGCCCCTGTCCTTGAACGACCCCGTGCGCTGCCTTAGTTCTGCCTTGAGGCGTACGTGGCAGCCTGCTGCGGCCCCCAGCGGGAACGACTCGGGACACCCGGTACGCACCACGGCCGCCCCGATCCGGTTGCGCGCGGCCTCGATGTCGGCGCCGGTGAGCATTGGGCTGCGGTCGCGTCGCACGTTGACCTCAGCGCCCTAGCAGTCCGTGGATAAGGCCGCTCGAATGCCGGGGGGGTTTTGTCCACGGGGCTGCTCGGTGCCACGCGGGGATTGTCCGCGGGCGGCTGATCACCCCAGCGCCTTGCCGACGATGTCCCGCTGGGTCACCGCGTGGTTGCGCGGATTGCCCTCCGCAGGGCTCGCGCGCTCCGGCCGGGAGACGTGCCGCAGCCGGACCCCATCGGGCAGCACCTCCCGCAGGCGCGGGAGCATGTAGGTCAGCGCGCCCATGTTCATCGGCTCCTCCTGCGTCCAGATCGCCGTTTCCGCATTCGGGTAGCGTCCCTCCAGGGCCTGGATCTCCTCGGCCGGGAAGGGGTACAGCGTCTCGACGCGCACGATCGCGGTGTCCGTGGCGGCGGCGCGCTCCTCCGCACCCGCGAGGTCGTAGTAGACCTTGCCCGAGCACAGAACCAGCCGCCGCACCCCCGCCGCATCCTCCGCGCCCTCGATCGCGGGGTCGTCGATCACCTTCCGGAAACCACCCTCGACCAGGTCACTCACCGGCGAAGTCGCTTTCGGGTGCCGCAGCAGACTCTTCGGCGACATCACGATCAGCGGACGCTCCGGCTCGCTGAAGGCCTGCAGGCGCAGCAGGTGGAAGTACTGGGCCGGGGTCGTAGGGTACACGACCCGCATGTTGTCCTCGGCGCAGAGCTGCAGGAAGCGCTCCAGGCGCGCGCTGGAGTGCTCCGGCCCCTGGCCCTCGTACCCGTGCGGGAGCAGCAGCGTGAGGCGGGAACGCTGTCCCCACTTCGACCATCCCGCCGAGAGGAACTGGTCGATCATCACCTGCGCGACGTTGACGAAGTCGCCGAACTGGGCCTCCCAGAGAACGAGATCGCGGTCGGCCGCGACGGTCACCCCGTACTCGAAACCGATCGTGGCCGCCTCGGTCAGTGGCGAATTGTAGATTTCGAAACGGGTATCGGAGACGTGCTCCAGGGGGGAGTGCCGCTCTCCGGTCCTGGCGTCATTCAGGACGAGATGGCGCTGGCTGAAGGTGCCGCGTTCAGAATCCTGGCCCGTGAGCCGCACCGGGACTCTATCTTCGAGAAGCGACCCGATGCCCAGCGCCTCGGCATGCCCCCATGCCAATCGGAAGTCAGCTCCGAAGTCCTTGCCGCGCCGGGAGAGCTGGCGGGAGAGCTTGGGGTGCAGCGTAAACCCGTCCGGAACCGTAAGCAGCGTCTCGTTGATGCGTTCCAGCCGTTCGAGGGGAACGCCGGTGTCCATCTGGAAGTCCTGGCCCACCGCGGTGTAGCTCGGCACGGTCCAGGGCGGGGGGGACTTGCTCTCCTCCTGCACCCGGCCATCCTTCACCGCCCGAAGTTCGTTCGACAGCGCGCTGACCCTCTCGTCGACCTCCGCCCGCGTGACCAGACCGCGTCCCACCAGCTCCGCCGCCCACTGCATCCGCGCAGTCGGGTGCGTGGTGATCCACTTGTAGAGGACGGGCTGGGTGTAGCCGGGCTCGTCGGCTTCGTTGTGGCCGTGGCGCCGGTAGCCCATCAGGTCGATGACCGCGTCGGCGTGGAAGCGTGCCCGGTAGGCCATCGCGAGCCGCATCGCCGCGAGGCATTCCTCGGGGGCGTCCGCGTTGGCGTGAATCACCGGGATGTCGTACCCCTTGGCGAGATCGCTCGCGTAGCGCGTGGATCGGCCGTCGCCCGGGTTGGTCGTGAAGCCCACCTGGTTGTTGCCGATGATGTGGATGCTGCCGCCCACCTCGTAGCCCTGCAGGCGGGCTAGGTTGAGGGTTTCGGCGACGACGCCCTCGGCGGCAAACGCGGCGTCCCCGTGGATCAGGATCGGCACGACGAGGGCGGGGTCGCGCCTCGTGCCGGCGCCGTTCCGGGTCCCGCCCCCGGGCCCGTTGCCGCCGTCCCGCCCGGTGCTCCCGCCACGTTCCCCGTACTGCTGCGTGCGCGCCATCCCCAGAATCACCGGATTCACGAACTCCAGGTGGCTGGGATTGGGGGCCAGAGTGACCCGGACGGTCTTCCCCGAGCGGAGCGGGTAGTCCCCTGCGGCACCGTGATGGTACTTCACGTCCCCGGTGCCGGGGTCGGGCACCCAGAGCGCGCTCCCGGGCGCCGCACCCCCCTCGAACTCGGCCAGGATCTCGGCGTAGCTGACCCCCATGATGTGCGTCAGCACGTTGAGTCGGCCCCGGTGCGCCATCCCGATGGCGATTTCGGTCGCGCCGCCCGCCGCCGCGAGCTCGATCGCCTCGTCGAGCATCGGGACCATCATATCGATCCCCTCGATCGAAAAGCGCTTCTGCCCCAGGTAGGCGCGGTGCAGGAACTGCTCCAGCCCCTCCACCTGCGTGAGCCGGTCGAGCGTCCGCACGCGGTCTTCGTCGGTGTATCCCGCGAAGTGGGTGCCGCGCTCCACCTGGTCCCACAGCCACGCGACCTTCTCGGGGTCCTCGAGGTGCTCGAATTCGTAGCCGAGGTCGCCGCTGTAGGTGGCCTTCAGGCGGTCGAGCGTGTAGGCGAAGGGCTGGTCGCCGCCCTCGGGGAAGAGCACCGAGGTGGGGATCTCCTCCAGCTCCGCCATGGTGGTGCCGAAGTATGCGGGGTCGAGTTGGGGATGCCCGGGGGGCTCGCTCCCGAGCGGATCGATGCGGGCCGCCTGGTGGCCGTGCTCGCGGAAGGCCTGGAGAAGGCGGGCGGCGCGGGCGACAAGGTCGAGGAGGCGGCGGGATTCCTCGGGGGTGGGG
>VXLT01000297.1 GCA_009841475.1 Gemmatimonadota bacterium
TCACCTCCTTGGTTGGTCCCAACGAAAAGGTGTCCGCCAAAGCGGGGCAACTCCATTATGTAATGTTCTCATGACAGTACGAGAGCGTGAGCGCCGCGGCCGGACAGACCGGATGCCTCGCCGGCCGAGCGCAGCGGGACTATCCACGGCCTGCCGGCTGTTCGGACGATAGTGAACCTGGAGCTACCGCCGCCCCTCCGCCACCCCCCTGGGCGCGACCACGGCTTCCGCGCCCGCCAGTCCCCAGTCCACCACCAGCGCGAGCCCGGCGGCGGGAACGGCACCCGAGAGGATCATCACCGGGTCGGAGAGGGACAGCCCGGCCACGATGGGGTCGCCCAGCCCACCCGCGCCAATGAACGCCGCCAGCGTCGCCGTCCCCACGTTGATGACTGCAGCGGTCCGCACGCCCGCCATGATCACCGGCGCGGCCAGCGGGAGCCGGATGCGGTGCAGCAGCTGCCACTCCGTCATCCCCAGCGCGCGCCCCGCCCCCACCGCCTCGGGCGCGGCCTCGATGACTCCCGTGTAGGTATTGCGCAGGATCGGGAGGAGCGAGTACAGGAAGAGCGCCGCCACCGCCGGAGCCACCCCGATCCCGAGCACGGGGATCATGAAGGCGAGGAGCGCGATGCTCGGGATGGTCTGCAGCACCCCCGCCACCCGCAGGGCGGACCCGGCCAGGGCGCGGCGCCGCTCCAGCGCAACGCCTGCCGGAAGCGCCACCAGGATCGCCGCGCCGAGCGAGGCGAGCACCAGGAGGAGATGGCGGGTGACCTGGCGGCCGAGCTCGCTCCGGTTGTCCCACATGTGCCGCGGCAGCGCCAGGAGGGTCGGCGCGGCGTTTCTCTCTCTACCGGCCTCCCCCTCGTCGAGCTCCGTCCCGGGCAGGCCCGAACCCAGCCCGATCTCGGCCAGAAGCGCCGCCGCCGCCTCGGCGACGGGCCTGCCCTCGACCTCGATCCGCTCGTTGGCCCGCCGCACGGCGTCGACACCGATCCGCCCGGACAGGCTGTTCAGGGCGAGCACCGCGTCCGGACGCTCCGCATGGAAGGTGGCGCTCAACAGCGGCGCGGCGTCGTAGGGCGGAAAGAAGCCGCGGTCGTCGGCGAGGACCGTGAGGTCGTAGCGGGAGATGGCGCCGTCGGTCGAGTAGGCGTCGATCACGTCGACCTGGCCCTCCTCGAGTGCCTGGTACTTGACCGCCTGGAGGAGGCTGCGTGTTTCACGAAACTCGATGCCGTAGGCGGTCGCCAGTCCGTCCAGCCCGTCGGCCCGGCCCATGAAATCGGGTGAAAACCCGCCTGCGAGTTCCGGTGCCATCGCCGCAAGCCCGGACAGGGTGCGGACGCCGAGGGAATCGGCCACCTCCCGGCGCATCGCCATGGCGTAGGTGTTCTCGAAGCCAAGAGGCGGGAGCCAGTGAAGTCCCCAGCGCGCCTCGAACACTTGGCTGACGCGGTTGAAGACCTCGACTGAGCCCCCGGTGGCCGTCTCCTGCAGGACAGCCGCAAGCCCGGTGCCGGTGTACTCCGGGTAGACGTCGATGTCACCGCCGACAATGGCCTGCATCAGGAGTTCGGTCATGCCGAGCCCCGGACGGCGGTCCACCGCGTGGCCATGGGCCTCGAGAACCTGGGCGAAGACCTCCGCGAGCAGGTAGGATTCGGCGAACGTCTTCGACGTGACTACGATGGGGCGCTGCGGGTTCTGAGCGTGCGTGGGCGCGGCGACGGCCGGGAAGAGCGCGGCGAGCGCCAGAACCCCGTACCTGCGCAACACGATCACACCGCCACCCCCGCCTTCTCCAGCAGCTCGGCGGCGTAACCGGTGGCGCTTCCGGCCAGTTCCTCCGCAGGCGCCTGAAATGCGACTCTGCCGGCCCGCATCACCGCGACGTCGGTGGCCACCAGCATCGCCTCCGCCAGATCGTGGGTCACGAACACCGCGGTCACGCCGCCCGCCCGCCGCAGCTGGATGAAGGTTTTCTGCGCCTCGCGGCGGGTGATCGCGTCGAGCGCTCCAAACGGCTCGTCCATGAGCAGGATGTCGGGACCGGCCGCGATTGCCCGAGCGATGGCAACCCGTTGGCGCTGGCCGCCCGAAAGTTCACGCGGGTAGCGGTCCGCGAAGGTATCCGGATCCAGGCCGGCGGCGTCCAGGGCGCGCCGGCCATGTTCCCGGGCCTCCTCCCGTCCGAGCAGGCCCGGCACCAGGGAGGCGTTGGCCAGGCAGGTCCAGTGCGGGATGAGCCCGCCGTCCTGTTGCACGTACCCGATCGACCGGCGCAGGCGAACCGGGTCGAGCGACTCGACGGGATCGCCGCGCACCAGCACGCGTCCCGCGTCCAGGTCGGTGAGCCTGTTGATGGCCCTGAGCAGGGTCGTCTTGCCCGAGCCGCTCTCGCCGACCAGCCCCAGACAGTCGCCCGGCGCGACACTCAGAGAGACCCCGTCGAGCGCCACCGCGGCACCGTAGCGCTTGACGGCCCCCTCGATCCGGATCAGGGCCACGGCGTCCCTTCCCGCAGCGCGCGCGCCATCATCCCCCCGTCCACGTTTCCCCCGGTCACCACAGCCACCACGGTCTCGCCGGCCCTCACGGGAACACGGCCGCACATCAGCGCCGCGACCGCCGCGGCTCCCGAGGGCTCGGCGACGAGCTTGGCACGGGTGGCGAGCAGCCTCATCGCCGCGAGGATCTCGTCATCGGAGACCAGCACCACATCCTCCACATGGCCGGCCACATACCTGTAGGCAAGCTCGCCGGCCATCGGAGGGGCAAGCCCGTCGGCGATCGTTTCGGTCCGGTCCAGCCGGGCGGCCCGCCCCTCGTCCAGGCTCCGCCGCATCGACGGTGCCCCCACGGGCTCCACCCCGAAGACGCGCATTCGGGACCCTCCGGCCAGCCGCCCCGCACCGGCCAGCGCGCCCGCGATCCCGGCGATCTGCCCCCCACCTCCCACCGGGACCACGATCACGCCCGGGCCGGGCACGTCTTCAGCGATCTCCAGTCCCGTCGACCCGTGGCCCGCGACCACCTCGGGCGCGTCGAAGGGATGGAGAAACACCAGGTCCTCGGCCGCTGTCCGGCGATGCGCCTCCGCGAACGCCTCCGACGCGTCCCCGTGCAACACCACCTGCGCGCCGTAGGCCTCGGCCGCCGCCACCTTGGTCCTCGACGCCCGCTCCGGCATGACGACCACCGCCCGCGCTCCCGCCCGCCCGGCGGCCCACGCCACGGCCTGTGCGTGGTTCCCGGCGGAGACGGTGATCACGCCCCGTGCCCGCTCGGCGGGACCCAGCGACGCGATCGCGTTCAGCGCCCCGCGCACCTTGAAGGATCCCGTCTTCTGCAGGTTCTCGCACTTCAGGTGGGGACGGGTTCCCGACTCGCGCCCCAGCGTCCGGAACGACAGCAGCGGGGTGCGGTGGATCGCCGGGGCAACCCGCCGTCTCGCGGAAGCGAAGTCCTCCGCCGTCAGCAGTGCGTTCATGGGATGGGCGGGCACGTTGCGTTCACCGATTCGGCGTGCCTATTATGTTGATCATAAATTCCTGCGCCCCGGTTCGAAAGGGTGGCGCGCACCCACACGCGAGGATGGAAATCTCATGCGCTTCGGATCAAGCTTTGCCGCGTTCGCCTTCGCGATTGTCTGCTCTGTCCCCGTCCAGGGACAACAGGGAACCATAACCGGAAGGGTGACGGATGCCGAGTCGGGCGACCCGCTGGCGAGCGCCGCGGTGGCGGTGCTCGGACAGGAAGTCACGCAGGGGACGAATGCTCAGGGACGCTTCACGGTAACGGTGGAGCCGGGCACGTACTCGCTTGTGGTGACGCTTATCGGCTACGAGACGACGCGAATTGACGGAGTTATGGTCAACGCCGGCGATGAGACGGAGGTAACGATCTCGGTCCGTTCCCAGGCGCTGGCGCTCAACCCCGTGGTGGTTACCGCCTCGCGACGCCAGGAAAAGGCGCTGGAGGCCCCCGCGTCGATCTCGACCGTATCTTCGCAGGAGGTCGCCCGCAGGGCCGCCACCACGGTCGCCGATCACGTCAGATCCCTGCCGGGAGTCGACGCGGCCCAGACCGGCATCAACCAGGGAACGGTCGTGTCGCGCGGGTTCAACAACGTGTTCTCGGGCGCCCTGCTCGCGATCATCGACAACCGCTATGCGCGCGTCCCGTCGCTCCGGTTCAACGCATACAACATGTTCCCGACCAACGACCTCGATCTCGACCGCATCGAGGTGTCCCTTGGGCCGGGGGCGGCGCTCTACGGGCCCAACGCCTCGAACGGCGTCATGCACCTCATCACCTCGTCGCCGCTCGACAGGCAGGGGAGCAGCATCTCGCTCGCGGGAGGCGAGCGGTCGCTCTTCCACGGGCAATTCCGCACGGCCCACGCGCCGAGCGAGAACTTCGGCTTCAAGGTCTCGGCCCAGTACATGCGCGGCAACGACTGGGAGTACGACGATGAGGAGGAAGCGAAGGCTCGCGCCGCCGGCTGCGCCATCTGCGTGCGGGACAATCTGGCCCAGCGGTATTCCGCCGACGCCCGCCTCGATTTCCGCTTCGCCGGTGACGCCGACCTCGTGCTGAACGGAGGAACCTCCACCCTCCTGACCGGCATCGACATGACCGGAATCGGCGCCTTCCAGGTGAAAAACTGGGGGTACAACTACCTCCAGTCCCGGTTCTCCAAGGGTCGGCTGTTCGCCCAGGCCTTCCTGAACCTCACGAACTCCGGTTCCGACGTGGGCGCCACCGATCCCGGGGAGGGCACCTTCGGCCTCCGCACGGGCGACCCGGTGGTCGACCAGTCCACGACCATGGCCTTCCAGTTCCAGTACGGCTTCGATCTGGGCTCGCGCCAGAGCTTCACCTACGGAGTGGACTGGCAGCGCACCGAGCCGAAGAGCGGCGGCACGATCTTCGGGGCCAACGAGGACGACGACATCATCTCCGAGGTCGGCGCCTATCTGCATTCGGAGACGTCCCTCCTCGACAACCTCGATCTGGTCACCGCCATCCGCGTGGACGACCACAGCCGTCTCACGGATCCCAACGTCTCGCCGCGCGCGGCGCTGGTCTTCTCCCCGGCCGAGGAGCAGTCCTTCCGGCTGACCTACAACCGGGCCTTCGCCACGCCCAGCAGCACGAACCTCTTCCTCGACATCATCGCCAACCGGGACATCCTGGGCGGCGCACTCGCGCCCCTGGGGGTCCAATACCCCGTCCGGGCGCGTGGTGTGCCGCAGGGCGGGTACGCCTTCAGCCAGGCCTGTCCGGGCGGTTTCATGTCCTATTGCATGCATACGCCGGTGGCACAGGGCGCGATCCCCGCGAACGCCGCGCTCCTCTGGGACGCGCTGGTGGATGCCCTGGCCGGCGCGGACCCGGTGCTGGGCCTGGTCGCCCCTCTGCTCAAGAGTCCGGGAGCCCATCCGGCCGACCCGGAGATCGGCACCTTCGTGGGAATCCTCAATACGGCGACCCAGGCCTTCGAACCGGTCACCTCGGCCCTGGCCGAAGTCCCGGCGCTGGTGCCGACCATCAACAACACCTACGAGGTGGGGTACAAGGGCCTGATCGGGGACCGGTTCCTCCTTTCCGCGGATGTCTACTCGACCACGGTCGAGAACTTCGTCGGCCCGTTGCGCACCATTACCCCGAATGTCTTCCTGGAGCCGCAGAGTGCACTGGCCTTCGTCCTCAACCGCCTGGCGCCGCTGATTCAGGGCGGGCTGGTCACGCAGGAACAGGTTGCCGCACTGGTCACGCAGGTCGCCAGCGTGCCGCTGGGCACCATCGGCCCTGACGGCGCCAGCTCACCCGATCTCCTGGTCACCTACAGGAACTACGGGGAGGTGAGCTACTGGGGTGCCGACCTCGCGGGCCGCTTCCTGGTCACCGACAAGGTTCAGCTGGACGGCAGCTACTCCTTCCAGAGCGAGGACTGCTTCGACTTCGAGGAGGACGGCAGCTGCATCGGATCGCAGGACATCGCGCTGAACGCGCCGAATCACAAGGGTTCGTTCGGCCTGACCGTCGATGATCAGGCCGCGGGCTACACGCTGGGTGCGCGCGTGCGCTTCAACGCGGGCTTCCCGATGAACTCGGGGGTCTACCTGGGCGAGGTGGACCCCTACCAGGTCGTCGACGCCTCGATCGGCTACAGGCTCCCCTTCCAGCCCGCCGCCCATGTTTCTCTGACCGCGACCAACATCCTCTCGAGGCAAAGGAACAGCGACTACGACTTCTTCGGGAACAACAGGCACCGGGAGTTCGTGGGTGCGCCCGAGATCGGCAGGATGCTGCTGCTCCGGGTGCGGTACGACTTCTGACGCAGCGGTGAGAAAGGGGCGGCGCGCAGTGACATCGGGCGGAAAGCGGCAGCGCCAGAACGCGCTGCTGGAGATCATCAGGGAGCACCGGGTGCCGCACCAGGAGGCCCTCCGCGAGCTTCTCGCCGAAGCGGGGTTCCCCGTTACGCAGCCCACCCTGTCACGGGACATCCGCGATCTGCGGCTCGTGAAGGTGACCGGGGCCAACGGCAGGCCGCACTACACGCTCCCGGAGGAGTGGGACCATGTTCCACCGCTCGACTCCATCCTGCCGACCCTCTTCGTGTCGGTGGAAACGGTGGGCAACCTGGCCATCGTGCGCACGCTGAACGGCGCCGCGCAGACGGTGGCGTCGGGGATCGACTGGGAGGAGTACGAGGGGCTGGCCGGTACCATCGCCGGCGACGACACCGTGCTTCTCATCCTGAGGGATGCGGGCACGGCGGAGGCTGTGGCCCGCGCACTGGGGGAGCTGGCCGGGAAGGCCTGAACGCCCCGCGTCGTACGAGCGGAGATTCCAATCGGCGTGTTGCCGGATGAGAAACACTTGACGCCGGAAAGATAAACGCATATTATTTCATTGTTGTTGCATTATCCTTCATTCACACTCAGAAAACCGGGCGCTCCCCGGAGCGGCCGGGTTGTTCAGGGACCCGGAGCGCAAGGTGTTGGACAGTTACCGTACGGCCTTGGCGGGAGACGTACGGACCTTGCGCTCCGGCCCGCAACCCGGCAGGGTGCCGGCCGAAGACGGAGACTGAACAGGAACGGGATTTTCAATGAAGATCGTGCTGGGATACTCGGGGGGTCTGGACACCACGGTGATCGTTCCGTGGCTGCGGGAAAACTACCAGGCCGATGTCATCTGCATGGCGGCGGATGTGGGACAGCGCGGCGGGGTCGAGAAGCTTGCCGGGAAGGCCTTTGCCACGGGGGCTTCGGGCTTCTTCGGAGAGGACCTGAAGGAGGAGTTCGTCGCGGACTATGCGTTGCCGGTGCTGAGAGCGGGCGCCGTGTACAGCCGCAAGTACTTGCTGGGAACGGCCATGGCGCGGCCCTTGATTTCGCGCAGAATGGTCGAGGTGGCCCGCCGGACCGGGGCCGACGCGCTGGCTCACGGATGCACAGGCAAGGGCAACGACCAGCTCCGCTTCGAGGTGTCGTTCGCCGCGCTGGCGCCGGACCTGCGGGTGATCGCGCCGTGGAGGGAATGGGACATCCGGTCGCGGGAGGACGCGCTGGACTACGCGCGAGCCCGCGGCATCTCGCTCGAGGGGATCGACGTCGAGAAGCTGTACTCCCGCGACGAGAACCTCTGGCACATCAGCCACGAGGGCGGACCGCTCGAGGACCCGGGCAACGCTGCGGGGTCCGGCGTGTTCGTTTGGACGCGCGATCCGGCGGACGCCCCGGACGTGCCCCTCGAGATCGAGATCGGTTTCGAGGGTGGCTTCCCGGTCACCATCGATGGGCACGCGCTGTCGCCGCTGGACCTCCTCGTCGAGCTCAACCGGATGGGTTCGGAGCACGGTGTGGGCCGCGCCGACGTGATCGAGGACCGGGTGGTCGGGATCAAGTCCCGGGGCGTGTACGAAACGCCCGGCGGCACGATCCTGCTGGCCGCGCTCCAGGAGCTGGAGCAGCTCGTGCTGTCGCGCCGCTGCCTGGCCCTCAAGGACACTCTCGCCCCGCGCTACGCCGACCTCGTGTACGAGGGCCTGTGGTGGACCCCGGAACGGGAGGCCCTGGACGCCATGGTCGACAAGATGATGAAGCACGTAACCGGGACGGTGCGGCTGCGCCTCTTCAAGGGGCAGGCAACGGTGGTGGCGCGCCAGGCTCCGGCGTCGCTCTACGACCTCGATCTCGCCTCCTTCGGCGCCTCGGAAGGGTACGAGCACTCCGACTCCAGCGGCTTCGTGAAGCTGTTCAGCCTCCCGCAGCGGGCGATCGCCGCGCAGGAGGAGGCCGCGCGGGAAACGGCCCGGTCGAACGGGCATGCGAGCGGCGCGGTGGGTGTGCGGCCCGGCGGCGCGGCCCGCGGCCCGGCGGGCACGCCCCGGCGGCTGGTTTCCCCGGTGGGCCACTGACCCTAACGGCCGGACAGCACGGGGACGGGTAGCCGTGGTGGATTCGCCGCGCGAGGGAACCGGCCACGCCCTCTGGGGAGGGCGCTTCGAGGGCGGGCTCTCCCGCGAAATGGAGGCGCTCAACCGCTCCCTCGATGTGGACTGGCGCCTCTGGCGGCAGGACGTGCGGGGCAGCCGCGCCTGGGCCCGCGGGCTGGAGCGGGCGGGGATCCTCTCGGCCGCCGAGGCCGCCGGGATCGACGACGGACTCCGCCGGGTAGCCGCGACGCTGGAGGCGGCGCCGGGACCGGAAGCCTTCCCCGACGAAGACATCCATACGGTCGTCGAGCGCCTTCTCACCGAGACGATCGGCCCGGTGGGCGGGAAGCTCCACTCCGGACGCTCCCGCAACGACCAGGCGGTTACGGGCTTCCGACTCTGGGGGAAGGATGCGATCCGGGGGCTGCGCGGGGAGCTGGCCGCCCTGATCGAGGCGATCACCGCGAAAGCCCGCGAGACGGCCGGGATCGTGATGCCCGGCTACACCCACCTCCAGCAGGCCCAGCCCGTCCCGGCCGCGCACTGGCTCCTGTCGCGCGCCTGGCCCCTGGTCCGGGATCTGGAACACCTGCGCGCGGTGCTCCGCGAGTGCGACGTTCTTCCCCTCGGCTCGGGGGCGCTGGCCGGATGCCCCTTCGAGGTGGACCGCGACGCGCTCGCCGCCGACCTCGGCTTCAGCCGCATCACCGAGAACTCGATGGACGCGGTAGGGGACCGCGACTGGGCCGCGCGCCTCGTCTTCGGCGCCGCCATGACCGGGGTCCACCTCTCCCAGCTCGCCGAGGACCTGGTCCTCTTCTCGGCCACCGAGTTCGGGTTCGTGCGGCTCGGGGACGGGTTCACGACGGGGTCGTCGCTGATGCCGCAGAAGCGGAACCCCGACGTGGCCGAACTCACGCGGGGCAAGTCCGGAAGGCTGGTCGGCAACCTGACGAGGATGCTGACGGTGCTGAAGGGGCTGCCTGCGGGCTACAACCGGGACCTGCAGGAGGACAAGGAAGCCGTCTTCGACTCGGTGGACACGCTGGCCGTGGTGCTGCCCGCGATGACCGGCGCCGTGCGGAGCATGAGGCTGGTGCGGGCGAGGATCGAGGAGGCGCTGCGCCCCGAGATGCTGGCCACCGACCTGGCCGACCACCTGGTGCGTCGCGGGGTGCCGTTCCGCGAGAGCCACGACCTCGCGGGGGCGCTCGTCCGCACCGCCGAGGAATCGGGACGGGAGCTGAGCGAGCTGACCCTCGAAGAGATGCAGGCCGTGCATCCGGACTTCGGCCCGGAGGTGTTCGCGGTCTTCGACCCGAAGTCATCGGTGGAGTCGCGCGCGGTCCGGGGCGGCACCTCCGCCGAGGCGCTGGCAGCCCAGTTCGCGGCGCTGGAGGAGGCGGTGGCGCGCGCTACAGCGTCCGCCCCGCCGCCTCCGCAAAGACCCCGAGATCGCGCATAAGCGCCGCGAACCCGTCGAAGGTGAGCGACTGGTCGCCATCCGACAGCGCCGCCTCCGGGTCCGGATGCACCTCCACGATCAGTCCGTCCGCCCCGGCCGCCACCGCCGCGAAACTCAGCGGAGCCACCAGGTCGCGGCGCCCGCCCGCGTGGGACGGGTCGGCGATCACCGGCAGGTGGGTCTCCATCTTCAGCCACGGGATCGCGGCCAGGTCGAAGGTGTTGCGCGTCTCCCCCCCGAAGGTCCGGATCCCCCTCTCGCAGAGCACGACCTGCATGTTGCCGCGGCTCATCACGTATTCGGCCGCCAGGAGCAGATCCTTGAGCGTCGCCGACATGCCCCGCTTCAGCAGCACCGGCCGCTGCAGCTGCCCGACCTCCCTGAGCAGCGGGAAGTTCTGCATGTTGCGGGTCCCGATCTGGAGCATGTCGACGTACCCCGCCACCAGCTCGGCGTGCCTGGGATCGAGCACCTCGGTGACGACCGGCAGACCGGTCTCCTCGCGCACCTCGGTCAGGATGCGCAGACCGTCCTCCTTGAGGCCGTCGAAGGAGTAGGGCGACGTTCGGGGCTTGAACGCGCCCCCGCGAAGGAGCGCGGCTCCCTCCCCGGCAACGGCGCGCCCGGTCTCCGCCATCATGGAGGCGCCCTCGACCGAGCAGGGACCCGCCGCAACGAGGCAGGCGCGGCCTCCGAACAACCGGTCTCCCACGGCCACTCTGGTGGTCCGGTCGGCGGCGAAGTCCCGCGCGGCCAGCTTGTAGGGCCGCATGACGGGGTGCACCGAGTCGACCCCCGGGATGGAGAGCAGCGGGACGTGGCTCAGGCGTGCCTCGTCGCCGATGCATCCGACAATGGTGCGGCTCTCCCCGATCGAGACGTGCGTGCGGAGGCCCACCGCCTCCACGCGCTCGCGGATGTGGTCGAGCTGATCCTGGGTGATATCCTTCGCTGCTACGATGATCATGGCATTCTGTGCCCCTCGGGCGCGGTTGGCTCCGCCGGGTTGGATTGGAACGTCTTGAGCGTGGCTGACGTGGGAAGATGGCCAATTCGGCCGGGGTGTAAAGCGCGCGGACGCGCCCGGGCACCCGTTCCGGTGCGGCGCCCCGGGACCGTCCATCTCCCCGCGCGGCGATCCGGACGCGCGATCCGGGGGTGCAACTGGTGACTGTATTCCTGACGGCATAGATTCTACCTCGTGAACGGCGAGAGAACCCTTGAACCCGCGGAACCGCCCCTGGTGCCATCCGCAGTCGAAGACCTCAAGAGCGCGGCGGGATGTGAAGCGGCCACGGATGTGGCCTCGGGAATGCGTCTGGGGCTGGGAACCGGCTCGACCGTCGCCTATTTCCTCAGGCACCTCGGTGCCCGTCTGGCGAGCGGTGAACTAGCCGACGTGGTCGGCGTCCCCACCTCCATCCGCACGGAGAAAGCTGCACGCCGGCTGGGGATACCACTTGGTACCCTCAGCGAACTGGCACCTCTCGATCTCACCGTGGACGGCGCTGACGAGGTCGACCCGCAGCTCAACCTCATCAAGGGGCTGGGCGGCGCGCTGCTGCGCGAAAAGATGGTGGCCCAGGCGTCGGATCGCTTTGTGGCGGTCGTGGACGAAGCCAAGCTTGTGGATCGCCTCGGCGTGCGGGCTCCCGTGCCGGTGGAAGTCGTTCCGTTCGAATTCGACAGCCATTGGAAGTGGTTGCAGGCTCTGGGGGCCGATCCGCGGTTGAGGAGGGAAGAAAGTGGCGACGCCTTTGTGACCGATAACGGATTGCTAATCGTCGACTGCAGGTTTGTCAACGGAATCGACGACCCGCTGGGGCTGGAGAGCCGGTTGATGCACCGGGCGGGGGTCGTCGAATCGGGGCTGTTCCTGGGTCTGGCGGACGAGGCGGTGGTCGCCGGGACCGATGGGGTATACCGGATGGGGCGTGCA
The DNA here is from genome assembly GCA_009841475.1 of Gemmatimonadota bacterium. Taxonomy (GTDB): domain Bacteria; phylum Gemmatimonadota; class Gemmatimonadetes; order Longimicrobiales; family Gaopeijiaceae; genus Bin94. The sequence goes on from VXLT01000297.1 coordinate 11,863, forward strand.
TGATGCCCAACGTGGTCAGGATCGCACCGTCGCTGCTGAGCTGCCGCTTCGCCGAACTGGGCCGGGAGGTGAAGGCCGTCGACGAGGCGGGCGCGGAGTGGATTCATGTGGACGTGATGGACGGACGGTTCGTGCCGAACATCACCATCGGTCCGCTGATCGCCGAGGCCGTGCGGGGCGTCACCCGGCGCACGGTCGACGTGCACCTCATGATCGAGGATCCCGACCGCTATATCGCCGACTTCGCCCGTGCCGGCGCCGACGTGATCACGGTGCACGCCGAGGCGGCGCGACACCTCCACCGCACCCTGGAGCGGATCCGCTCCCTGGGAAAGCGCGCGGGCGTGGCGCTGAATCCGGCCACCCCGCTGTCCGCCATCGAGGAGGTGCTGGACGGGATCGATCTGCTCCTGGTGATGACCGTGAACCCCGGTTTCGGCGGCCAGGCCTTCATTCCGCAGTCGCTGGACAAGCTGGCCCGCGCGAGGGCGCTCGTCGAAGCGCGCCGCCCGGGGGAGGTCGAGGTGCAGGTGGACGGCGGCGTGAGCGAGAAGACGGCTCCCGCCCTGGTAGCCGCCGGCGCGACGGTGCTGGTGGCCGGTTCCGCCGTGTTCGGGCACGCTGGAGGCGCCGCGGCCGGAGTGGCGGCGCTGCGGGCGTCGGTGGAGGGGATCTCCTGGGAGGAACGGGGTAGATAGGGACATGCCGACCTTCGTTCACGAGTGCGAGATCCCGTTCCCGGTCGGGGACGTCTTCGGCTGGCACATGCGGCCCGGCGCGCTGGAGCGGCTGCTGCCGCCGTGGGAGGACGTGCGCGTCGTATCCCGCGAAGGCGGCATCGACGACGGAGGCGTGGTGCGGATGCGGGCGAAGCGGGGTCCCCTCGCGTTGGAGATGAAGGTGCGCCACACCGCGTTCGAGGCGGAGCGGCTCTTCCGTGACGAACAGGTCTCCGGCCCGATGGAGTCGTGGGTACACAGCCACGAGTTCGAGCCCGCTGGGAGCGGCGCCACACTGCTCAGCGAGCGGATCGAGTGGAGGCCGCCGGGTGGAGCCGCGGGGCGGATCTTCGCGCGGGGCGTCATCCAGACCGAACTCAGGCGCTTCTTCGCCTTCCGCGGCAGGCGGCTCGCGCAGGACCTGGCGCGGCACGGGGCGTACCAGGGTCCCCGGCTGAAGGTCGCGGTCACCGGCGGGAGCGGCTTCATCGGATCGGCGCTGCGTCATTTCCTGACAACGGGGGGGCATGAGGTTCTGCCGATCGTGCGCCGCAAGCCCAAACGGGAGAAGGGTGAAATCGCCTGGGACCCCATGGAGCGCCGCATCGAGGCGGAGCGGCTCGAGGGAGTCGACGCCGTCGCGCACCTGGCCGGGGAGAGTCTGACCGGCGAGCGGTGGACTCCGGCGAAGAAGCGAAGGATCTGGCGGAGCCGGGTGGAGGGGACGCGGCTGCTGGTCGAGACGCTGAACGGCCTGCGCCGCCCGCCCCGGGTACTGGTTTCGGCGTCGGCGATCGGGTTCTACGGGGACCGGGGAGCCGAACGGCTTGCCGAGGACAGCCGGCCGGGGAAGGGGTTCCTGGCCGACCTCTGCCGTGAGTGGGAGGCGGAGGCCGGCGCGGCGCGGCGCTCCGGGATCCGCGTCGTGACGCTGCGCACCGGGCTGGTCCTCAGCCCGGCGGGGGGAGCCCTCGGCACGATGCTGCTCCCCTTCAAGATGGGGATCGGCGGCCGCCTCGGAACCGGGCGCCAGTACGTGAGCTGGATCGATCACGACGACCTCGTGGGGCTCATCTTCCACGCGATCACCACCCCCTCGCTCAGGGGACCGGTCAACGCCACCGCCCCCCATCCGGTCCCTAACGCCACCTTCACCACGATCCTGGGACGCGTGCTCAAGCGCCCCACGCTGCTGCCCGTGCCGTCGCTCGCGGTGAAGGGCATGTTCGGCGAGATGGGAAAGACCCTGCTGCTGGAGGGCGCCCGGGTGCTGCCGGAGGCGGCCTCGCGGAGCGGCTTCCGCTTCGACTTCGAGGGTCTCGAGGAATCGCTGGCCTACCAGCTCGGCCACGCCGGGCCAGCTGCCCGGCAGCGATGATCCCGCCGCCCCTCCGCAGGTGGCGCCCCGCGCACCCCCGCGATCCGCGCCCGCCGGCGGGGCACCGATGAGCCGGGATTCGCACCCGCCCGGCCTCGCGCTCGCGGACCTCGCCGCCGACCCTCTCGACGAGTTCGCGCGCTGGTTCGCCGCCGCCGAGGCCGAGCCCGGGATCGTTTTCGCCGAGGCGGTCTGCCTGTCCACCCTGGGGCTGGACGACACGCCCGAGGGCCGGATGGTCCTGCTGAAGCACTTCGACGGGCGCGGGTTCGTCTTCTACACCAACCTCGACTCGCAAAAGGGCCGCGCGCTCGAGGCGCACCCCAGGGCGGGTATGACCTTCTACTGGCAGCCGCTCGGGCGCCAGGTGAGGATCCGTGGCCAGGTCGAGCCGGTTTCACCGGAGGAGGCGGACGCCTACTTCGGCAGCCGCCCCCGCGAGAGCCGCATCGGGGCCTGGGCGTCGGACCAGAGCAGGGAGCTGGAGAGCCGGGCGGTGCTGGAGGCGAGGACGAGGGAGCTGGAAGCGCGCTTCGCGGACGGCGACGTCCCCAGGCCGCCCAACTGGTCCGGCTTCCGCATCGTCCCCGAGGCCATCGAGTTCTGGCAGGAGGGGAGGGCGCGGCTGCACGACCGCGTCGTCTACGAGCGCGAGGGTGCGGGGGAATGGGCGCGGCGGCGGCTGTATCCCTGAGCGGGCGGCCCCATCCGGCGCGGCATCATCGGGCTCGGCATCATCCGGCACAGCCTCATCCGGCACAGCCTCATCCGGCACAGCCTCATCCGGCGCACAGCTCCACCAGCCTTGAATTAAGAAAAGAAAATTTAACTTAAAAACTCTTTCTTACTGCACGAAACCCACCAACGCGCTCTCGTTCAGCACCGCCGCCAGCGTTTCCAGCAGCAATCCGGCCTCCGCTTCGCCGAAGACCAGGGGCGGCTTGATCTTGATCACGTTGTGGGCGGGTCCGTCCACGCTGAGCAGAACGCCCATCTCGCGGGCCCGGTTCACGAGGTACGAGCAGGCCTCGGGGAAGGGCTCGCGGGAGGCGCGGTCCCGCACGAACTCGATCCCCAGGAAGAGTCCGCGCCCGCGCACGTCGCCCACGATCGGATGGTCCGATGTGATCTCGCGCAGCCCCCGCAGCAGCGCGCCCCCGACCGTGCGCGCATGCTCCTGCAACCCCCGGTCCCGGATCTCGGCCAGCACCGCCCGCGCCGCGGCGCAGGAGACCGGGTTGCCGCCGAAGGTGCTGAAGTACTCCATGCCGTTGGCGAAGGAGTCCGCGATCTCGCGGGTGGTCACCACCGCGGCGACCGGGTGCCCGTTCCCCATCGGCTTGCCCAGAGTGACGATGTCGGGCACGACGTCCTGCAGCTCGAACCCCCAGAAGGCGTCGCCGACCCGGCCGAACCCGACCTGCACTTCGTCGGCGATGCAGACCCCGCCCGCCCGCCGGATGTGGCGGAAGGCGGCGTCCACGTAGCCGGGAGGCGGTTCGATCTGGCCGCCGCAGCTGAGGATCGGTTCCGCGATGAAGGCCGCGACGCCGGGGCCGGTCCGGGGCGCGTCGAGGCGGCGGGCTGCACGGGCCACATCGCCGGCGTAGCGCCGGGCCAGCTCGTCGTCGGTCAGTCCTGCGCCGCGCCGGTAGCGGCCCCGGTAGACGTCGGGCATGGGGGCCACCGCCACACGGCCGCTCGGTCCGCGCCCCCCGGGTCCGTCGAACTTGTACTGGCTCACCTCGACCAGCCCGCCGGTGTTGCCGTGGTAGCCGCCCTCCAGGCAGACCACTCCGTCGTTCCCGGTGTGATTGCGCGCCATCCGCAGGGCGAGTTCGTTCGCCTCGCTTCCCGAGCAGACCAGGAAGACGACCTCGAGCGGAGCGGGGAAGTGGGCCAGGAGTTCGCCGGCGAGCGCGACGATCTCGCCGTGCAGGTAGCGGGTGTTGGTGTTGAGGAGGCGGGACTGGCGCGCGATCGCCTCGGCGACCCGGCGGTTCCCGTGCCCGACGTGAGGGACGTTGTTGACGGTGTCCAGGTAGCGGCGCGCGGCGTTGTCGTAGAGGTAGGCGCCCAGGCCGCGCACCATGTGGATCGGATCGTCGTAGGACAGGCTGAGGGACGAACCGAGAACCGTCTTGCGCTTTGCCGCCAGATCGCGCTTTCGCAGGAAGGGATCGTCGCCGGTGCCGGTCGCGGTGACGGTGCCGGGGGGCAGGCCCGCGAGCGCGGAGGGGTCGGGCAGCACCGATTCCCAGACCGTGCGCAGCCGCTGAAGCGCCACGCCGGGGAAGTTGTGGGGGTCGGCGCCCTCGATGCCGTCGTCGCAGAGGGGGTCCAGCGCGATGACCTGGAAGTGCAGGTGGGGCGGCCAGCCCCCGTTGACGTCGGCGCCGCCGAGCCAGCCGATCACGTCCCCGGCGGCGATGTGGCGGCCGGGCTCGAGGTGCGCGAGGGTGGCGTGGTCGAGGTGGCCGTAGAGGGTGTGAAAGCCCGGCTGGTGCGGACTCGCGGCGTCTGCGGCGGGTTCGCTCCCGGGGCCCGCCGCGCCGGGTTCGTGCCGAAGGATGACGGTGGGTCCGTAGTCGCGCGGCCGGTCGTTGTCGGCGACCGAGACGACTACGCCCGCGAGGGGGCTGTGGACGGGGGTGCCCGGGGGTGCGAAGAGGTCGAGGCCGAGGTGGATGGTGCGCGCCTCGGGGCCGTCGTTCCCCGGTGCGTGGAAGTCGGGGGCGTCGTAGAGAAGCCGGGCCTCGCCGTAGCGGCCCACCCCCACCGTGGCCCCGTGGGCGGCCATCTCGGCCACCACCCAGCGGTCGAGCGCACCCTCGGGGAGGAGGTCGCCGGGGTGGGGGAGCGCCGGGCTGCCCACCGAAAGGTCGATGGTGTGGGGGCGCGCGAGGACATCCGGCGCCATCACGGAAGCGGCCGGGCCTGGCGGGGTGACCGCCGCGAGTCCGGGATTCGGCGGGAGGCCGGCCGCTTCGCGAATCCGGAATTCGGCGATCCTCCAGTCGGTCCGGGCCAGCGTGTCCAGGAGCTCCCAGGCAGGCTCCTGGCTCACCGCGAGGTAGGCGTTGTCCGGCTGGCGCCGCATCTCGGCGGCCTGCACGCAGACCGAAAGGCAGAGCCGCAGCGCCACGATCGGGACGATGGCCGTGCATTCGGCCTCGCTCACCGGGGCCACGGAAGCGTAGCCGCGTACGATCGCGCACCCCGCCTCCAGCGGATCGGGCAGCCCCATCATGGCGTAGGTGGCCGCGACGGCGATCTCGGCCACCCGCCAGCCGCGCACCACATCGCCGAAATCGATGAGCCCGGCCAGCCGCGCTCCCTCGAGGGAGGGGACCACGATCACGTTGTAGTCGTTGGCGTCGTTGTGGATCGTCGAGGAGGGCAGGTCGCCGCGGACGGGATCGAGGCGGCGCACGGCGCGTTCCAGCGTCGCGGCGACCAGGTCGCGGCCGGTGGCGAGATCCCCCAGGCGTGCACGCACGGTCCCGGCGGCGGTTTCCATCCGCCAGGGGAAGTCACGGGCCAGCGCCGGGTGGTCGAAGTCCGTGAGCGCCGCATCCAGCTCGGCCAGCAGCGCGCCGAGCGACTCGAGTACGGCCATTGAGCGGGGCCTCAGTTCAGCCAGCGGGATCCCGTCGATGTAGGTGCAGGCGCACGCAATGATGGGCTCTCCGCGAAGGTCGGCCTCCGCGATTGTGGGCCGGGGGGCGGCAACCTCCGCGATCGCGGACCGGGGGGCGGCGCCCCCGGGCGGAACCACGCGCGGGACGCGGACACCCGGGCCGGAGCCCTCCAGGTGGATCAGCGCGGTCGTGATCAGTTCGAAGACGGGACGGCGGCCGGGGGAGCCGAGCTTGAGCACGAAGTCTCCCGCGGACCCGCGAACGCGGTAATTCCAGTCGAACTCACCGGGCAGGGGGGCGGCCTCGCCGTCCACGCCGAAGAGCCGGCGGGCAATGGTTCGGGCGTCGCCCGGGGTGGGGCGGTGGTTCACTTAGCAGCCGGGAGGCGGCATCCACTCCATCTTGAGTGGGACACCATCGCTTGAGTTGGGTGGTTGTCTGATCGGTCGGAGATTCCCGTTATCGGATCGACCACGGAATGTAGACGGAGAAAGCTCGGGAGGCGATGACAGTTCGTTCAACACGTCGCGGGAGAAGGGTTGTGGACGCGGGCGCGAACCGGGCTGTCGGAACCGGTTCGCTTTCGTAGTCTGGGGTCATCTGCAACGTAACTGGACGAGGCTGCGGCTTGCCACGGTCCAAGCAGCGGATCTAGCCTATCGGGATGGAAGAGCGGGAAAGTCCTCCCTCGCCGCTGCCGTCATGGGCGAGCTTGCCACGCGACCTGGTTCAACGGCGCGTGCCGCACATTCTGGCCATCTACGCCGGTGCATCATGGGGTCTGGTCGAATTCACGGCCTTCGCCGTGGATGAGTTCATGCTCTCGCCACAATGGACGCGCCTGGTGATGGTCACGCTGTTCATGGTGCTGCCGAGCGTCTTCATGCTGGCCTGGTGTCACGGCAAGCCCGGGCGGGAACGGGACCGGCTGGCGCGGACGGAAAAGGTCGGGATTCCCGCCAATCTCGTGCTGTGCGTGGTCGTTCTGGCGGCGCTCTTCCGGGGAGAGGAACTGGGCTCGGTCACGACCTCGGTCACCGTGGAGACGGAAGACGGGGAAACCATCGAGCGACAGGTACCCAACCCCGCGTTTGCGAAGACCGTGGCGCTCTTTCCGCTGGACCTCGGACCCGGGATGGCAGAAGACGAGGCGTGGGTGTCCTACGCGGTTCCAGAAGCGCTCAGGCTCGACCTCCTGGCGGACGAGTTCTTCGTACCGATCCCCTTCTATCGATCCGAGTCGTACTTGAGGGAGCGGGGATTCGAGAACCTCACCGAAACGCCACTGGCGCTGAAGCGCGAACTGGCACAGGGGTCGTTCGCGGGGTTCATGACGGTCGGCGAGATTGATCGGGTCGACGATCATTTCCAAGTCACCCTCAGGGTTTACCGAGTAGGAAAGGGATCGCTCGCAGGGGAGACGTCCCACGAAGGGACCGACCTGCTCGCACTCGTTGACGAGATGTCCGGACCCGTGAAGAACGCATTGGAGATTCCCGCCCGCGACGGCACCGAGGACTTGCCCGTGCGCGGACGGCTCTCCGACAACGCCGCTGCGGTGGAGGCGTTCTTCCAGGGGTTCTACCGCTATCGGGCGCACCAGGATACCGAGGGAGCCACCGAACACCTGACCACCGCAACAACGCTCGATCCCAGCTTCACCATCGCCCAGTACACCCTGTACCTGGTGTTGCGAGGGTCCGCGCAAAGTGAGGTCGTCCCCACGGCTCCGCTGGTGGCAGCCATGGAGCACCTCTACCGAGTGCCGGAGCGCTCCAGCTTCGCGATTAAGGCGGAGTTCTACCTGGAAACTGGCGAAATGGACAAATGGCGGCGGGTGGTGGGGATGTGGACTGGCCTGTACCCCAATGACCTGACGGCTCTACGCGCCCTGGCGGGGATACAACTGGCGAACGATGATCACGAGGGTGCTCTGGCGACCCTCGCCACGATCCGCCAACTCGATCCCGTGGACGGACGACCAATCCTGGTTATGGCCGGGTCACACGAGAACCTGGGCAACCATGACCAGTCTCTAGCCCTCTGGACCGAGTACTTGGAGCGGTTCCCCGGAGACGTATCGGGATACTATGGACTGGCCGACTACCACCATCGGCGCGGCCGGTACGACGACGTGCGTGAAGTGCTGGAGCGGGCGATCGCCCTGGAACCTCTGGCACCGGAACCCGCCAGGCGGCTCGCGGACCTCGATCTGGACGTAGGACGGTTGGAAGAAGCCCGCGCCGGGTACGAGCGTTCATTGCGGCAAGCCCGCACTCCGGCGCAGCGAGCCGAGGGGCTGTCGAGGCTCACTCACTATCACCATCGGCGTGGGGAGATGGCAGCCGCGATCCGGGGAATCGAGAGAAGGAAGGAGGAATCAGGCTTCGAGACGCCGCTCGGTATGGCGGTCGGGGACATCTTCGTCTACCTGGAAGCAGGCCGCACTGACGAGGCGGTCGTCCTCCTGGAGGAATTGCGGGCAGGGCTCCGGACATCGTTGTCTCTCGCCGTCGCAAGCGCGGCCATTCACGTCGCTCTCGCGGCGGAGGGCGTGGACGCCGCTCTCGAGGCACACCGGCAGGCGTCGGAAGCAGTGGAGGCGCAGTACATCCAGGGAGTCAGGCCAACCCTCTTGGGGGACCTGGGGTTTGTCCGGGATGTCGCAGGGGACCACGCAGGGGCGGCGGAGAGCTTCAGGGCCGCGATCGCCCTTTCGCCGGAGCCAGGACTCCACCGTGCAGCGGGCCGCGCGCTACGCCGCGCGGGCTCCCTGGACGAAGCGGAAGCCGAGCTACGGGAAGCGTTGCGCCTGGTTCCGGCCGATCCGCGCGCACACCTGGAGATGGCGTTGCTGATGGAGACGCGGGGGGAGATCGGGGCGGCGGTGGAGCACCTGACGAGCGCGCTTACCGTGTGGGAGCACGCCGACGAGGACTTCGCTCCAGCGCAACGGGCAAGGACGAAGCTGGCGGAACTGAGTTGCTGACAAACGAAACCAGGCGCGCCGTCCAGCGGAGCGGGAAAGCGGTTATTCGGGGGAATCGAAGAGGCGGAGTGCCACTTCCATTCGGTCCCAGACCACCGCCACGGCCCGTCAGACCCCGTAGGGGACCCAGATGTTCTTGACCCGGGTTGCCCTGCGCAGCAGCAGCTCGCCGACGTCGCCGGAGAGGCCGAGCCAGTCGAGGGCGCGCTCGCGGTCCACCCAGACCCGCTTGAGGTTCCCGGCGGACAGGCGTTCCGCTTCGCCGGAGAGATCGTCGCCCACGAAGTCCCAGAGCTGGTCCACGTCGTCGTGGGCGGCCAGCGTCGGCACGACCTCGCCGTGGATCCCCGCCAGTACGTTCACCGCTCCGGGCGGCACGTCCGAAGTCTCCAGGACCTGCACCAGGTCCAGCGCGGGGAGCGGGAAGCGCTCGGGCACGACCACCACCGCCACATTCCCCTGGCTGAGCGCCGCGCCCACCGAACCCGCGACCCCGGCCAGCGGTGCAGCCTCCGCGCACCGAATGGCCACCGTCCCCACCGGCTCGTTCATCGCGAAGGTGACGTTGCGGAACGGGGTGGAATGCACCCGGCCGTCGTGCTTGTCCGCCCAGGCCGCGAAGGTGAAGAGCGCCTGCACGGCCGCGTCCACTTCGGCGTGCGCGGCCTCCCTCGTCATCCCGGCCGCGCCCCTCAGCGCCCCGGCGAATTCGTCTCCGCGCGCCGCCAGGTTCTCGGCCACGAAGTACAGGATCTGGGCGCGCAGGTAGGCGGTCGTCGCAGCCCAGGGGCCCCGCGCCTTCCCCGCCGCCTCGACCGCGTCGCGCACGTCCTTGCGGTTGCCGCGGGGCGTCTCGCCACAGGGCAGTCCGTCCGGCCCCAGCTGCGTCAGGGAGTAGCCACCGTCGGGACGCCGCTGCCTGCCGCCGATCCAGAGCTTCCGGGTACGGTCGATCGCATCTCCGCGCGGCCGGTCCCGTTCCGGCATCCCATCGCCTGAACCTCGGTCCCGCATCGGCACTCCATCGCCCGAAACCCCGTCCGGTGCCGGCATCCCATCGCCCGCGAACCGAACTCCCGCCCGGTCCGCCACCGGCACTCCGCCAGCGCCTTCCCGCGCCACCGGCTTGAGGTACTCCCACATCCCCTCCTTCCCGCCCTCGCGTCCGAAACCCGATTCCCGGTAGCCCCCGAAGCCGGCGGCCGCGTCGAAGCGGTTGGTGCAGTTCACCCACACCGTGCCGGCCTTGACCGCGGGCGCCACGTCCATCGCCAGGCTCAGGTCCTCGGTCCAGACGCTGGCGGCCAGCCCGTAGCGGGTGTCGTTGGCCAGCGCCACCGCTTCCGCCGGAGTGCGGAAGGTCAGGCTCACCAGCACCGGCCCGAAGACCTCCTCGGTGACGATCGGACTGGAGACCGGCGCTCCGGTGCAGAGGGTGGGCGGCAGAAAGAAGCCGTCCTTCGGCACCTCGCCGGATGGCTGCCAGATCTCGGCGCCGTCGGCCTCGCCGGCGTCGAGGAACCCCCGGATTCGGTCCATCTGGTGCTGGTCCACCACCGCGCCCATGTCCATCGACTTGTCCAGCGGATGTCCGACCCGGATGCTCTCCATCCGGGCGCGGAGGCGGGCCAGCATCTCGTCCTCCACGTTCTCCTGGACCAGCAGCCGCGACCCCGCGCAGCAGACCTGCCCCTGGTTCAGCCACACCCCGTCCACGATCCCCTCGACGGCGGCGTCGATGTCGGCGGTGTCGAAGACGACGAAGGGGGACTTGCCGCCGAGCTCCAGCGAGAGCTGCTTGCCGGTTCCGGCGGTCTCGCGGCGGATCTCGCGGCCCACCTCCGTCGAGCCGGTAAAGGCCACCTTGGCCACATCCGGGTGCCGAACGACGGCCGCCCCGGTGTCGCCGGCCCCCGTGACGATGTTCAGCACCCCCGGGGGCAGCCCGGTTTCGGCGGCCACCTCGGCGAACAGCAGGGCCGAGAGCGGGGTGTATTCTGCCGGCTTCAGGACGACGGTGTTCCCGGCGGCCAGCGCGGGCGCCACCTTCCAGGCGAGCATGAGCAGGGGGAAGTTCCAGGGGATGATCTGTCCCACCACGCCGACGGGCTCGTAACCGGAGAACTCCGTGACTGCGAGCTGGGCCCAGCCCGCATGGTGATAGAAGTGTCTGGCGGCGAGCGGGATATCGAGGTCGCGCGCCTCGCGGATGGTCTTCCCGTTGTCGAGCGACTCGACGACCGCGAAGAGGCGGGAGCGCTTCTGGATCTGGCGGGCGAGGCGGTAGAGGTGGCGGGCCCGCTCATGGCCCCCGATCTCCTGCCATGGGGCCAGGGCATCCCCGGCCGCACGGACCGCGCGGTCGACCTCGGCGGCGGTTCCCCAGGCAAACCGGGCGAGCAGCCTGCCGTCGGCGGGGCAGCGCGTCGCGTGGAGATCGCCCCCGTCCGTCCAGCGTCCCCCGATGTAGTGCCCGAAGGCGCGCTCCCCCCCGCCCAGCCACTCCATCGCGAGCGCCTCGCTCTCGGGGGCGGGCCCGTAACCGGGATTCAGGAACGCTTCGCGGACTCGTGTCATGGCCGTCAGCCCAGGGAGTGGCGGTGAAAGGCCGAATAGCGCCCGGTCACGTGGTGCTCGAGCTGGCGCTCGATGTCCGCCAGGAGGGTGCTCGCGCCGATCCTGAAGAGGTGCGGGTCCAGCCACCGGTCGCCGAGCTCCTCCTTCACCAGGATGAGCCAGGCGATGGCGTCCCTGGCCGTCTTCAGCCCACCGGCGGCCTTGAGCCCGACGCGGATTCCGGTCGCGCGGTAGTACTCCCGGATGGCGCGAGCCAGCACGATCCCGACGGGAAGCGTGGCATTCACCGTCTCCTTGCCGGTGGAGGTCTTCACGAAGTCGGCTCCCGCCATCATCGCCACGAGGGCCGCCCGCTTCACGTTGGCCAGCGTCCCCAGTTCGCCGGTACCGAGGATCACCTTCACGGCGGCGTCCCCACAGGCCGCGCGAAACGCCGCCACCTCGTCGTACAGCCTCTCCCAGTCGCCGGCCAGCACGCAGCCGCGCGTGATCACCACGTCGATCTCCTCCGCTCCCGCGGCCACCGACTCCTCGATCTCGCGGATCCGGGTGGCGAGTGGCGAGAGTCCCGCAGGGAAGCCGGTGGAGACGGCCGCGACCGGGATGGGGGTGTCGCGCAGGGCCGCGCGGGCGGTGCCCACCAGGCCGTGGTAGACACACACCGCGGCGGCGGTGATCTCGCCGGGCGATACCCCCAGCCCGGCGAGGAGGTCGTCCCGGACCGGCCTGCGCGCCTTCCCGCACAGGCGTTGCACGCGTCCCGGCGTGTCGTCGCCGGCCAGGGTGGTGAGATCGATCATCGTGACCGCGCGCAGGAGCCACCCGGCCTGCCACTGCCGCTTCACCGACCGGCGGCGGGGCAGGGTGGCGGCGCGCAGGTCGGCCGCGGGCCGGTTCACCCGCACCGCGCGCACGGCGTGCAGGTCCAGCGGCATCCCGGGATTGCGCTGCTCCGCGGAGGCTCCGGGCAGGGATCCGGGCCTGCCGGCGGTTCCGCCCGGCGCACTCTGCTGCTGCGACGCCACAGCCGGCGACCTCCCCTGCGCGCCCGGGGCGGCGCCGGCGGGGTCCAACGCTCGGCTCATCGATTGCTCCTCGCTGCGCGGGGGAATGACTGGATTCCAGCGAGCCACCGGACAAGGCGCCGGCATTGTGCCGGGTGGCGCATTTCCGTCAGAATTGGCCAAGATAACGCGTTGCGGGCGATCAGACGAAGCGGGCCCGCCAGGCCGGAATCACCAGCTGCCAGGAAAGGAGGGAGGGAATTGGACCGGATCCCGAGGCTGATCACGGGTATCATGGGCGGGGCGGCCGCCCTGTTCTACCGCGTGGACCGGCACGGACCGCCGCTGCCGGACGGTCCTCTCGTGGTGACGGCGAACCACCCGAACAGCCTCCTCGATCCCCTGCTGGTATACCGGTGCAGCGAACGGTTCACGCGTCCGCTCGGCCGGGCTCCCCTCTTCGACCAGAGAATTCTCGGTCCCCTGCTGCACGCAATAGGGGGCATCCCCGTGTACCGCCGGCAGGACGACCCGGAGGCGATGCACCGCAACGTGGAGATGTTCCGGGCGGTCGTCGATGTGCTGCTGGAGGGCGGCGCCATCCAGATCTACCCCGAGGGGAAGAGCCACTCGGGCACACAGCTGGCCGCGCTGCGCACCGGGGCCGCGAGGATCGCGCTGCAGGCGGAGGCGGCCGCCGGCTGGCGCCTGGGGCTGTCGATCGTCCCCGTGGGGATCACCTATTCGCGCAAGGAGCTCGCCCGCACAGCGGTCGCCGTGCGGTTCGGGACGGCGTTCGGGTGCGCGGACCTGAAGGAGACGTACCGCCAGGACCCGGTGGCCGCCGTGCGGGAGCTCACCGCCCGGATCGAGGCCGGGCTGAGGGGCCAGACGCTGAACCTGACCGATCACCGGGACAGGGTGCTGGTGGAAGTGGCCGAGCAGCTCTATGTCCGCCAGCGCCGCCAGGTTCCGTGGCGGACGCGGGAGCGGCTCGGGACACGCTTCCCCCGTCTGCAACGCTTCGCGGCCGGTGTGGAATGGCTGCGCCGCACCGCTCCGGGCGAGCTCCGCGCGCTGCGCCGCAAGGTCGGGGAGTACGCCGAGCTCGGTGAGCGGCTCCGGGTGGGGGAGGGCGACGTGCCGTCCCGGTACACCTTCGCTCCGGTGGCGCGCTATGTGGTGGTGAGGGTCATCCCCCTCCTCCTGGCGCTTCCCTTCGCGCTGGCGGGCGCCCTGCTGTGGGCACCCGTCGCCCGCTTCCCCGGCTTTGTGGTTCGCCGCACCCGGCCCGACTACGAGATCACCGCCACCCACAAGCTGATCGCGCTGATGAGCGGGGTTGTCGCCGCCTGGGCGCTGTGGATTCTCGTCGGCTACGCGATCGGAGGTCCCTGGCTGGCGCTGACGGGAGCGGCGCTGGCTCCGGCCTCCGGGTATGCGACGCTGCGCTGGGTGGAGGTCGCCAACGAGGTCAGGGAAGACGCCTCGCTCTTTCTGAGGCTCCAGGGCCGCCCGGACCTGCGCCGGCGCTTCGCCAGGCTGCGCACCGAGCTGGCCAGGATCTTCGACCTGGTGGAGCAGCGCCGGAGGGACGAGGAGTTGCACCACGAAGGCGGCGGTGACAACGTGTCCGCCGGCGGCGGGGAGGGGGAAGGGTAGGCTTCAGCGGGGTTCGTGCGGCTGCAGTACGCCGAAGCGGCCGCGACGCAGGGGGGCGGATCGGGACTGGTGTTCCGTCTGGTCTTCAAAACCAGTGCGCCCGGCTAAGACCCGGGTGGGTGGGTTCGATTCCCACACGCCCCCGCCACCGCGCCCGATTCCCTTATCTTCCTCTAATGAACTCGAAGAAGGTCCGTGTGATCATCAATCCGGCCGCCGCGGGAGGGCGTGGGCGCGGGGCGGCGCTGGAGCTGCTGGAGGAGCTGGACGCCCGTTCGCTCCCCTGCGAGGCGCGCTACACCGAGCGGCCGGGGCACGCGGCCGAACTGGGAGCCGAGGCGCGCGAGGCCCGGGTGCGGGGGGTCGTGGTGGTCGGGGGTGACGGAACCGTGCACGAGGTGGTGGGCGGTCTGCTGGCCGGAGGGCCGGGAGTGCTGCCGCCGGTGTGCGTCTTCCCGGCGGGAACCGGCAACGACTTCTTTCGCATGGTGGGCGCGGAGCGGAACGCCGCTGCGGTGGCCCGTGTCCTCGAGCAGGGCGCGGTCAAGCATTTCGATGTGGGGCGGGTGCGCTGGGACAGGGGAGAGAGCGTTTTCGTGAACGTGCTCGGTGTCGGGGTGGACGTCGACGTGTTGCGCTGCCGGGCCCGCTTTGCACGGCTGAAGGGGCTGGCCCAGTACCTGGCCGCTCTCCTTTACGCATTGGCAACCTACCGGGCGCCGGAGGTGCGCATCGATGTCGGACGCGGTGGCCGCACGCTGCTGGGCCGGACCACTCTTTCCGTCATCACGGTCGGCCCGTCCATGGGAGGCGGCTTCAAGGTCAACCCGGGTGCGCGCTCGTCGGACGGAAGACTCGACCTTTTTCACGCGCCGGCCATGAGCCTGCTCCGCATCATGGCGCTGGTCCCCAGGGTCATCCGGGGGACGCACGCCGGAATGAAGCCGCTGACGATGTGCCGGATCGAGGAGGCCCGGTTGGGGCGCACCGACGGAAAGCCCGTCTGGTTCGAGATGGATGGGGAGCTGTCGCCGGAACCGGCCCGGGAACTCCGGGTGAACGTCATGCCGCGGGTGCTGCCCGTGATGGTACCGGCGAATGCGTAGCCGCCCGCGGACCGGATTCTCCGGGCGCGGCTACACGGGGGCCGTCCTGGGTGCCGCCGCGCTGGGGCTGCTGGCCGGATCCGCCGGGCCGGCGCGCGCGCAGGTCACCGCCGCGGATCCGGCCGGCGACAGCGTCGCCGCCGCCGACTCGGTGCCGGCCGGCCTGTCGCCATCGGGGGCATTCCTGCGCGGCGCGATCATCCCGGGATGGGGTCATGTGGCCACGGGTTCGGTCACGCGCGGCGCCTTCTACTTCGGGTGGGAGTCGCTGACCGGCTGGATGATCTACAAGAGCCACCGACGCCTGGGTGTCGCGCGCCGGCAGGCCACGCTCTGGGAGGACCGGGTCACGGCCGGACTGCTGCGCGAAGGGGTGGAGCCCGAGAGTGTCGAGGCCCAACTCGAGCGCCACCCGGAAATCATCCGCTTCCGGGGCCTCGTGGATGCCCGCGCGGAGCAGCGGGAAGACTGGGTCGCGCTGGGCGTCTTCATCCTGCTCCTGTCCGGCGTTGACGCCTTCGTGTCGACGCACCTGCGGGACTTCCCGGAACCGCTAACGGTCGAGGGCGACCCCGTGACCGGGACGGTGGAAGTCGCGTTTCGCGTGCCGTTGGGCAGATGGTGAGGGTCCGGCGCCCGTTCGTCCGCCACGCCGCGCCGCGGGCAGCCCGCCCGGGCGGGTCCGTGCACGGACCTCTATCCCGCCCACTCGTGGAGGACCGGCGCGCCGGAGCCCGTGACCGTCACGTAGCTGCGATGCACCACCCAGTCGCCGGAATTGACGTAGAAGCGGCCGGGAGCAACCTCCTGCACGAGCGGCGCGTGCGCGTGTCCCGCCGCCACGATGTCGATGGTGGCGTCCCCCGCGAGCACATCGGACGCCCAGTCCGCCAGGTAGCCGGACCGGCCTTCGTTCTGCGTTCCCGGACCGGCCCGCAGTTCCTTCCTGGTGCCGGACACGCGCTCGGCCACCCAGGCGCCGAGGTCGGGGTGGAGCCAGCGAAACAGCCACCGCGTGAACGGGTTGCGCAGGACGAGCCGCAGGTACCGGTACCCCAGGTCCCCCGCACCCAGCCCGTCCCCGTGGGCGAGGAGGACGGACCTTCCCTCGAGTTCGATCCGGACCGGTTGCTGGTGGAATTCCACGCCGATGCGGTCCCGGAGGTAGCTGCCCCCCCACCAGTCATGGTTGCCGCCCATGAGGAGGACCGGGACACCGCCCTCCACGAGGTCGGCGAGCGCGGCCAGCACCCTCACGTGCCGGGCCAGCACGACCCGCCGGTATTCGAACCAGAAGTCGAAGAGGTCGCCGTTGATGATTAGCCGGCTGCCCGATTCCTTGACGTGGAGCAGCCAGCGCCGGAATGCTTCTTCGGTGTCGGGGGGAACCGCGCCGAGGTGCACATCGGACACAAGAAAGGCGGGCTTGGAAGGCATGACAGCCGAAAGTACCGGAACGCGCCTGCGCGGGGTAGGGATCCTTCCGGGAATCCTCCTCGTTGCAGCCTGCGCCGCGCCTCCGCCCCCCCCGCCCGAGACCCCGCAGCCCGCGCGGACCGATCTCCGGGCCGAGGCCCTGCTCATCGAGTACACCACGAGGGTCGCGCAGCCGAGCCGGATCGTGTTCCGCTGGCGTGCGCAGGAGCCCGACTTTCGCGACAGCGGGGTCGGGGTGGCGCGGGTGGAACCGCCGTACCGCGCGCGGCTGGACCTCTTTCTCGACAACGGGGAGGCCGTCGCGACCGCGGCCCTGGTCGAGGACGAACTGAGGATCCCCGCCAGTCTCCCCAGCGAACTCGTGCCGCCGGCACCGCTGATGTGGGCCGTATTCGGCGTCTTCCGCCCCGGCGCCGGGGCCCGGATGGCGCACGGACGCATCACCCGGGGTACGATGGAACTCGAATACGAGCTGCCGTCCCGGGACCTGGTGCGCTTCCAGCTGCGCGACCGCGCCGTCGTGAACGCCGAACGGCTGGAGCGGGGATCGGTCGTGGAAACCGTGTTCCTCTCGGACCGGGAAGGCGATACGATCTTCCCGGGGGAGGCAACCTACCGCGATCTGCCAGGCTACAGAGAACTGAAACTCACCCTTGTATCGATCGACCATGTGGACTCGTTCCCTCCCGATATCTGGTATCCGAACCAGCCGTAGCAGAGGGGGCGCCCGCGGCCGGCGCCGGTTCCTCTTCAGGCTCGTGCCGCTCGTGGCGCTCGCCGCGGCGAGCTGCAACTACTCCTTCACCGCAGGCGCGGGCCTGCCCTCGCACATTCGCACCATCGCGATCGTCCCCTTCGAGAACGACACCAACCGCTTCGAACTCACCCAGGAGCTCCACGAGGCGCTGCTCAGGGATTTGCCCCGGGCGCTGGGACTGACCCTGGCGGGGGAGGAGGCCGCAGACGCGGTCGTCTCCGGAACGGTCCAGGGCTACGAACTGCAGGCGCCGCTATACCAGAGGGGGCAGCAGTCCCAATCGGTCCAGGTGCTGCAGCGCCAGGTGGTGCTGAGGGCGGAGGTGCAGATCCTCGACCGCGAGAACTACACCATACTCTGGGAACAGCAGGTGCGCTGCATGGGCCAGTACCTGGAGGCGAGCGAGACCGAGGAGGTCGGGCGGGCGGAGGCGATCGAACTGTGTGTCCAGGAGATAGTGGACGGGGCCCAGTCCAACTGGTAGATTCGCCACCGGCAGGATCCGACGAGATCACCTTCGACCCCAGCAGGCCGTGGATGCATCGCTGACCGAATGCAGCGGGGACCTGTTCCACGGCCTGCCAGCTCACGGAGCGCGCTGACTTGAACCGGGCACTCTGGCTCTGGGGGATCCTGTTCGCGCTCTGGCTGCTGCTGTCCGGGCACTTCGAGACGCTCTTCATCGTCTTCGGCCTCGTCACCTGCACGGTCGCGGTGTGGGTATCGGTGCGCATGGGCGTGGTCGACCGCGAGTCCATGCCCGTGCACCTGCTCGGGCGCGCGGTCGCGTATGTGCCCTGGCTGGTGTGGGAGGTCTTCAAGTCGAATGTGCGGGTCGCGCGGATCATCCTTTCGCCGCGCATGCGCCTCGATCCCTCGATCGTCCACTTCCGGGCGTCGCAGGCCACCGACCTCGGCCGCTTCATCTACGCCAACTCGATCACGCTCACGCCGGGCACGGTCACCACGGGGGTCACCGGTGACGACATGGAGGTGCACGCGATCGTGCAGTCGGAGATCGACGGGTCGGAGGAGAACGACATGAACCGGCGGGTTGCGGTGCTGGAAGGGAAGGACCCGAAGTGATGTTCGCGGTCACCGCCGCCGCGCTGCTGGTGGCGATGGTGCTGGCGATGTGCCGCGCCCTGCTCGGACCCACTGCGTACGACCGCGTGCTGGCGCTGAACAACATCGGCACGAAGACGGTGGTGCTGATCGCCGTGCTCGGCTTCCTGAACGGGCGCCCCGACTTCCTGGACCTCGCGATCGCCTACGCGCTGATCAACTTCATCGGGACGATCGCGGTGCTGAAGTACATCGAGTACGGCGACCTGGGCGCGCCGTCCCGTCCCGGGGGCGAGGCGGACTGATGGAGATGGCCGTCACCGCGCTGACCTGGGTGTTGTTGATGGCCGGCGCGTTCTTCCTGCTGACCGGCGCGCTCGGGATGGTCCGGCTGCCGGACGTCTTCACGCGCATGCACGCCGCCGGCATGACCGACACCATGGGGGCCGGCCTGATCCTGGCGGGGCTGCTCGTCCACACGCTGGCCGGGGGGGGTGATCTGGCCGCGGTGCCGGTGCGCCTGCTTCTCATCCTGGGCTTCCTCTGGTTCACCAGTCCGATCGCCACCCACGCGACGGCCAAGGCGGCGCTTTCGGGCGGCGTGCGGCCGTTTACGCTGGCCGGGGAGGGGTCCGGTGCGCGCGAGCCCGCCCCTGGCGAGGCGTTCAGCGCGGGGCAGTCCGGCGAGAGAGAAGGGGGTGCGACATCGTAACCGTCATCGACATCGTGCTGCTGACGCTGCTTGCGGCCGCGGGGCTGGCTCTGCTGCGGGTGCGCAACCTGTTCGCGGTCGTGATGCTGGCCGGGATCTATTCGCTGCTGTCGGCCGGGCTCTTCACCGTGATGGACGCGGTCGACGTGGCCTTTACGGAGGCGGCGGTGGGCGCCGGGATCTCCACCGTCCTCTTCCTCGGCGCGCTGGCGCTTTGCGGGCACCAGGAGAACAAGCCCGGACACACCCCGCTGCTGCCGCTGTTCGTGGTGCTGGTCACCGGCGGGCTGCTGGTCTGGGGGACGATGGACATGCCCGGATTCGGCGACCCCGCCAACCCCGTTCACCACCACGTCGCCGACCACTACATCGACGAGAGCTATCACGAGATCGAGATCCCCAACGTGGTGACCTCGGTGCTGGCGTCGTACCGCGGCTACGACACGATGGGCGAGACCACGGTGGTCTTCGCGGCCGCGGTGGGGGTGATGATCCTCCTCGCAGGGCGCCTGGGCCGAAGGCCGCGGCCGGAAGGGAAGGGGGACGGCGGATGAGGGGAGAGGTGGTCGTGCGCGTCGGTGCCAAGGTCCTGGCTCCGTTCATCATCACCTTCGGGCTGTGTGTGCACTTTCACGGCGACTACAGCCCGGGCGGGGGCTTCCAGGCGGGGGTGATCCTGGCCGCGGCGATCGCGCTGCTCGCGCTGGTGTACGGGCTCGAAGCCGTGCAGAAGGTGGTGACGCCCCGGTTCGTGCGGGCGTGCGCGGCGCTGGGCGTGATCATCTTCGCCGGGGTCGGCGTGGTGACGATGGTCCTGGGCCACAACTACCTGGGCTACGACGCGCTGGCCGAGGGCCACGCCGGACAGCACTACGGGATCCTGGGGGTGGAGCTGGGCGTGCTCGTCACCGTGTTCGGCGTGATGGTAACGGTCTTCTACCTCTTCGCCGGACGCCGCGGGAGGACGCAATGAGCCTCGACCTCCTGGTTTCCCACTACAACTACTGGGTCGTCATCTTCCTGATGATGGTCGGGTTCTACATCCTGATTTCTCGGGGGAATCTGATCAAGAAAGTTGTTGGCCTGAATGTATTTCAGACCTCTGTCTTCATGTTGTACATCAGCATGGGGAAGGTGAACGGGGGAACTCCGCCGATCCTGATCTACGGGGAGACCGATGTCCTCTACTCCAACCCGCTGCCGCACGTGCTGATCCTGACCGCGATCGTGGTCGGGATCGCCACGACCTCGGTGGGGCTGGCGCTGGCCGTCCGCATCAAGGAGGCGTACGGGACCATCGAGGAGGACGAGATCAACGCCATCGAGGCCCGCACCGAGGCCACCGGGTAGTGTCCGCGCACCTCCCGATCCTCCAGGTGGTGGTCCCGCTCCTGGCGGCGCCGTTCTGCCTGTTTCTCAAGCGCGGACGGATGGCGTGGGGACTGGCCGTGTTCGCGAGCTGGGCCGCGCTGGCGATCGCGCTGGCGCTCCTCGGCCAGGTGACGCAGGAGGGCGTGCTCTCCTACGCCATCGGCGACTGGGTGCCGCCGATCGGGATCGAGTACCGGGTGGACATCGTGAACGCCTGGGTGCTGGTGATCGTGTCGGGGATCGGGGCGGTGGTGGCGCCGTATTCGATGGCCAGCATCGAACGCGAAGTGGAGGCCGGGCGCATCCCCCTCTTCTACGCCGCCTACCTCCTGTGTCTGTCGGGGCTGCTCGGGATCACGATCACCGGGGACATGTTCAACGTCTTCGTCTTCCTGGAGATCTCCTCGCTCTCGGCCTACGCGCTGATCGCGCTGGGCCAGGCCCGCCGCGCGCTCACGTCGGCCTTCCGCTACCTGATCATGGGGTCGGTCGGGGCCACCTTCATCGTCATCGGGATCGGCCTGCTGTACGTGATGACCGGGTCGCTCAACATGGCGGACCTCGCGCAGCTGCTCCCCGAAGTGTGGGATTCCCGCACCGTGAAGGTGGCTTACGGGTTCCTGGCGGTGGGGTTCTGCCTCAAGCTGGCGCTCTTCCCGCTGCACCTCTGGCTCCCCAACGCCTACACCTATGCCCCCTCGGCGGTCACCGCCTTCATGGCCTCGACCGCCACCAAGGTCGCGGTGTACATGCTGCTGCGCTTCTTCCTGACGGTCTTCGGGGCGCCGTTCTCCTTCGACGTGATGGCGCTGGACCGGGTGCTGCTGCCGCTGGCGCTGGTCGCGATCGCGAGCATGTCGCTGGTGGCGATCTTCCAGGTGAATGTAAAGCGGCTGCTGGCGTACTCGTCCGTCGCGCAGATCGGGTACATGATCCTGGGGCTGTCCTTCGCGACCGTAACCGGGCTGACCGCGACGCTGCTGCACCTCTTCAACCACGCGCTCATGAAGGGCGCGCTCTTCATGGCGATGGGGTGCGTGATGTACCGGATCGGGTCGGTGCACATCAACGCGGTGGCGGGGCTGGGGCGGCGCATGCCGTGGACGATGGCGGCCTTCGTGGCCGGCGGGCTGAGCCTGGTGGGGGTGCCGCTGACGGTCGGCTTCGTGAGCAAGTGGTACCTGATCCTGGGGGCACTGGAGCGCGGCTGGTGGTGGGCCGCGATCCTCGTGCTGCTGACCTCGCTGCTCGCGCTGGTCTACATCTGGCGCGTCGTGGAGGTTGCGTACTTCCGCGACTTCCCGGGTGACGAGGCGACGCGGGAGGCGCCCTGGACGCTGCTCGGGCCCACCTGGGCGCTGGTGGCCCTCAACCTGTACTTCGGCATCGACGCCGGACGCACCGTGGGGATCGCGCGGCAGGCGGCCGAGGTGCTGATGGCGGGGATCGGGCCATGACCACGCTCCTGCTGCTGGCGCTGGCCGTCCCGGTCGCCGGGGCCGTGTTCATCGCCCTGCTGCGCCGGAACCCCAACGCGCGCGAGGCCGCGAGCCTTGTCACGGCCGGGGCCCTCTTCGCCATCGTGCTGCGCATCTACCAGGCGGTGAGCGGCGGCGCCCGCCCCGAAGTCACGCTCGCCGAGCCGTTGCCGGGGATCCGGATCGCGCTGGAGGCCGAACCGCTCGGGGTACTCTTCGCGCTGATCGCGTCCTTCCTGTGGATCGTCACGACCGCGTACTCGATCGGCTACATGCGCGGGCACCACGAGAAGAACCAGACCCGCTTCTACCTCTTCTTCGCCTTCGCGATCGCGTCCGTGATGGGGGTGGCGTTCGCAGGCAACCTCTTCACCCTCTTCGCCTTCTACGAAGTGCTCTCTCTCGCTACCTTCCCGCTGGTTACTCACGCGGGCACCGAAAAGGCCAAGCGGGCGGGGCGGGTGTACCTCGGCATCCTGTTTTCGACCTCGGTCGTCTTCCAGCTCCTGGGCATCATCTGGGTGTACGCGGTGGCGGGCACGGTCGACTTCGAGCCCGGAGGGATTCTGCGGGGGAATGTGGGCGCGGGGCTCGTGCCGATCCTGCTCGCGCTCTTCGTCTTCGGGATCGGCAAGGCCGCCGTGATGCCCTTCCACCGCTGGCTCCCCGCGGCGATGGTCGCGCCCACGCCGGTGAGCGCGCTGCTCCACGCCGTGGCGGTCGTGAAGGCGGGGGTCTTCGCGGTGCTGAAGGTGACCGTGTACATCTTCGGCTTCGAATTCGTCGCCGAGACGGGGGCGTCGCTGTGGCTGATGTGGGCGGCGGCGGCGACCATCATCCTCGGATCGCTGGTGGCCTTCACGAAGGACAACCTCAAGGCACGGCTCGCCTACTCGACGGTAAGCCAGCTGTCTTACGTCGTGCTGGGGGCGATGCTGGCGAACGCCCTGGGCGTCGTCGGGAGCGGCATGCACATCGCGATGCACGCCTTCGGCAAGATCACCCTCTTCTTCTGCGCCGGGGCGATCATGGTGGCGGCCCACAAGTCGGAGGTCAGCCAGCTGAACGGGCTGGGCCGGCAGATGCCGGTCACCTTCGCCGCCTTCCTGATCGGCACCCTGTCGATCGTGGGGCTGCCGCCGACGGGTGGGGCGTGGAGCAAGTGGTTCCTGGGGGTGGGTTCGGTGGAAGCCGGCCAGATCGGGCTGGTGGCGGTGCTGATGCTGAGTTCGCTGCTCTCGCTGGCGTACCTGCTGGAGATTCCGCTGAGGGGGTTCTTCGGGAAGGAGGCGGGCGGCACCCACGCCCCCGCGGACGGCCACGCCCACGCCGCCGGTGGCGGGCCCGCGGACGCCCACGCCCACGCCGGTGCGCCAGGGCACGACGACCACGCTCACCACGGCGCCCCCCGCTGGTCCGTAGCCGCGATTGCGGTCACCGCTTCGGCCTGTATCGCGCTCTTCGTCTACCCCGAGCCGTTCTACCGGCTGATGACCATGGTGACCGGACAATGAGCGAGCACAAGCCGAACAGCGTGCCTTCGCCCTGGGCGGGACGGATCCTGATCGCGTTCTTCGTGCTCTGCGGGATCGTTCTGGGCGCCGACTTCGCCAAGGAGCGCGTGGTTCACCACCCGCTTGAGGAGTGGCCGATCCTCTACCCCGTCTTCGGCTTCGTCGGGATCGCGCTGCTGATCCTGATCGCGAAGGGGCTCAGGCGGCTCGTGATGCGCTCGGAGGACTACTACGGCGATGAGTAGCATTCCTCCGTTCCTGATCTTCTTTGCGGGCGCGCTGGTTGTCCCCTTCCTGCGCAACGTTCCCAAGGTGCGGATGGCCTTCCTGGTGCTCATCCCAATCCTCGGGGCGCTGAACGTCTGGGGCATCCAGGAGGGCTACGAGGTCCAGTACCGGCTGCTCGGCCTCACCCTGACCCCGGTGCGCGCCGATTCGCTCGGCCTGCTGTTCGGCTACCTCTTCCACCTCGGCGCCTTCATCTCGATCATCTACTCGCTGCACCTCGGCCGGGGCGAGAACGCGACCGTGCAGCACACGGCGGCGCTCGTCTACGCGGGGAGCGCGCTGGGCGCCGTCTTCGCGGGTGACTTCATCACGCTCTTCATCTTCTGGGAGCTGCTCGCGATCAGCTCCGTCTTCCTGATCTGGGCACGGGGCACCCGGGTCGCGGTGCGTTCCGGGATGCGCTACCTCCTGGTCCACGTCGTCTCGGGGGTGACGCTGCTGGCCGGCGCGATGGTGCACTGGTCCGAGACCGGCAGCCTCGCGTTCGGCGAGATGGGGCTGGGGAGCCTCGCGGGTTGGCTCGTCTTCATCGCCATCGGGATCAAGGCCGCGTTCCCCCTCCTGCACAGCTGGCTGATCGACGCCTACCCCGAGTCGACCCCCACCGGCACCGTCTTCCTGAGCGCCTTCACCACCAAAGTGGCGGTCTACGCCCTGGCGCGGGCCTTCCCCGGCGCGGACCCGCTCATCTACATCGGCGCCGTCATGGCCTGCTTCCCGATCTTCTACGCCGTCATCGAAAACGACCTGAGGCGCACGCTGGGCTACTCGATGATCAACCAGATCGGCTTCATGGTCTGCGGGATCGGGGTCGGGAGCACCCTGGCCATCAACGGCGCCGTCGCCCACGCCTTCAACGACGTCCTCTTCAAGGGCCTGCTCTTCATGTCCCTGGGCGCGGTCATGCACATGACCGGCAAGACGAAGGCGTCGGAGCTGGGCGGGCTCTACAAGACGATGCCCATCACGGCGGGGCTGTGCATCATCGGGGCGCTCTCCATCTCCGCGGTGCCGTTCTTCAACGCCTTCGTGTCGAAGAGCATGATCATGTCGGCGCTGCTCGAGGAGCACCTGTACTGGATCTGGCCGGTCATGCTCTTCGCCTCGGCGGGGGTGGTGGAGCACGCCGGGATCAAGATCCCGTACTTCGCCTTCTTCGCGCACGACTCCGGAATCCGCACCCGTGAGCCTCCGGTGAACATGCTGGTGGCGATGGGGATCGGTGCGGCGCTGTGCCTCGCGATCGGGATCCGGCCGGGCCTGCTCTACGGCCTGCTCCCGTGGGACGTGGACTACAGCGCCTACGACTACACCCACATGCTCACGCAACTCCAGCTGCTCTGCTTCGCGATCGCGGCGGTGGCGGCCTTCCACCTGTGGAAGATCTACCCGGCCGAGATCCCGTCGGTGAACCTGGACGCGGACTGGGTGTACCGGCGCGCGGCGGTGCGGGTGACGCGGTTTGTGGGCGGGGCGGTGGGGGCGGCCGACGCGGCGATGCGCGGTGTGGTCCTGGGACTGTCTC